>NZ_CAWOJA010000055.1:0-351527 GCF_963881615.1 Rahnella sp. CJA17(1/100) | reverse complement strand
TGCCGTGGGCATCAGCGGGAGCCATCCCGGGTCATCTGAAGCATTTTTACAGCAACGCAGCGATGCTAAAACTGCCCTCGAGACGTGAGCGTGAATATGTCAGGGAAGTGAGAGAAAAAAGGTCGAAATATCCCTTAAAAAACAATGCCGGTCACCTTAAGTGACCGGCATTAACCTGCGGGTGGCTTTTTTTATGTCTAAAATCAGTTCATTTGGGCTTTTTGTGCACTTTCCACCCCCTCTCATGCGATTTACACTGATGTAATAATTACCCACCCCCAAATCAGGAAAATTCTTCATGGCACTGGAACCCGCAATCGCCGCGCTTGTTAATGACTTCATCGCTGCAGGTCGCCCGTCGTCGCGCAGTCAGACTTTTGCACAGCGCCGCGCCGGATATATCGCCAGCACGGTTTTAGCGGGTGATATTGAGCCACGTGCAGAGGTTGAGGATGTGGTTATCGACGGCATCTCGTTACGCATCTTCTCGCCGCTGAATGCAGAAGGCGCACTGCCTACCGTTATCTATTATCACGGTGGTTGTTTTGTCAGTGGCGGTTTTGCAACGCATGAAAATCAGCTGCGTCAGCTTGCTTATTACAGTGGCTGCCGGGTGATTGCGGTTCAGTATCGTTTAGCGCCTGAACATACTTATCCTGCGGCGCATGACGACGCAGAGCTGGCGGCAAATTTTATCTGGCAGAACGCGGAAAGGCTTGGCGTTGAACGCAGCCGGATAACACTCATGGGCGACAGCGCAGGCGGACATCTGGCTCTGATCACCGCGCTGCGCCTGCGAAATACCGGGCAGTGGCTGCCGCATCTGCTGGTACTGATTTACCCGATGCTGGACGCGACGGCAGCATCTGACAGCCACAAGCGCAATGGCGATGATTACGTGCTGACCAGCGACACGCTGCTCAGCGGGTTCGAAGCTTATTATCCGCAAACGGATTTCATGCATCCAGAAGTCAGCCCGTTATGGCGTGATGATTTTTCTGGGTTGCCTCCGGTTCACATCATCACGGCGGAATACGATCCGCTATGCGATGAAGGTGAAGCGCTGTTCTCCCGGCTGACAGAGCAGGGCGTGAATTGCACCGCACAGCGCTATCTGGGGGTGATCCACGGTTTTTTCCAACTCGGTGGAATCAGCCAAACAGCGCGTAATGTTATGCAGGATATCGCCGCGCGTGTCAGTTCATCGGATACACCGTAAGCTTTTTGCTTCTTGCGAGCCCGCTGTTGGCCTGCTCGCATAATTCAAAGAGCACAGGGATCAGGTGAGCGGAAGCTTTCAGATAATCGCTGACCTGCGCAATCCCTTCCGGGAGCAATATCTCGTTGTTCTCCAGTCCTTCGCTTAAACACAACAGCCCCTGACATAATCCGCCGGCGGATTCTGACGCCAGCGCATTGAGGTCATACAGCTGAGCATCATCAAAGTGACTGAAATCCAGCCCGGCGATAAGCGAGCGAAAGACGGAGATAGAGTTAGTAGTGAACGCGGTGTGGTTATCAGAATCAGTCATACAAGTCATTCCATTGTCAGTGAGTCGAGGCCCCCGGTACTGGCGAGGTGATTGCCGCTGCCAGAGAACTTTATGCCTGTTCGTACGCCAAAGAAATAACCTGTTTATATTTACAGTGTTTTGTTGTCAGATCTGGAATGTGTCTCGCAAAATCCGTTCCGGGAATTGGGGATATTCACCACCAGAACGCTATTCATGAGATAAAAATTGAAATGGGTGAATAAATAACAGTGTTTACCGGATATTATTCTGGCGATGTTGAAAACCACTCAAATTAAAATAATGAAAGCGGTGGGTTGTCACGTAGTGTTATTATCACGCTGGCATGATTTACTTATTGATGCTATTTTTTCGATGTAATTGTTATTAAATATTTCAATTCTGGTATTCTTATCATTTACGATTGATGGATTACTCATCGTATTGATACCTGTTTAATCAATAATACAAATAATGTTTCTATGAGTTACATTTAAAAACCTGTTTGTTTAATAATTCACCTAAACATATTTTTCTCTTATAGGGAACTTTCTGAATTTTCACTTTGTCCCCCGTCATACCTATGTTAATTATTTATACGCGGCGCAAGACCGCACACACATCACATAAATAATAAAGACAGGGTAATAATGAGCAATTTAAAAGCGTCAATCTTAATTGGCGGCGTCGTGCTGTCGGCATTATCTGCCAGTGCGCAAGCCGAGATTACTGTTTTAGATAAAAATCCTCAAAGTAATGCTTTGCTGGCGCCATTAAGCTTGCAGGTCGGCGGGAGCATCCGCCCAGAGTGGATTTTCAATAACGGCCCGGAACCGGGTTATTATAAAAATGGTCACGATGGCGGCACCCGTTTCCGCTTCCGTGGTGATTATAAACTGACGCAAGACACCTCCGTCATCGCTTACTACGAGCTGGGTGTGGACATGGCGAACCTTCTGGGTATGAATGATCATTATCCGGAAGGCGGTCAGCGTGATACTCAGCGTCAGTTATATGCGGGCTTTAAAGACGATCGTTACGGGACATTAACCTACGGCCACCAGTACGGTATTTATTATTCCGTTGTCGGGATTAAAAGTGACGTCTGGGATAACGATGGTCATGCGGGCGGTACGGGTATTGGTATTAACGGCAGCTACGATGGCGCGAATAAGCCGAAAAGTAGCCTGAAATATACCAACGACTTTGGCCCTGTGACGTTATATGCCAACTATTTATTGCCGGAAGACGAAATTCAGGCGGGCGAGAATCAGCATTATCGCCGCAATAATGGTGGCGGTTTAGGGTTCGATTATAAACTCACCAAAGATTTAGTCTGGAGTGCGGCTTATAGCCTGACTGATGCCACGGTTAAAGATAATCAATATAACGAAAAAGATTATCATCAACAGTTATCTGGTACGGCTTTAACCTGGCAGCCAAATAACTGGTACATCGTCGGGACCGGCAGCTATTACAAAGATTTCGTGCCGAGCACCCGTGAAAATCCTGTCGATCATTACTTCGCAGGCAGCGGTTACGGTGTGGAAGGTTTCGTCGGTTATACCTTTAATATCGACAAGCCGTTCCTGAAATCGATCCAGCCATACGTTGCAGCCGATTCCCTGCAACTGAAAGGCGGCGAAGAATATCACGCGAACCACGTTTATCTGGGCGCGGGTACCACCATCGGTTACGGTTTGTCTGTTTACGTGGAGCGCACATTAGCGCACACCACCGACGACGAAGCAGACGCTACCTGGGTTACCGTCTTCTACGATTTCTAATTCACATGCCTCGTGGATCATCAGGCCAGCGCATTTGCGCTGGCTTTTTTACGTCTGCAAATCTGCTTAATGCGCCAGTGCTTCCGCGACGTCAATGCTCACCACATCATCCTCGCTAATCGGCATTTCCAGTGTCTGATACAGCACTTCAAGCCGTTCACACAGAATATAGCTCAGCAGATCTTTCGCCTGCGGATTATCCAGCGACACAATGGCATAAGACAAGGCACGACAGTGATCGACGATCTCTTCCAGTTCCAGCGGGGTATTGTCGTAAAGGTTAGGCATTGTGGGCCTCCGGTGCGGAGGTTTTTGAAAAAGCAGTGTTAGAAAATTCCATTTTAGTACTCCAGCTGATAGTTGATTAACTACCTCCAGAGACGCTAATCCCGATGGTGGTAGCTCAAACAGCGTTAGCGTTCCGGCCAGTCTGGAATCCGGTGCTTCGTGAGAAGCCACTGTCTGAGCCACCATAATTTGGGTGAGTGCAGACCGTACCACATTTACCCTATTTTCATAGAGTTGATGGCACCAAACTGGAACAGAACGCTAATTCTGACTGCGGGTTTTGCCGCAGCGATGAGAGCTTATCCTTCACAGGATGCTAAGGAAATGGTCTGGATGAATTTACAGTGACTTGCTTCCATATTTGGAAAGAGGATCGCTTTTTATGTATGCCAATAGCCTCGTTTGAAAGATTAAGTTAAAGTTCTCACTATTCAAAAATTTGTAAAAGTTATAGAACTAAGAGGCTTAACTTGAAAACTTTAGATGAGTTCATAAGTGAAAAAGCAAACCCTGAATGGGTTATCTACATGAAACGCTTATCTGCTAATGATACTGGTGCTACTGGAGGTCATCAGGTCGGGATTTATATCCCAAAAATTACTCGAGATATATTATTCCCTTCAATAAATAGAGTGGATTGCGAGAACCCGAGTATACCATTGTCTGCCAAAATAGTTTCACATGATATCGAAGAGCAAACTGTTAAAGCTATTTATTATAATAGTAAGTTGGCCAAACAACAGAAGAAAGGTAGAAATGAATCAAGAATAACTTCCTGGGGCGGAAAAAAAAGTCCTATTCAAGACCCTGAAAATACAGGTTCATTACTCATTCTGGCTTTTAAAAAGCAAACCGCACTTTCAGACTGTATGTATCTCGAAGCATGGATTTGTCGCTCTATAGAAGAAGAGGATTTATTAGAGACTATAACAGGGGAGATCCTTCCTGGCACATCAGTTTTTAATTCCGGAGATAGTGTGTTTGGCGGTGTAACTGCCATTCAGGAAAATAAAACAAATAAGAAATTTAAAATTCCTGATGGGTGGGCTACGACGTTTCCTTCCGGAAGTGAGATAATCTCTTATCTCCCTAGTTTATTTAAGTTTAAATCAACCACCCCTGACTCTCTTATTCTCGAGAGAAGGAAGGCGGAGTTTTCTCTGTTTCTTCATATTGAAGAATTTCATGTTCTTCACAAAATAAAAGATGGTTTTAATAGTGTAAATGAATTTATAGCCCTTGCTAATTCTGTTAGTAATCGTAGGAAATCCAGAGCGGGTAAGTCCCTGGAACTCCACCTTGAGGTTATCTTCAAAGATAATAATTTATTTGATTTTTCAACGCAATGCGTTACTGAAGGTAATAAAAAACCTGATTTTATATTCCCTTCAGGACAGGCTTACCATGATTTCAACTATCCAGAAGAAAAACTGAGAATGCTTGCTGTCAAAACAACCTGTAAAGATAGATGGAGGCAGGCAATTAATGAGGCTGATAAAATAAAAAAGGTACATCTATTTACTTTACAAGAGGGCGTCTCAGTAAATCAGTTTAATGAAATGAAAGAGGCTGGTGTTATTTTGGTTGTTCCAAAACCTCTTCATGAAAAATATCCGAAAGATATTAGGATGGAACTTGTTACTCTCGAAGATTTTATTGAGGGAACTAAAGTTATTTATCAAATATAATTAGGTATTCACATTGCTACTTATGGCAATGTGAATATTCCCTTTGTATCGATGTAAGAGGTTTTTGTGGAGCTACATAACCATTCTTCAATTCGTTCAAGGATGTCATTATGTGGCAATTTTTTGCGCCCTCTTAAACTACATTCCCATACAATTAAAATACGCCATCCATTATCTGATAGATCTTGCATAACTCTTTGATCATTTCTCACATTATTTTGAATTTTGTTCATCCAAAAATCAGTTCTGGTTGCAGGGATTTTGAAAAGATAGCAATTATGATGATGCCAGAAACAACCATGTACAAAGATAACTGCTTTGTAGTCATCAACGACAAAGTCTGGTTTTCCTGGTAAATCCTGACCTTGTTCCCGGAAGCTGAAACCAGCTTCTACAAGTAAATCCGAAACTTTTTTTTCAATGGCTGTGCCACGATTCTTAATTGCTCGCATATTTTTTCTTCGCGTCTTTGAATCGTGGACATCAGCCATTGGAGTTAAGCTGCCTTATCAGATTTAAGTTCAACAGCTTTCGCAATGTAGGGGGCGAGTAATTTTGCAACTGCCGCAAAGACAGGGACTACAACCGAGTTACCGAATTGTCGGTATGCTTGTGTGTCAGAGACAGGGATACGGAAAGACTCTTTTCCCGGCTGCTCGAATCCCATAAGGCGTGCACATTCTCTCGGCGTCAGACGACGTGGTCTGTTGATTTGATTTTCAGGATTATCAAATTCAGTTTCTCCCAATTCTCTATCCCAGCCCCGGTCAATTAAGATTTCAGAACCATCTTTGTGGTAACGGGCAGAGAGTGTTCTTGCAACCACAGTTGGATTTTCAGGATCAACTAAACCAAAACCAAAACCGTTCCCCTTGGCCTGATGCTTTTTGGCATAATTGTATAAATACTTCCAGAGAAGTGGGGTGAGAATGTACTTTTTATCGTATTCGGTCTGAAGGAGCTGCTTAAAGGTGATGCGCTCCTGGGGGAAAAATTGACTGATATTTTTAAGAGTAAAATCTTTACTAATGTTCAGCGAACGGCGAAATCCAACCAATACAATTCGTTCACGATGCTGAGGAAGGAAATGTTTCCCATCGATAATTTTTGGATCGCTGGAACCCGTGATATCAGCGTCGGCGACGTCGTAACCTAGTTCATCAAGTGTTTCCATAATGACTTTAAACGTTTTTCCTTTGTCGTGACTTTTGAGGTTTTTAACGTTCTCAAGCACGAAAATGGATGGCTGCTTCGCTACGATAATTCGGGCCACATCAAAGAACAAAGTACCCTGAGCCTCACATTCGAAACCATGGGCTTTGCCCAAAGAATTCTTCTTTGACACACCCGCCAGTGAGAATGGCTGACACGGGAAGCCAGCCAAGAGTACGTCGTGGTCAGGAATTTGCTTATCGATGTTTTGGTAAGCTTCTTCAACGTCGATTTCCTGATTATCACTCAGCGTGATTTCTCTGATATCTGAATTAAATACGTGTTCAAATGGGTCGCTATACCAGTTTGCCTTGTATGTACGAACGGCATCTTTGTTCCATTCACTGGTAAAGACACATTTACCACCAATGTCCTCGAATCCTTTGCGGATACCGCCGATCCCGGCAAACAGGTCAATAAAGCGGAATTTATAATCCGGATGAGTTTTAGGTGGTTTTGGAAGCATGCTTTTCAGCGTGATAATTTCACATTCGGTAAGTGGGCGTTGAGTCGCTTTACCGTTAAGCCAGCGATTTAAGGATTCACGCGACCAGTCGTTGTTATACTCGCGCAGCGTCTCAGCAATAGCCTTTTGGTCATATATTTCCAGCAAACGGCGTACCAGTGATTTATCACTTTCAAGCTGAATCTTCATGCTTTCTTCTGCTTTTTTGATTTGTTCTATAGTTGAAGCTTCAGTGGTTTTCATTTCACAGTTTCGCTTTTAGGGAAGAATGAGTGACACTTTATCACTCGTTTGACCCAGAGGCAAAATGAAAATATGTATATCTGTACAGTATTTTTCTGGGCTGACTTAATTTAGCAACCCAGAAAAGCTCTGTCTCTCGATGAATGGTATTTACTTCCAGGATGTCTCGCAATTCTGGAATGTAAAAGCTGCAACTAACGCTCAGAACCCCACCCCCTAAAAAATCCTTCCCATCTCCAGTTGCCCCATCAGCAGCGCGTTATCGCTGTAATCCACCGGGACGGCGACAACGGCGGGGCCTTGTACGTCCATGGCGGCGCGCAGGGTGCTTTCCAGCGTTTCGGCGGAGGTGACGGCAAAACCTTTGGCGCCGAAGGCGTCGGCGTAGGCTTTGAAATCAATCGGGCCGAACTGGATGCCGGAGGTGCGATGGTATTTTTTCTCTTCCTGAATCGCCACCATGTTGTAGGCCTCATCGACCCAGATGATGTGCAGCAGGTTGACGCCGAGGCGTACGGCGGTTTCCAGTTCCATGCTTGATTGCATAAAGCCGCCGTCGCCGGATACGGAAACCACTTTGCGGCTGGGATCGACCAGCGCAGCGCCAATCGCCCACGGCAGCGCGACACCCATGGTTTGTTGGCCGTTGGAAATCAGCACCTGACGTGCACGGAAGCTGTAAAGGTAACGGGCGATCCAGATGTGAAAACTGCCCATATCAACGCACAGGGTGACGTCGCTGTTGACGATGTCCTGCATCGCGCGCACCAGACGCAGCGGATGGATGGCAAACTGGTTCAGGCTGCGGCCTTTCTGGGCCAGCAGTTCGCGCTGCTGGCGGCGATCGTCGAGGATCGCAATAGCAGAAGCACTCAGATCGATGCGCTGTGGGATCTGCTCTGTCAGCAGATCCAGTGTGTCGGCGATATCGCCCACCAGTTCGACGTCCGGCAGATAATCGCTGTCGGTTTCGGCGGGCATCACGTCGATGTGAACCAGTTCGGCGCTGCCGTTGCTCCATTGCACCGGTTCATACTCGACCGGGCTGTAACCGATGGTGATGACCAGATCTGCGTTACGCAGCAGGCGGTCACCGGCCTGATTGTTGAACAGACCGACGCGACCGGCGAAGCGATGGAACGAAGCCTGATCGATAACGCCTGCCGCCTGATAGGTGCTGGTGACCGGCAGATCGCTTTTATGCAGCAGACGGCGGATCGCCTCGGCGTTGCGCGGCTGGCTGGCCATCAGGCCGAGCAGCAGAACCGGATTTTTGGCCTGTTTCAGTAATTGTGCGACCTGCAATATCGCGTCGTGCGGCGCGCTGCCCAGTACCGGCGGTTGCGAGGTCAGGAGTTTGCCGCTGGCCGGTTCATTGACGATATCCATCGGCAGGCTGATAAACGCTGCACCCGGACGCCCGAACTCGGCGGCGCGAAAACCATTCGCCAGCACTTCGGCCAGCGCGGAAGACGAGGTGACTTCGGCGGAATACTTGGTGACCGGGCGGAACATCGCGACGGTGTCCATGGTCTGGTGCACCTGTTTAACGTGGTCGGCGCGTTTCACCGCGCCCCCTAAAGCCACCAGCGGATCGCCTTCGGAGGTCGCGGTGGCAACGCCGGTGATCAGGTTCGAACAACCGGGGCCGGAGGTGACCAGCGCGACGCCCGCTTTCCCGGTCAGGCGGCCGACGGCACCGGCCATAAAGGCGGCGTTGGCTTCGTGACGAACCGGAATGGTTTTGATGCGGGAATCGACCAGCGAATCGAAAACACGATCGATTTTTGCGCCGGGAATGCCGAACACGTGTTTGACACCCTGTGCTTCAAGCTGCGCGACGACCAGATCCGCACCGCATTTCCATTCGCTTTGGCTGTCTGAATTTTTCATGGCTTTATTCCTTTTGTCTGCGGACTGTTAACTTTCAACGGACTGAATCGCATCATTTAAATCGTCAGGGCATAAGTTGGCGTGCAGGAAATCGCTGTCCTGCGGAAAGTCGATCAACAGCTTTTCGACTGTGCCGAAAGTCAGCACGCCGCACTCAACCTGGTAATCCAGCACATGGCCGCCGCTGCTGCGTGTCTGATTGATGAAATGTTCGTGATAGCCCGCCACGTTGATGCCCTGCATATACGCAGGTGTCAGAAAGCCAATCAGCACGCCCTGGCTGTTTTCAATATGAAATGTTGGCTGCGCTTCGATGGCTTCGAGCATCGGTTTATAAGGGCGGTGCTGTTCCGGTACGGTGCGAGTCTCGACGCGGCTGAACTCACCATCAATGCGCAATGCGCAGAAGGTGTTCTGGCTGGCGACGGCGTTATCAATTACGGCGTGGATTTGTTCACGGCTGTGCGGGCGGTCAATCACGTATTCATTAGTCGGGTTAAAGAATGTCATGACGGCGAAGGGCGTTTTTTGTTCAGGAAGGGCGCGCCGGGCGCTGCCGTCGCCACGCAACTGGAAGATATTACTGTTGAATGCGATCAGTTCGCCGTCGAGATGGTTAAAGGTGCCGAGGCCAAAATCGCCGTGTTTCAGCAGGTCCGCCATCGTGGTGTCGCCTTCATAGACGCCGCTCAGCAAGGCGCTCATCAGTGACGACTGATAAAGCACGCGGTCAGGATGCTGATGTTTAAACGCCGTCGCCGTGCGGGCAATATCGGCGACGCAGGAACAGGACTCAGAATGGCTTTTCATGCAGGAGGTCTCCGTCGAATAATTAACTTTGCTAACTAAAAGGTTGACCCCATTCCGTCCTGAGTTCCAATATAAGGAGGTGTTTACTTTGAGACGTTTTTGATATGGAACTTCGTCATCTGCGTTATTTTGTCGCGGTAGCCGAGGCGGGCCACTTCACCCGTGCTGCCGAACTCCTGGGAATATCCCAGCCTCCCCTGAGCCAGCAAATCCAGCGGCTCGAACATGAAATCGGAACCCCTTTACTCAAGCGGCTGACCCGTGGCGTTGAGCTGACCGAAGCCGGAAAAGTGCTGTACGACGACGCACAAACCATCATCAAACTGACCGATGCCGCCTTTGAACGTACCCGTGCGGTGGCACGCGGCCTGAACGGTACGCTGCGCATCGGTTTTGCCACCTCAACGGCCTTCAATCCGCAGGTGTTTGAGCTGCTGCATCGCTTCCGTGACAAGTATCCGGGCATGGTGCTGGAGCCGCAGGAAAAAGATATGGCGGGGCTGATGACCGCGATGAGCGAGGGCGCGCTGGATGCGGCGTTTATCCGTCTGCCTTGCGAGCGCAGCAAGGAGTTCAGTTATAAGGTACTGGATATTGAGGAAATGATGGTGGCGTTGCCGAAGAAGCATCCGCTCAGTCAGGGGAAAGAAGTCCGGCTGGCAGCGCTGCGCCACGACACGCTGATCACCTTTCCCCGCGATTTATCGCCGGGGCTTTATGATGCCGTGACACAGGCGTGTAAAGAGGCGGGATTTTCGCCGCGCTACGGGCAGCAGTGTCCGCAAATTACCTCGGCGCTGAGTATGGTGGCGACAGGATTTGGTTACGCGCTGGTGCCGGCGTCGCTGAGTAAGATTGATGAAACCAATGTGCGCTGTCTGCCCCTGGCAGGGCAGACATTAACGACGCAGATCGCGCTCGCCTGGCGCAGAACGGATAACTGCAAGGCGGCGCTGCATATGGTGGGATTACTGTAAAAAGGTCAAAGCAGAGAATCTTTCTGTGCCAGAACAAAAGCCGGATCCCGTAATTTAACGCTGACCTCTCTGCGAATGTTTTGGCTGAGATTGCCCTGAAGGCGACAAATCTGGTGATAGCCGTGTGATAACCAATTCCAGCTTCCCACCAGCGCATATTGGTTATCCACCAGCAGCAGTTTTTCGTGAGTGCCTTCGTTTATCCGGATCACGTTTTCTCTGCCAAGGGACTGAACATATTGCTCAATCAGCACAGGATCCCCGTCCCGCTCAAAACCATATTTCGCATGATCGTAACCATAGTAGACTTTGACATCGATTCCCCGCTGACGCGCCTCAGTTAACAAACTGAGCTGAGGGTTTTCACCTTCGCGGTTAAAACGAAGCCAGGGCGATACAACAATCAACTCCTGCTGACATTGTTGAGTGGCGGTATGGAAAGCATCAATATGCTCACAATCCCGGTAATAGGTTTCCACAGCCGGGCTCTGGCTCAGTTCGCTAAACTTAGGGTGCTGGCTTCCCAGTTCAAGAATGAAATCATTAGCACATACTTCAGCCAGCGTTTTCAGATACCGGCCCGCCGCAATCAGACGATCATAATTACCCACCACAATAAATTGTTGTTTGGCCCGGGAAACCGCGACGTTGAGCAGGTTGGGCTTATTGTTCTGGAACTTGTCGTTGTCTCGGGGCGAGTGGATCACCGGACTGTAAATGATGACTTCAAACCCGGTTCCCTGGAATTGATGAACCGAACCAATTCGCAGGGAATCATAGTGCCCCAGGCGGTTACCCATTTTTTGGATCAGCAGGTTCTTCTGATTGGCATAAGGGGTGATAATGCCGACATCTTTCGTCAGGTCATAGCCGGCGCTTTCCAGCTTCGTCAGCAGGTCATCAATCGCTTCAACCTCGTCCAGATTGGTATTTGCAGCGGGACCCTTTTTGCCCTCCACGCTGTAAAACATCAAATGGTGACTGTCCATCGCAGTAAAGGCATTGGCAACCGCTTCAGAAGGCGGTGCGGTTTCTACAGAAATGCCCTCATAACCGGCAAGCTGAGTAAACAAGGCGGCAATCGGTGGCTGGCAGCGCCGATGCTCATCAAGCACGATGCCGTTACCGATGTCATTGACCGAGCCTGAGGATGTTCCCGCTGCACGGTGATAGGCAGTGACTAACATCGGCGACATGCGATCATAAAGCAGGTCGTCATCGCCGAAGTGTTGTTCCCGTAGCTGATTTTGCACCCCTTCCGACAAGGTTCTGATGGGCTCGATTTGTGCGGGGTCACCCACAATAATGGCCTGCTCACTGCGGCTCAGCAGAGGAACCAGCGTTTCGACTGACACCATGCCCGCCTCATCACATAACGTCAGATGGTAAGGTTTTACTTTCTCGAAATCCCCGAGGTTTTCATAACCGGCCGGTTTATACGCTGAGGCTAATGTTGTGGCGATGACCGGATAAGCCAGTGAAAGCAAGCGGTAAAACTCTTCCTGACGGGCATTTCTGTAAGTGAAGTAATGAGGCGAACGGGTGCGGGTTAATAAATCTCTCCACACGGTCAGGACTTCCGTAAGCTCGGTTTTCCGGGTTAACTGCTCCTGCCACAGGAATGCGACGGCATCTTCAAACATGGCGCGGTGTTGTCGGATAAAACGTAACCTCAGGATATCCGGCCAGTCCCCCTCCGGATAATCTTGTGCGAAGGCGCGCGCCCTCTCTTTGGTCTCTAAAATATGGCGTTCCAGAACCTGTAAACGGCTCAGTTGCTCATGCAGATTTTTCAGTTTCGGGATCCTGTCTGCCTCCGGCTCGTGACCTTGCAATATCTGCAGTTGGGCTAAATCCTCTTTTTTATTCATCAGTTCGCGACTGTAATGCAGTAAATCGGCCATTTGCTGATGAGATAAATCATTGAGGCCTAATGCCGTGAACTCCGTGAGATTCATGGCCTGGGCTTTTTCACGTCGGGCATTTCGTTTTCCAGAGAAAAAGCGCGTCAGGAAAGCGGTGATACCTGAACGGGGATAATCACCGTAAATATCTTCGAGCAAATCCGGAAGGGTTCCCTGCATAAACCGGGTGAGTGCCGTCAGATCAAAACTGACTGGCCAGACTGAAAGCCAGTACCGGGCGCGGATATTGGCCTGTTCCCAGGCTTCCAGTTTTTGCGCATGATTCTTTTGTTCATCACGAAGAAAATGGGCAACAGCGGTGAGATGGACAGCGTTAAATGAAGTGACCGGGATCCCGACAGACTCCGCCTGCAGAGCAAAAGCGTCTTGCTCACTTTTCAGGATCGCGTCGAGATCATGCAACCGGGTCGTCGGGTCACCGCACGCAGAGATGGCCTGCTGAAGCTCATTTTTCCTGGCGTGATAGCGCGTATAACAGTGGTTAATCATTTCCCGGTTATGGCACAGACGTTGTTCAGCTGCTTCGCGCGCAGGGGCATCGGCAGAATGCTGCTCATACGTTTTTAACAGCTTATCGATGCGCATGACTTCAGACTGGACTTTTTCTTTTGAACCGGCCTGGAAATACAACCAGTCGAGACCTTTTACAACATCATCATCGCGTAAATCATCAATGACATTTTCTACCGCTTTAATGGCGGTCGAGGTGATGAGCATGCCCAGATTACGATCATTACCGTCAATAATAGCTAAGGCGCGCTCAACCAATTTTTGCGCAATTAACGATTTGAATAACGTGGTTTTACCGGTTCCCGGTGCGCCCTGAACCGCCACGAGGGGCAAGTTTTTCTGAACCGATTGTAATGCCTGCATCTGCCCGCGCCCCAAAGGGTATTTTTTCTCAAATAACCCCAACGTGACCACTTTATTTATTTCTTCATTATTGAGTGGCTCATCCTGCTGACATAAATATTGTTGCAGCAAAGGAAAGGCGGAAAGGTCATTACGGGACGTTAAACAGGTGAAGTCTTTACCGTCGCGCTGCGTATTAAAGTCTTCATTATGCAATTCACAGATCAGGGCATTGAATCCCGTTTCCAGTCTGGCATTTCGCCATTTTGCACCCACCAGTTTCTGTTCAATCCACGTCTTCAGACCTGCAAATGCCCCCAGGAATGAATCATATTTTTGTTCATTCAAGGCGCTGATCAGGCTCATCATATGGCGGTTTTCGCCCAGCTCACTGATATCAAATCCCAGTAATTCTTTGAATGCGGACAACAGCGGGGAAACGCGGGTGCCATCCTTCACCGGGATTAAAACAGTTTGCTGGCCTTCCTGTATGAATAATTCAGGATTCAGCTGAAAGGAAAATAAAGGGAGGTATTTCGTGGTTTGTTTGTTATTGCTGAACTCACTGTAGCGGATGATCGGGAAAAGGAAATGTACCGGTGTTGTACTTTCTACTTTACCTTTCTTGTCATACTTAATGTATTTTTGTTTCAGAAGCTGAAGGGTATTAGACGAAAGCGTAATACGTATCCCGTCATCATCATCACGAACGTTGTGTTCAGTAAGATATATTTGCTGGTATTCATGAAGGTTGTCAGCCGGGATTTTACTTTTTTCCATGCCGCTGTATTTGATATATTCCTGCCAGGCCTTCAATACTTTTAATGATGTATCTTCCATGCTGAAAACTGTCCTGAAAATGAGCTAATGATGGGCTATTGCACCAGAATCAATAGGATAGTGAGAGGGGGATTAAAGAATAATACGCCTCAGCGTTGAGGCGTACCAGTCTGTTACTCAATTCAGTGTTATTTACACCACAATAATCACAGACACGCGACGGTTCTGGGCGCGTCCGGCCTGGGTTTTATTGCTGGCGACCGGCTGGCTCTGCCCTAATCCGCGGGTATGGATATTGGCGCGTGGCATTCCGGCATCGGCAAAGGCGGCGGCAACGGTGTTGGCGCGGCGCAGAGACAGATCGTTGTTGTAACCGGCGTCGCCGTAGTTGTCGGTATGGCCGTCGAGATTGACTTTATTCAGCCCGACATGCAGCAGTTCACTGGCCAGTTTTTCCACCGACTGCTTACTTTCTGTCGAAAGCGTCGCCTGATTATTGCCAAACAGCACTTTGGCATCCAGCCCGAGTTCCCAGCCTTCGGCTGTCTGCGAGAAGCCGTTTTTTTGCAGTACGGCGATCTGTTCCGGCGTTAATCCCGCCGGTTTGGTCTGACAGGCGGCCAGCAGCAGAATGCACAGCCCCATTGCGGCGAACTGAAACCAGGTCTTGAAAGTGTTGCAGGTATTCATTGTCATTAATTCCTTTTAGTCTTTCATCACGACAGGAAGCGGCATGCCTGAAGAAACATGCCAGCAACTGCCGGAAATTTTTTTCGAGCGGTACATGGCCTCATCGGCCTTATCCAGTAACTCTTTCGCGTTAGTGGCCTGAGAAGGCGACAGCGCGATACCGATACTGAGAGAAACATCCAGCGTCTTGTTATTGAGCAGGATGACAGGGGTTTTCATGATTTCAACAATGCGTTCGGCAAAAGCCACGGCCTCTGCGGTGGAAACCATCGGTTCAAGCAAGATGGCAAATTCATCACCGCCCAGACGCGCCAGCACATCGCCTTTTCGCAGCGTTTTCGCCAGCCGTTCACCAATCACCATCAGCACGCGGTCTCCGGCAGCATGACCGAGTGAGTCATTGATCTCTTTAAAGTTATCGACATCAATAAACAGCAACGCCAGTGACAGCGCCGGGCGCATCGGGTTAAAGCATTGATTAAGCGTATCAATGAAAAACGCGCGATTATGCAGGCCGGTCAATCCATCATGCAATGCTTTTTGGGTCAGTGAGACGTTCTCGTTGCGCATATGGTTTTCCCAGGCTTCCAGCTCCGTCAGCAGGCTGTTGAAGTCCTGGCTCAGCGTGTGCAGCTCGGCAATCGGCGCAGAAGGGACACGCAGGCTGAACGAACGGTTAGCGCTGACGTCATGAGTGACGCGCGTAATGTGGCCGAGAGCATCGACAATACCTTTTTGCATCCGGCGGGAAAAATACAGCGCCACCAGCGCCGTCAGTACCAGACAGCCGATCAGGCTAAGCACCGTTTCCAGCAGGAAACCCGCCAGGGTTCCGCCATTACCGGCGAGCCAGACGGTACCGATGAGCGAACCGGAATGATTCACCGGCATCGTGACAGGCTCCGGGAAAGCCAGGTGGCCGACGAACTGCCCGAGCTTGTCCCAGTTGCTGTTCACCGGCCGCTGCCATTCAGTGAACGTTGCACCGGCAGGGGTCAGAATTTTAGCCTGCGTGAAATCGCCGCGTTTAGCGATGAATTCCAGCGACTCGTGCGCGGCGGCAGGATCATTAAACACCAGCGCCGCTTCGGTGGTGTAGCTGATAGCGCGTGCGGTCAGTTGCAGATTATTTTCGGCATGCGAACGCAGGGCGATCAGGGCCAGCAAGATCAGTAAAAAACCGGCAAGGCCAATCGCGGTCAAAATCACAATCACATGGATTCTGTTCAGTGCGGCATTCAGCGTCGGGCGCTGGCGCGGCTGTTCTGTGTCAGGAACAGGAATTTTATTTTCCATGGTTACTCCTTTTCCCTGGCAAGTTGTAATACGGCGGGATTAACCCGCACACCGCTGCGGGACAGCGTGTCCAGATTCAGTTTGAATCCGGTGTGAAGGGGCGTGATCACCAGACAAAAAGCGTTCAGTAATCCGCAGGTCTCGTCTTCTTCGCTGATCGTTAAAATGGCATGGCCTTCCAGGCGCTGATGTAAATCGTTTTGCTGCTCAGCCGTTGTTCTGCCGGAATAAATGGCATCGCACTGCGCGGTCAGCAGCGGGCTGTCAAAAGGCAACGTCATCACTTTGAGCGGTCTGCCGGCAAAAGCGCTGCCATCGGGCGTGAGTAGCGCCGCGTATTTAACTGGCTGAATGATGCAAAGTGTTAAAGAAGACGAGGTCGTTTTGTCGGGCCAGCGCGAATAACTGAGGATACCGTTAACGGTCTGGGCGACGGCGGCGTCGGGTGACGTCTCGCTGGTTTCTGCGATAACCGGTTTTAACGGAGCGATCAGAAGCACCATCAGCAGGGCGAAGCCATACGCAGCCTTAAAAAAATGGCCGACACGTATCTTCACTAACAGGTAAAAAGGTGATCGGGCTTTTTCCATGGCGTCACTCTGTGTTTCTTCCGGTTGAAATTGTTTCACCGGAATAAGAATAACTTTATCGGCATGATTTCTGAAAGCGTCAATAAAAAGTTTTTCACCCCGCAACAACACGCATCTTGTGTAGAATTTTTTACAGAAACCAGGAACACAGCGAATACTGAAGAGAATCTAATGAATGTTTAGGTTAATGTGCGTGGTTGATTTTTGAGCAGCGATAAGAGAGGCGGCGTCGATAAATAATACACATTGGTGTTATTTCAACCGTTATTAAAATAATAGTCACGGTCATAACAAAATATGACAAAAAATAAATGTTACCGTAATCACCGTTTGATGAATTTAAATTGCAGGAAATGTTAATAGATTGGAATTTAAAGGAATAATAGACGGCGTTTTAGCTATATTCGTGACCATGATCTCAAAGCCACACCGTTAGTCAGATTTTTATGCTGCTGATAGGTATCATGCCCGCATTAATGGTATGTTTTAACCGTCAGGGTGGTTTTTTCGATGACGGGTGCAGTAAAAAAACATCAACCATTCCTGGGGAAAACGGAATTATTTTTATAATTAGGTGCTGAGGAATCATGGATAATACAACAATCGGGACGCTGTCTGAAAAATCAATAAGTTCCTGGCGTAAAACTGACACCATGTGGATGTTAGGTTTATATGGAACGGCAATTGGTGCGGGTGTTCTTTTTCTTCCTATTAATGCCGGTATTGGCGGATTAATTCCGTTAATTATTATGGCGATTCTCGCCTTCCCAATGACTTTTTTCGCTCACCGCGGATTAACCCGTTTTGTTTTATCGGGTAAAAATGCCGGTGAAGATATTACGGAAGTCGTGGAAGAACATTTTGGTATTACGGCCGGTAAATTAATTACGCTGCTGTATTTCTTCGCCATTTATCCTATTTTGCTGGTTTACAGCGTGGCGATCACTAATACGGTTGAGAGTTTTATTACTCACCAGATGCATATGAATGCGCCACCGCGTGCGTTGCTGTCACTGATCCTGATCCTCGGATTAATGACACTGGTGCATTTTGGTCAGGATATGATCGTGAAAGCGATGAGTATTCTGGTATTCCCGTTTGTGACGGTGCTGATGGCGCTGGCGCTTTACCTTATTCCTAACTGGAATATGTCCGTGTTTACAAACGCCTCGCTTTCCGGTAACGGCGTAGGTCACGGTATGCTGATGACGCTGTGGCTGGTGATCCCGGTGATGGTGTTCTCGTTCAACCACTCGCCTATTATCTCCTCTTTTGCAGTGGCAAAACGCAAAGAATACGGTGATGGCGCTGAGAAAAAATGTTCGCGCATTCTGGCATTTAGCCACATCATGATGGTGATCACGGTGATGTTCTTTGTCTTCAGCTGCGTCCTGAGCCTGTCTCCGGCCGACCTGATGGAAGCCAAATCGCAAAACGTGTCTATTCTGTCTTATTTAGCGAACCACTTCTCTAACCCGGTCATTGAATATATCGCGCCATTTATTGCCTTTATTGCCATTACTAAATCTTTCCTCGGCCATTATCTGGGCGCACGCGAAGGTTTTAACGGCATGGTGATTAAATCTTTGCGCAGTAAAGGCAAGAAAATTGCCCTGCCAACGCTGAACCGTTATACCGGTATCTTCATGTTATTAACCACCTGGTTAGTGGCAACCCTGAATCCAAGTATTCTGGGCATGATCGAAACGCTGGGCGGTCCGATTATTGCGATGCTGTTATTCCTGATGCCAATGTATGCCATCCGTAAAGTTCCGGCGATGAAAAAATACAGCGGTCATATCAGTAATGTCTTCGTTTCTGTAATGGGTCTGATTGCGATGTCAGCCATTGTATTCAGCCTGATGGGTTAATGATTAAAGCTTCTGAAATAAAGTGAGCGGGAATATCCCGCTCCTTTCTCTCCCGTTTTTCTGTTTATTCCGCCCGTAAATAATTTCACTTGGAGTACCCACCGTGATCAGCGTCTTCGATATTTTCAAAATTGGTATTGGTCCTTCCAGTTCGCATACTGTTGGCCCGATGAAAGCCGGGAAAATATTCACTGATGAGCTTATCTCTTCAGGCCATATAACCCAAACGACCCGCGTGGCGGTTGATGTTTACGGATCATTATCATTAACCGGTAAAGGTCACCATACTGATCTGGCCATTATCATGGGGCTGGCGGGGAATATGCCGGATGATGTGGATATCGATGCGATCCCGGCGTTTATCCGTGAGGTAGAAAATACCGGACGTCTGATGCTGGGCAAGGGCGCAAAAGAAGTGGATTTCCCGGCCAGTTCAGGCATGAATTTCCATTCCGGTAATCTGCCGTTGCATGAAAACGGCATGACAATCAGTGCGTTCAGCGGCGATGAACTGCTCTATACCCAAACCTATTACTCTATCGGCGGTGGCTTTATTGTCGAAGCCAGCAAATTTGGTATGCAGGATGAAAATCCGGTGGTGCGCCCGTATCCGTTCCGTTCGGCCAGCGATTTGCAAAAACACTGTACGGACACCGGCCTGTCGTTGTCGGCACTGATGCTGCAAAACGAACTGGCGGGACACACACGCACAGAAATCAGTGATCACTTTGCGGCCATCTGGAATGTGATGAGCGAAGGCATTACGCGCGGCATTCATACCGAAGGCTTGCTGCCGGGACCGATGAAAATCAACCGCCGTGCCGCCGCGCTGCGCCGCATTCTGGTGACGCAGGATAAGAACAATGTCGATCCGATGGGCGTTGTTGACTGGATCAACATGTACGCGATGGCGGTTAACGAAGAAAATGCGGCAGGCGGGCGAGTGGTCACTGCGCCGACCAACGGCGCGTGTGGCATCATTCCTGCCGTGCTGACGTATTACGATCAGTTTATCCGCCCGATCAGCCCTGATTCGTACAGCCGCTTCTTCCTGGCTTCCGGCGCGGTCGGTATTCTGTTCAAAATGAACGCTTCGATTTCCGGTGCGGAAGTGGGGTGTCAGGGCGAAGTGGGCGTGGCCTGTTCTATGGCGGCGGCAGGTCTGACCGAACTGCTGGGCGGCAGCACCGCGCAGGTGTTTATGGCGGCAGAAATCGCGATGGAACATCACCTCGGGCTGACTTGTGATCCGCTGGCCGGACAGGTTCAGGTGCCATGCATCGAGCGTAACGCCATTTCGGCCGTGAAAGCCGTTAATGCGTCGCGTATGGCATTACGCCGCACCAGCGAACCGCGTGTGTGCCTCGATAAAGTCATCGAAACCATGTACGAAACCGGCAAGGACATGAACTCGAAATACCGTGAAACCTCGACAGGCGGTTTGGCTATCAAGGTTCTCGCCTGCAATTGATTTCTTTTCTCATCATTTCCTAAAAGGCGGGAAACCGCCTTTCCCGCCCCCTTCGTTACTTTTCCCTGTGTTATGTTTTGGGTTATCTATACTGCGTAGAAGCTCTTTTTTTCACCTGGAAAACAGTTAAAAGGAAAGGTCCGGTATGTCTAAATTCTTTATGAATGACCGCAAGACTCTGATTAACGATGTTATTGAAGGGGTGATCCTGACCTCTCCCTACAAAAACCTGGCAAAACTGGACATTGATCCGGCAATCCGCGTTGTCGTGCGGCGTGACTGGGATAAGAAAAAGGTTGCGCTGATTTCAGGCGGTGGCTCGGGTCATGAACCGGCGCACGTGGGGTTTGTCGGCAAAGGCATGCTCACGGCGGCAGTGTGTGGCGAAGTGTTTGCTTCTCCGAGCGTGGACGCCGTGCTGAACGCGATTGTGGCGGTCACCGGCAAAGCGGGCTGTCTGCTGATCGTCAAAAACTACACCGGCGACCGTCTGAACTTTGGTCTGGCCGCTGAGAAAGCAAAAGGCTTAGGCTATAACGTCGAGCTGGTGATGGTCTCCGACGACATTTCCCTGCCGGAAAACAAGCAGCCGCGCGGCATCGCCGGTACGGCGCTGGTGCATAAAATTGCCGGTTACGCGGCTGAGCAGGGCAAATCCCTGAAAGATGTCACCAAAATCGCCCTGCAGGCGATTGATGCGACCGCCAGTATTGGTGTCGCGGCGGCGGGGTGCAGCCTGCCGGGAGGCGGTGAAGATGAAGAAGAGCAACGTATCGAATCGGGCCACGTTGAGCTGGGATTAGGTATTCACGGCGAACCGGGTGTGTCGACCATGAAAACCCAGAACAGCAAAAAAGTGGTGGATACGCTGGTCGGCAAGCTTGCGGAACATGTGAAGAAAAGCGACAAGCTGGCGGTGCTGATCAATAACCTCGGCGGCGTCTCTCCGCTCGAAATGAATCAGATCACCAAAGAACTGGTGCATTCTGCGCTCGGCAGTTCGATCCGTTATCTGATTGGCCCGGCATCGCTGGTCAGTGCGCTGGATATGAAAGGGTTCTCGCTCTCGGTGATTGCCCTTAAAGGCGGCATTGAGGAAGCCTTGCTGGCAGAAGTGGAAGCCTCCGGCTGGCAGCCTCTGGTGAAGCTTGAGAAACTGGCGACCAAAAAAGGCAAGAAAATCAGCGATAAGAAAACGGTAAAAGCCTCGTCCAATGCGCAGGTTGGCAAAATCGTTGAAACCATTACTCAGACACTTTCTGATCTGGAAGACGAGCTGAATAAACTCGATGCCAAAGTCGGTGACGGCGATACCGGTTCGACGTTTGCCACCGGCGCGCGCGATATCCAGAAAGAAAACAAAGGCAAAAGATTACCGCTGAATAATGTGGCCGATCTTCTGGGCGTTGTCGGCGATCGTCTGGCGACCGTCATGGGCGGATCCAGCGGCGTGCTGATGTCGATCTTCTTTACCGCCGCCGGTAAGAAAGTCGGTGAGGGTGAGAAGTTGCCGAAAGCGTTGCTGTCCGGTCTCGAACGCATGAAGCATTACGGCGGGGCAGATCTCGGGGATCGCACGATGATCGACGCACTGCAACCGGCGCTGGAAGCCCTTGGCAAAAAAGATGCGCTGAAAGGGGCGGCTAAAGCGGCAGCCAAAGGGGCCAAAGACACGGCCAGCATGAAGAAAGCCAATGCGGGGCGCTCTTCTTATCTCAGCAGCAACAGCCTGAAAGGGGTGAAAGATCCCGGCGCAGTGGCCGTTGAAAAAGTGTTTGAGGCGCTGGCGAAAAAATAAGATTGAGGTCAGCAAAAAAGAAAGGCCTGCGGGAAACCGGCAGGCCTTTTTTATGGCAATGAAAACGTCAGGTAATCGCATTGGGATCAATCAGCGAATAAAGCTTTTTATCATGGATCCGCTGTGAAATTTTGTACTGATTTTGTTCATAAATAACGAACTTGCCGATACGGATCGCTTCACGGGAATCCCTGTTAGCAAAATGGTCGTAAACACCGCCGGGATATTTCCCCTTCAGGCCACGGTTAGACCATTTATTCATTTTCATTTTCCACTCAAGAGAATAATGCGCCAGAGGGCAGACGATCTTTGCCCACGGATCGCAAATCAGTGCGTTCTCAAGGATTTTGCCGTTGTTATGTACAGGCTGGGTGCCGACTAATACCAGGCAATGGTCGACCGGACGCGTAATGAAGATGCTGATCACTTTTAATGGCGTACCAGCGAGCTTTTCCCATTTTTGAATGTTTTCACTGATATAACAAAATGCGACGCGGGCATTTTCGCCGCAGTTGCCCGCATTTTCTTTCCCGTTGCGATAATCTTCTTCAACTTTCCGGTAAAGCTGCTGGGAGGAAAGATTGAGCTTTCGCAGACCCCGCACCATGGCACCCCGATCCCTGTCGCCGCCCAGTGAATGCAGCCGGTATTTTTTAGGATCCGATATCATCAGACCATCAATCATTCTTTTATCCGGATAAAACTTATTGGCAGATTTCAGCGACAGTCGTGAACGCGTAAACAGCATGGCTTCGGTAAGCTTGGGTAAGAGTAATTTCTGGAAACGTTTATTATCCATAACGCTATTTTTCCTTTAAAACCTGATTCAGCAATGGACTATTTGAGCACTCTTTATTGCCGGTATAAAGGAAATGACTTCTTAAGAAATACTGGATCTGCTGAGACCCTCCGCGCCGGAGCAGCCTGGATATAATACGGCGCTCAGTCAGAAAACATAATTTGATCTAAAACAATTTTAAGCGATTTGCTCACCCGCCGCAGTTTCCGTCCCCGTATAATTTGCGGCCAATTATTTGCCGCCGAACGAAGACCTTACTATGCCAGTCAGCCTGATCCAACCTGATCGCACCCTGTTTTCTTACCCACGTTACTGGGCCGAATGCTACGGCACTGCGCCGTTTTTCCCGATGACCCGGGAGGAAATGGATAAACTTGGCTGGGACAGTTGTGATGTGATCGTGGTGACCGGCGATGCGTATGTTGACCATCCGAGTTTCGGCATGGCGATCATCGGCCGCATGCTGGAAGCGCAAGGGTTTCGCGTCGGGATCATCGCGCAGCCGGACTGGACCAGCAAAGAAGATTTCATGCGGCTCGGGAAGCCGAATCTGTTTTACGGCGTGACTGCCGGCAATATGGATTCGATGATCAACCGTTATACCGCCGACCGTAAATTACGCCACGACGATGCCTATACGCCGGGTAACGTGGGTGGAAAACGTCCGGATCGCGCGACGCTGGTTTACACCCAGCGCTGTAAAGAAGCCTACAGCGATGTACCGGTTTTGCTCGGCGGTATCGAAGCCAGCCTGCGACGTATCGCACATTACGATTACTGGTCCGATACCGTGCGGCGCTCGGTACTGGTGGATTCCAAAGCTGACATGCTGATTTATGGCAACGGCGAAAGGCCGCTGGTGGAAGTGGCGCACCGTCTGGCGGCGGGCGAATCCATTACTGATATTCATGATGTGCGTAACACTGCCGTGATGCGCAAAACGGCGCTTATCGGCTGGAGCGGTGTGGATTCCACGCGGCTCGATAAGCCGGGGCGGATTGAGCCGATCATGAATCCGTACGGTGAGGATTTGCCGTGCTCGGAAGGAGAGTTGCCTGCGCCGGATGCCCCGCAACCGGTAACGGTGCGCGCGCCAAAGCCGAAACCGTGGGAGAAAACCTACGTTCTGTTGCCATCATTTGAAAAAGTGAAGGGCGATAAAGTGCTTTACGCGCATACCTCGCGCATTCTGCATCACGAAACCAATCCTGGCTGTGCGCGTGCCCTGATGCAAAAACACGGTGACCGCTATGTGTGGATCAACCCACCGGCGATCCCGCTGTCGACCGAAGAAATGGACGAAGTGTTTGGCCTGCCGTTCCAGCGCGTACCGCACCCGTCTTACGGCAAAGCGACAATTCCGGCATATGACATGATCCGTTTCTCGATCAATATTATGCGTGGCTGTTACGGCGGTTGTGCGTTTTGTTCGATCACCGAGCATGAAGGGCGGATCATTCAGAGCCGCTCGGAAGCGTCGATTGTCCGCGAAATAGAAGAGATCCGCGACAATGTACCGGGATTCACCGGTGTGATTTCCGATCTGGGTGGCCCGACCGCCAACATGTATATGCTGCGCTGTCAGTCGCCGAAAGCGGAACAAAGTTGCCGCCGTGCGTCCTGTGTGTATCCGGAAATCTGTACGCACATGGACACTAACCATGAACCGACGATCAACCTTTACCGCCGTACGCGCAGCCTGAAGGGCATCAAGAAAATACTGATCGCCTCGGGCGTACGTTACGATCTGGCGGTAGAAGATCCGCGTTATATCAAAGAGCTGGCCGAACATCACGTGGGGGGATATCTGAAGATCGCGCCGGAACATACTGAAGCCGGACCGCTGTCCAAAATGATGAAGCCTGGAATGGGCAGTTATTACCGCTTCAAGGAGCTGTTTGACAGCTATTCCAAACAGGCCGGAAAAGAGCAATATCTGATCCCGTACTTTATCTCCGCACATCCGGGGACACGTACTGAAGACATGATCAACCTGGCGCTGTGGCTGAAGAAAAATCGCTTCCGGCTGGATCAGGTGCAGAACTTTTATCCGTCGCCGCTCGCCAGCGCCACCACCATGTATTACAGCGGCAAGAATCCGCTTGGCAAAGTGGATTACAAAAGCGAAGACGTGGTAGTGCCGAAAGGCGATCGCCAGCGCCGGTTGCATAAAGCCTTGCTGCGCTATCACGATCCGGTGAACTGGCCGGTGATCCGCGAGGCGCTGACCGCGATGGGCATGCGCCGTCTGATTGGCATCCGGCCTGATTGTCTGGTGCCGCCGGACGGTTTTGATCCAAAGTTTGCGGCGTCAGTTTCAGGCAAAGCGAAACCGGCCACCACGCGTTTTACCGCCTCAAAAGCGCAAAATCCGTCTGCCGGAAAAGGAAAACCCGCTGGTCAGCGGGTTAATCGAGGTAAAAGACCGGTTTAAGATCGTTACTGACCGGGCTGTTATCGGCATTGGCAGGCATTACGTCTGCCATATGCTTCCACCATTTCTGGCAGATCTCCGTTTTTGCTACCGCGTTCCATCTTTCTTCTGATTCTATTTCCACATAGCCAAACAGCAGATTACGTTTTTCATCAAGAAAAATGCTGTAGTGATGCGCGCCGTGGGCTTTCAGGGTTTCCGCCAGTTCCGGCCAGATTGGCGAATGACGGCGCTGATATTCATCGTGTGCATTCGCATTAACCTGCATCACGAAGGATTTACGGATCATGTTTTTCTCCGGTTAGATTATCGGGGGGTAGAGGGAAAGCTCCTCCCCCTGCGAAGGGGGAGGCAGGGAGGGGGTTTTAAAGATAAACGCCTCGTCAAAGTACACTTCAACACATTAGCTTTTATTTAATACCCCACCCCACCCCAACCCTCCCCTTCGCAGGGGAGGGAGCAGACCGAGCTGTTTTCGTGTTTGCTTTCGCTCTCCCCTTAGGAGGGAGCAAAGAAACTACATTGCTTTCAGATACAACTCGCGCACTTCTTCACGAGTTGCGGTGCGCGGATTGCACGGTGCGCACGGATCAGCGAGGGCTTTGTCCAGCCAGCCTTCGATATCGCTTTCCTTAATCCCCAGCTCTTTGAAACCGGAAGGAATACCCACGCGGGTGGACAATTTTCGGATAGCGTCAATGGCCGCAATACTGGCCTGTGTTTCGCTGATACCTTGCGTATGTACGCCCATCGCGCGGGCGATATCGGCAAAGCGGTGAGGTGCACTGGCGCGGTTAAACTCTTCGACAACCGGCAGCAAGATGGCATTACAGACGCCGTGCGGCAGATTATGTGTCGCGCCCGGCTGATGCGCCAGTGCGTGAACCAGCCCCAAACCTGCGCTGTTAAATGCCATACCGGCCAGATATTGTCCCTGCGCCATTTTCTCGCGGGCTTCAATATCATCGCCGTGATCGACTGCTTTTGGCAGCCATTGCGTGATAGTTGAAATCGCGGCGAGCGCGGTCGGATCGGTCAGAGGATGTGCGCCGACAGAAACATAGGCTTCGATGGCGTGAGTTAGCGCATCCATGCCGGTCGCAGCGGTGACACTGGCCGGGATTTTGAGCATAACCGCCGGGTCATCCACTGCAATATCCGGGATCAGATTGGCGTCGATGATCACTTCTTTCACCTGACGCTGGCTGTCGATGATCACCGCATTGCTGGTGAGTTCTGCGGCTGTGCCCGCTGTGGTATTAATCGCCACCAGGAAGACACCCGGTTTGGTAACTTTGCCGACACCGGAATACATTGTGGCGGGCCCCGGATTGGCGGTCAGAATTTTGATGCCTTTTGCGGTATCAATCGGGCTGCCGCCGCCGAAAGCGATCAGGTAATCGCACTGGTTTTCCTGATACAAACGGAAACCTTCATCAACGTGAGCAGAGGTTGGATTGGGTACCACGCCGCCGTAAATAGCGTAAGGCAGTCCGGCCTGTTTAAGGGCGGAGAATAAACTGTCGAGCAGACCCAGTTCGATTAACTGGCCATCGGTAACGATAAGCGCTTTGCCGTGTTGCTTAGTCGCCAGCATCGCAACCATATCTTCGATTGCGCCCTGACCGTGGAGGCTGATTTTAGGAAGTGCCAACATGAAACTCATAAAAATTCCCTCTATAGAGTAAGTAAAATAGGTGTTCTGTTGTGCGCTGCTCCGCGGTCTTTGCCATTTCCTGCTACGGGAAACATCCACTGTTCCCCGTGCAGGATTTATGAAGTCTGGAGCATAAAGTGCCTGATCAGGCTTTCAGTGCGGCCTCGAAAGGTGTGACGTCAAAACGTTTGCCAAGCGCGATCAGTTCATCGGTCTGGATGGTTTGTTTCATTCCACCCATAGAAATCACTTTCACCAGGATCTCCGCCGATTTTTCAGCGGTGTCGATCAGGCCAAAAGCGTCATCCAGCGTCGGGCCGCAACCGAAGATACCGTGGAATGCCCACAACACCAGGCTGTGATGTTGCATCCGGTCGGAAGTGGCTGCGCCGATACCATCGGTACCCGGCACCATCCACGGTACAATCCCCACGCCGTCGGGGAAGACCACCAGACATTCTGTGCTGCATTCCCACAACTTGCGGGTGATCTTGGCGCTGTCGAGCTCAAGCACGTACGTCAGTGCGATCAGGTTGGTCGCATGGCAATGCATGATCACGCGATCCTGACCGTTGGTGACACGTTTACGCACAGCGTGAGATTGCAGATGTGAGGCCAGTTCAGAGGTTGGCAGACCGCCGGCGGTCAGACCCCACAGGATTTTGTAGCTGGCGCCTTTGTCATCGAGCTGAATAACGGTCAGCGCTTCTGACGGGGCTAATTGCACGTTACGGAAAAACTTACCGGAACCGGTCACGATGAAGTATTCGTTGGCCAGATCAGGCGCATGCTGAGTCAGTTCAACCTGGCGCGGCTGGTCGTAAAAATCATTTTTATAAGGTGCGACGTCTTCCGGTAACAGGCGCATGCTGACGTTGCCGCCGTTACGCTCATCCCAGCCTTTCAGCCACATATCGGTGGTCGCTTTGACCATGCCTTGCACAAACCACGAGCTAAATAATGTTTTCATCGGTTCTTTCCTGCGAATAAGGTGAATGCGTTTTTGTTGCGTTCGGCGGCAATTAACGTTTTGCCAGCACGCTGGTTTCGTAATGACGGACGGTATCCAGCCACTGACCGCCAACCGGTACGTCGTGACGCTGACAATACATGTCCCACACGGCCTGCCATGGCAGGGATTTTTGCTCTTCCAGCAGAGCCAGACGTGCGGTGTAATCGCCTTCGGCTTCAAGTTTTTTCAGTAAATCGGTCGGTTCGAGCAGGGCTTTCAGCAGGGCTTTTTTCATGTTGCGGGTGCCGATAACCCAGGCAGCGATGCGGTTGATCGAGGCATCGAAGAAATCCAGACCGATATGAACGCGGTTGAACAGGTCATGGCGCACGATTTCGCTGGCGATGGCCTGCGTTTCGTCGTCCAGCAGAACTACGTGGTCACTGTCCCAGCGTACCGGACGGCTGACGTGCAGCAGCAGGCGCGGCACATACAGCATCGCAGCAGAAATTTTGTCGGAGATCACTTCAGTTGGGTGGAAGTGGCCGGCATCGAGGCACAGCGCAGTGCCGCGGCTGGCAGCGTAACCGAGATAGAATTCGTTTGAGCCGACGGTGTAGCTTTCAGAACCGATGCCGAACAGTTTGCTTTCAACGGCATCGATGTGTTCGGTGATATCAAACTTCTCAGAAATCACTTCATCAAGTGCGCTCATCAGGCGCTGGCGCGGTGCCAGACGATCGACGGTGATGTCTTTCATGCCATCCGGCACCCAGATATTCATCACTGACGGCGTGCCCAGTGCGCGGCCAAATGAGGCGGAGACACGGCGGCTGGCCTGACAATGTTCAATCCAGAACTGGCGAATTTCCGGGTTTGCGTGTGACAGCGTGAAGCCGTCGGCGCTCAGCGGGTGTGAGAAACAAGACGGGTTGAAGTCCAGACCCAGCTTGTTTTTCTTCGCCCAGTCAACCCAGCCGGTGAAGTGCTTAGGTTCAATCTCATTACGGGCAACGGGCTTATCGGACTCCAGATAAATCGCATGCAGATTCAGCCGGTTAGGTCCAGGGATCATGGAGATCGCCAGTTCTAAGTCAGCACGAAGCTGCTGAGCGTTGCGCGCTTTGCCGGGATAATTACCGGTCGCCTGAATACCGCCGGTCAGGTTGCCCTCAGGGTTTTCGAAGCCAGCGACATCATCCCCCTGCCAGCAATGGATAGAAACGGGCAGGGTATCAAGTTGTTTGATTGCAGCTTCGGCATCAATACCCAACTGTGCAAAGCGTTCTTTGGCAAGTGTCCATGCTTGATCGATAGATGAAGTCATACTGCGAGTTCCTCATTGACGTGACAGAGCGCCTGAAAACGGCGCCAGTGAATAGCGAAATCCGCGTGAATACGTGGAATGTAGTGGTGTTGCTCAAAATTCGTGGCAACAATGCGACGAAATTCAGCGGTATCTTTGACGGCGTTTAACGCCATCAGCTGGCAGCCGATATTGCCAAGCGTTGAAGCTTCCACCGGGCCTGCGCTGACGCTGACCTGACAGACATCAGCACAAAGCTGATTCAGGAACTGGTTCTGACTGCCGCCGCCAACGATGTGGATATCTTCCAGCGGTGTCCCTTGTAAATCAGCAAGTTGCAAGGCGATTTTGCGATACAACATGGCAAGGCTGTCGAAAATACAACGCGCCAGTTCAGCTGGCGATTCTGGCACCGGATCACCCGCCTGACGACAGGCATCGCGAATGGCCTCCACCATAGAGGGGGGATTGATAAAACGATCTTCGTTCGGGTTAATCAGATAAGTGAACGGCGGGACGTTTTTAGCCAGCGTGATTAATGACGGTAAATCCTGGATGTTCAGTTCGCGGCAAACCCGCTGGAACAGCCATAAACCCATGATATTGCGCAACACCCGATAGCTGCCGTCGATACCGCCTTCGTTGGTGATATTGTCGTGGAGTGCCTGGGCATGGTTAAAAGCGTGCGGGCTTTCAATGCCCATCAGCGACCAGGTGCCGGAACTGAGATAGGCGCTGTGTGAACTGGTCAGCGGGGCGGCAACCACCGCGCTGGCGGTATCGTGCGTTGCGACGCTGAATACCGGTACGCTGCGTCCGCGAGGGCTTTTCCACAGTCCCGGGGAGTTACCCGGCTGTGTAGGTTTTTGCAACCAGCGGCGCGGCACACCTGCAAGTTTCAGCAAATCTTCATCCCAGTCACCGGTGGCGAGATTGAGCATCTGTGTGGTGCTGGCGTTGGTGTATTCCCAGTTCAGTTTTCCGGTGAGGCGATAAAGGAAATAATCCGGGATCATCAGCATGTGGGCTGCTTTACTGACGATTTCAGGCTGTTGTTCGCTCAGCGCGCGCAACTGGTAAAGTGTGTTAAACGGCATGAACTGAATGCCGGTTTTCTGGTACAAATTCTCGCGGCCAAACTGCTGTTCCATCCGCGCCATCACGCCTTCCGTGCGGTTGTCACGATAAGCAACCGGCAAGCCGACCCGCTGCCCCTGTGCATCAAGCAGGACATAATCCACTCCCCAGGTATCAATCCCGATACCGTCAAGCTGAACGCCGGACGCGTCGAGGCGATTCAGCCCTTCAAGTATGTGTTTCTCCAGCGCATCAAGGTCCCAGGTATCGTGGCCATCAACGCGGATCAGATTATTAGGAAAACGGTGGATTTCTTTCAGTGTCAGCGTCGCTGCCGGATCGGGATCCTGACGGGTAAACGTCGCCAGCATCACCCGGCCGCTGGAAGCGCCGAGGTCAATAGCGGCAAGATGGTGTGTTCTCATAGCGGCCATTCCTTATTGAATATGTGGCCAGTGTAGGGGAGGTGCCTGAGGGACACCTTCCGGTGATTGCCACCGGTTTTGGCGGGATGGCAGCATTAAAAAGGTAGATGCGAGGCAGATCACATAACGGTTCAAAGCTGACTGAAACAGGGTTTTGCCGCGCCGGAGTAAACCGGAATACGCGATTGTGATCTTTGCCGCAGATCTGCATCACGACAGGCTGAATCTTTGAAATATGACCGTTTATGGCGCTTTTGCTGCCGTGGTTTGAAGGCAAAAACGCAGGGCGCAGGGTAGGGTTGGTTCCCGAAGCACAAGGATTTTGAACCGGAGGTGATACATGACGTTACTGAGAGGTGATGATTATTTTGCGGCACCTGAGCTGACTGTGACGGTTGAGCGGCGGCTTCCGCAAGATGTATTCCCGGAGCACTACCATGATTTCCACGAAATTATGCTGGTGGAAAGCGGATCGGGTGTGCATATCTTCAATGACAACCCTTATACACTGACGGCCGGTACGGTCTGTTTCGTGCGCGCCAGCGATCATCATCTGTTTGAAAATGTTGATAACCTGCGGCTGACCAATGTGCTGTTCCGCTCGCCGAAGGCGTTCCGGTTCATTCAGGACGTCGGCCACTTCCTTCCTCAGGAACATCACTATCAGTCACAGGTCCACTGGCAGCTCAGTCCGTGCGTGCTTCAGCAGGTACTGAACTGCATCACACAGCTTGCAGCGTTGCCTGACAGTGTTGAAATGGAACACATCGCGACCCGTGAAAGTCTGTTTTTACAACTGCTGATCCTGCTTTATCAGGACTGTTTCCAGTCACAATTGCGAGATACCTCGGAAAACAGGGTCAATCAACTTTTGCAATGGCTCCAGTCGCATTACAGTGAGGACGTCAACTGGACCGAGGCTGCAGAACGTTTTTCGCTGGCGCTGAGAACATTACATCGTCAGATGAAGCATTACACCGGCATGACGCCACAGCGGTATCTCAACCGCCTGAGGTTGCTGGAGGCGCGCCGTCGTTTACATCATAGCGATCAAAGTATTACCGACATCGCCTATGCCTGCGGCTTCAGTGACAGTAACCACTTCTCGACACAGTTTCGTCGGGAGTTTTCGGTGTCGCCAAAACTCATGCGTGATCAGTTGCGTTAAACGGCACCTCTCGCGGTTTCCGGTATTCTTACCTGAGAACTGCCTCGTTTATTTTGTCGTCAAACGGGTTTGAGATTGCATCTATGTCATTGAAATTGAATAAAAATGACTTCTTCCTGACCAAAATGAATTCGGTCGTGGTGGCTGAACGTCACCCGCAGGCCGACTTTCCGAGTCATGACCATGATTTTGATGAACTGGTCATTGTCTGGCGCGGTAATGGTCTGCATGTCTGGAACGACATCCCTTATCCCATCACCTGTGGTGACTTGTTTTATATTAATTCGCGGGACCGGCATAGCTATGAGTCAGTCAATGAACTGGCACTGGATAATGTGCTGTTTTGCCGTGAGCGTTTCGGGCTGGCAGCCGACTGGTCGCAATTATTACCGGGCGAAAATGTCAGCCAGGAACAGCGTTACTGGCGTTTAAGTACGCTTGGCATGGCGGTTTTGCGCGATAAAGTGGATGAGCTTGCTAAAGAGTGTATGAAATCGGAGCCGCTTTCGATCCAGCTGAGTGAAGCCCTGTTGATGCAACTGGCACTGTTGTTACTGCGTTTTCGTCAGCGGCCGGACAGTGGCGCGTTACCGGATGCGCATCAGCTGGATCTATTGCTGATGGCTCTGCGGGCAAATATCTCCGCCCCCTTCCATCTTGAAACGTTTTGTCTGCAACATCAGCTCAATCCGCGTGCTTTACGTTCGCTGTTCAAGCAGTACACCGGCATGAGCGTGACCCATTATTTACGTCAGTTGAGGCTTTGCCGGGCGATGAGTTTGCTGCGCTACGGCAACATGACGATCAGTGACGTGGCCGCTGAATGCGGCTTTGATGACAGTAACTATTTTTCTGTGGTGTTCAGTCGTGCAAGTGGTGTTTCGCCGCGGGACTACCGGCAGCGTTTTACACAGCAGACCGGCAAAATCCTTTTATCCTCAATGACAGCAGAATAAGTTCTGCTGTCATTGAGAAACGTAATGCTTACAGTGCCATACCCAGACCGACAATATTTGCGGCCAGAATAATCACCAGCGCACCGATACAAAGAACGCGTACTGGTTTTTTGCCTACCCCGAGCCATTCTTTCAGCACCAGACCGACGATGCCTCCGCACAATACGTAGAAACTCATATGCAGCATCCAGCTCATGTAATCATATTCTGCAGGAATGCTGGCATGGCCCCAGGCGTAGAAGAAGAACTGCAGATACCACATCACGCCGCCAATAATGGAAAAGACCGCATTGGTGAGCAGCAGGGATTTCGCCACCGACATATCGGCGCGCAAAGAGATGGTTTTACGTGTTGCCAGACGGATAAAGCAGAAACCGAGGTTAACGACCGCACCGCCGCCCATAATCACCACATAACTTGGCAGGGCGACGTACAACGGATCAATCCCGAGTTCGCGTGCTGCTTCGTGCATTGGCACCGCAGCGCTCATGGCGAAAGACATCCCTGCGGAGAAAATCCCGCACATTACAGCCAGAATCAGCCCTTTTCGCAGATTGAACTCTTCAGCTTTAATGCCCAATGCTTTTTCTTTCAGGAAACCCGCATAGCTGACAATTGCCACACCGATGACCGCAACAAATACGCCGAGCAGGGTAAGCTGGCCACCTGTTGTGCCAAACAGCATGCCAATTTTGCCCTGTAAAACAGGCGTCATCAGCGTCCCGATAATCAGGGTAATGCCGATGGCGATGCCAATCCCCATCGACATACCGAGGTAGCGCATGGTCAGGCCGTAGTTGATGTTACCGATGCCCCACATGGCGCCAAACAGGAAAATGGGCAGCAGGGTCGCAAAACTGAATGAACCATAATAGGCCCAGAAATCAGGCAACAGCACGTAGCTGACCGCCCATGGCAAAATGATCCAGGAAAAGAAGCCGCCAAGCGACCACATGGTTTCCCATGACCAATGTTTAACTTGTTTGAATGGCGCATAGAAGCAAGCTGCGCTGGCTGCTCCTATCAGATGCCAGATAATCCCTAACACTATCGAACTGTTCATACACTGGACCTTTTATTATGTAGAGTGATGAGATAAACAAAAGCGCTGCTGTTAACTGATCCTTCAGAAACATGAGCAGCGGGTGGCGGTAGTGTAAGAAGTGTCCGGTAGTGGAGCCTTCCGGTCAGTGCCACAGAGAAATCAGCGCTGGCACTCGCCGGAAGATGAACATGAGTCAGTTCACAAATCCAGTAAGAGAATTAATAATTACATTAAATCAACAAACTAGAACATTTTTAGAGACTTTTTAGAGACAAAGGGATTGTGGTTGCAGAAGAGGTCGATAGCGGGTGGGAAATGGACTCAAGGTGTCTTTTAGGATTATTTTTATCTGTGCTTATTTCGTGGTGAAGCGGACGTGTGCAGGCATATTTAAGTAGATTTAAAAAGTTGAAAAGTAACAGGGAGTAGTAACATTCATTATAGTAAACAAGTTTCTTTACTTTCAGCCAGAACCATTAATCTGGCTGAAAGTTGAATGATTATGCAGTGAAAATGAATGACGGCTTTCTTTATGACGAACCGGTAAAACGCTGAACATTGTTCGCAAAAATTAATAACAATAAGTGTGTTGTTATTAATACTATATATAAATCATCGTCAGGCTATTTTTTCTTCCACGGCTTGCTGTATCTCCTGGGGCTCTTCCCAGGCATAAAATATTTTATTACGGCCGCTGTTTTTTGCGTTATAGAGTGAGGCATCGGCTTTACCTAAAGCCTTAATAAAGTCACCGTCCTCCAGCGCAGCCAGCCCGGCACTTACCGTGACGTGGGTGGAGACCTCAACATTAAACAAATGCGGGATATTCAGCCCGAGGACTTTATTCTGGATACGCTCTGCCATGCGAACCGCGTGTTCCTGTTTAACGTTGGACATCAGTACCAGAAACTCTTCTCCACCATAACGGACAACCACATCCCGCGAGCGCACTGCATCGCGGATAGCGGCAGAGACCCGCACCAATGCCTGATCGCCCATCGTGTGGCCATAGTTGTCGTTATAGGCTTTGAAATGGTCGATATCGAGCAGCATAACGTAGTGCCCTGAATCCTGATTGAACAGCGTTTCCAGCTTATTCTGCAAACCCCGGCGGTTGTAAAGACCGGTCAGCGGATCGAGCATACTCAGGTCGCTGAATTTTTCCCGTTCGCTGTAGAGATTGGACACCATTCTGCGCGTAAATTCATCGCTGCGTTTGAGCATCAGATGATGCAGCCAAAGGCCAATCAGCGGCAATGACACGGTAAATAAGATGCGCTCGACATGTTGAAAATCGTCTAAGAAGATGACGCAAAGAGTAGAAGGTACTGCATGCAGGCAAAAAGCCAGAAAATTATCTGATAAAGCGATGGCACTGATAAAGAATATACTGAGCAAGCTGACTAAAAGATAATTTTTATCCAGATGGCCGATTTCTTCAAAGCGTAAGGTTATTTGCCAGGCCCATAACAGCCCGACGGCGACTGAACACATATTAAGATGGGCAGAGTAATTTTTCTTACTGAAAAAAGAAAATATCAGCCCTGAAAAACAAAGCACAAAAATCAGCACCAACGGAAATGGCGTAGAGACTGCATTCTCTGGCGGGTAAGCCATAGAAAATAATGCAGTTGCACTATTTAAAAAAAAGAATAGCAACATCGCCAGCCGATGTTTGCTTTTAAGCAGCTCATCATAGGAATGAGATATCATCAAATTTACTCTATTTAGCGTGTGTTGTTCTGAATAGATAAAGTGTCTTATCGCCCTATACCGCGTAATTATTCCATGCAGGAAGGCTAATAGTTCTAATATGTAATTATTAGAACGCAATAAAATGTTGTTTTTATAGTGACTGTCTTAATTGAGGCTGTACTAATGTGGTTTAACTGCCACAAAACTAACACTTTTGCGGTCAGGTGTCACCCAAACGAAGGGTGGGACTGTAAATAGGTGGTAAATGAGAAAAAATCCTATATGATATTAGTTCTCATTACCATCATTTGGAGCAAGGTTATGATACCAGCAATGGCCATTGCATGTGGCATCTGGGCGGTTGTGTGGATGTTTGGCAAACGTCTTACCAGCGGTTGGGGCGTATTGTTGCCTTGCGCACTGATGCCGCTGCTTGCCCTGACGCATATGTCGCTCGATCAGTTACGTGTGCTGATAGTCGTTGCAATGCTGATCACGCTGGGCATGCTGTTCCACCGTACGTTGCGACACTATATGTTGCTGCCATCATTTATGGCGCTGGCAGGAAGTCTGGCTGCGGTAACGTTGAATTTTAGTTTGTTGTAATAAAAGGATTTTTTTAAGATGAAAAACAGGAAACACAGTAAAGCTGCGGGTCTTTTCTATTTTTTGAAACTGAAAGAAGTATTGCAGGAAGGAAAAACTGGGGAACAGAATCACGTGGTGCGAAGAGAGGGACTTGAACCCTCACGTCCGTAAGGACACTAACACCTGAAGCTAGCGCGTCTACCAATTCCGCCACCTTCGCACAGATGATTTCTGCTTACTGCTGGATTCGATTTATATCACCGGAGTGGTGCGAAGGGAGGGACTCGAACCCTCACATCCAAAGGACACTAACACCTGAAGCTAGCGCGTCTACCAATTCCGCCACCATCGCGTACCGTGCCGTGCAATATAAATCTTGTGATTGTATTGGTGCGAAGGGAGGGACTCGAACCCTCACATCCAAAGGACACTAACACCTGAAGCTAGCGCGTCTACCAATTCCGCCACCATCGCGTTCCAATTGATTACTGTGTTGATGCATTCATCGGAATGTCATCAGCAAGTAACACAACCACGGGGGCGAATTCTAGAGATTTTCCCACAGGCGTCAATAGTTATTTCCCCCATTTCGGACGTTTGATGTAAAAAACAGCATATTCGTGGTGAATGGTTCAATGTCTCAGAACGTCGTCAGGTTAATCGATGGTTTAATCAACGATTTTTCCCATACTGAGGTTCTTACACACCGGGTCATCAGGGCTGGAAAACAGCGCGATCAGCCAGTCCAGCAGCACGCGGATCCTCGGTGCCAGGAAGCGGCCGGGCGGATACATAATGTACAGCGGCATTGGCGGCGGAAGATGCTGATGCAGTACTTCCACCAGTTCGCCCTGTGCCAGTTCCTGCGTCATCGCCAGTTCCGAGGCCTGAATCAGCCCAAAACCCGCTTTTGCGGCGGCGACGTACGCGTCGGCGCCGCTGACGGTCAGTGTGCTGGCGAGTTGTCGCTTTTCGATCTTTCCGTCAGTCACGAATTCCAGATGTGAATCTGCCCGCTGATGGGCAAAAAAATAGCCCACGGCGTGATGTGCGGTGAGATCTTCCGGTGTCTGCGGCGTACCAAATTTGGCTAAATATTCCGGCGATGCGCAGGTGATTTGTTTCAGGTCTGTCAGATGGCGCGACTGCAGATTGTCATCTTCCGAAGGCCACGCACGCACCACGCAATCCACCCCCTGATCGAGCAGATTGATGGCGTTGTCATTGGCGCTGACACTCAGGGTTATCTTCGGATAGCGCTGGTAAAACGTCGGCAGCGCGGGGATCACCATCACGCGCGCCAGAGAATGCGGCATGTCGATGCGGACAATGCCAGCGGGCTGGTTTTTGTGATGCGCAAACAGGGCGTCAGATTCTTCCAGCGCTGAGATCAATTGCAGGCAGCGTTGATAATAGATTTTGCCTTCATCGGTGATTTTGACCTGCCGTGTCGTGCGCAGAAACAAGCGGACACCCAGTCGCTGTTCCAGACGTTTCAGGGTCGTACTGACCGTGGCGCGTGGCACATTAAGATCTTCCGCAGCCCGGCTGAAACTCTCCAGTTCGGCAATGCGGATGAAGATTTTCATCGCCTGAATTTGATCCATACTGTTCTCAATGATTGTTTGCGATTTATGAACAGTGTTGCACGTTTTCGCTGATTTATCTTTCCTGAAAGAACAACCAAACTTTATCCCGTTACTTCTCCTCTCTGTGTCATAAGGAAAATCCGATGAAACAACGTCAGCTGGGTAAAAAGGGTCCGATGGTGTCAGCGCTGGGGCTGGGTTGCATGGGCATGAGCGACTTCTATACCACCGGTCTGGATGATAAAGAATCGATGGCAACGCTGGAGCGTGCGCTGGAACTGGGCGTCACGATGCTGGATACCGCCGACATGTATGGCCCGCATACCAATGAAGAACTTCTGGGGCGTTTCCTGAAAGGGCGTCGCAATCAGGTTTTTTTAGCCACCAAATTCGGTATTGTGCGTGATCCGTCCCATCCGCAGGTGCGGGGTACAAACGGCCATCCGGACTATGTCCGCAAATCGGTAGAAGGCAGCCTGAAGCGTCTGGGGACCGACGTTATCGACCTCTATTATCAGCACCGTCCGGATCCGACGGTGCCGGTCGAAGAAACCATCGGCGCGCTCTCCGATCTGGTGCGGGAAGGCAAGATCCGTTATATCGGGCTGAGCGAAGTGCCTGTGAGTATTCTGGAACGGGCGCATAAAGTGCATCCGGTCACCGCGCTGCAAACCGAATATTCGCTCTGGTCACGTGATGTGGAAGCCGATATTTTACCGGCGTGTGAGCGTCTGGGGATTGGTTTTGTGCCTTACAGCCCGCTGGGTCGGGGTTTTCTGACCGGACAAATCCGTTCAGTGGACGATCTGGATTTGGATGATTACCGCCGCGACAGCCCGCGTTTTCAGGGGGACAACTTCGCGAAAAATCTGCAACTGGCGGAGAAAATCAGTGAACTGGCGCAGGATAAAGGGGTGAAACCCTCGCAGCTGGCGCTGGCGTGGGTATTATCGCAAAGCGATAACATAGTGCCGATCCCTGGCACAAAACATCGTCATTATCTTGAGGAAAACATCGCCGCGCTTGATGTCTCCCTGAGTGAAGCCGAAATCGCGGCGATCGAAGCAGTGTTTCCTTTCCGCGTGGCAGCGGGTGATCGCTACAACGCGGAACTGATGCGTTTCCTCAACGTCTGACTGATTAACGTTTTTTCTTTTTCAGATCGCGCGGCGGACGTCCACGTACGGCCCGGTACACTTTGAAGCGGCCGTTTTGTGCCAGCACTTCGTGGCTGCCAAAGGCGTCATCAAGCAGGGCGGCATAAGGCAGGAAGGCGTTCGCCACAATGCGCAGTTCGCCGCCGATGTTCAGATGGCTTACCGCACCACGGATCAATTGCTCCGCCGCTGTCAGACTGGTTTGCAGACCTTCATGGAATGGCGGGTTGGAGATGATCATATCGAAACGCCCGGCAATGTCGGAATAGACATTGCTGGCAATGACTTCGCCCGGCAGATCGTTTGCCGCCAGTGTGGCGCGGCTGGCTTCGATAGCGGCCGCACTCACATCACTTAGCGTGATTTTCATCTTCGGCGAGTACATGGCCAGTACCGAGGCCAGTACCCCGGCACCACAGGCAACATCCAGCACTTTACCTTTAACCGGCTCTTCGAAACTGTTGATCAGCAACAGGCTTCCGCTGTCCAGACCTTCACGGCTGAATACACCCGGCAGGGTTTTTATGGTCACTTCTTCGACCATGTACTGATCCCACCAGCCGTCAGCATCAAACTCAGGCTGCTTTTCCAGACGGCCATGGTACAAACCGCAACGACGTGCACTGTCGACTTTACTCAGTTCGCACAGGCCTTCCAGCGTGGTTTCCGCGCTGCGAACGCCACTGCGGTTTTCACCGATGACAAACACATCAATGCCGACCGGTAAGTGTGACAGTAAGTTGAACAGCTGGAATTTCGCTTCCAGTTTGCTCTTTGGCCAGTAATAGACGAGCACATCACACGGCGTGATGAATTCAGCATCAGCAACTAAGCCAAACTGAACGTTATCTCCCAGCGCTTTGCTGAGCATCTGCCAGTGGTGATACATATTGGTGTGGACGCGAACTTCTTCGGCGTCAATTTCAGCTGGCAGGCTGTCTTGTAAGTCACCGGCGAACAGGACGCGGCGGCCTTCAAATTCTTCGCTATGGCGCAGTATGACTTCACTGGCCGGAGTTAATGCAGACATCAGGGTGAGGCTCCTCAGGAATGAACGCGGGATTATATACTCTTCGTCTCTGATTGAGTAATCGAGCTTTATTGGCGCATGTTCGATGTGTTTGCTAGCATAGCCGGGCTTTTCGCACTTCAACCGGCAGGGATCAGGCATGGCATCCAGACGAGATACATTATTACAACAGCTGGGCATTACCCAGTGGACGCTGCGCCGGCCTGCTGTATTACAAGGCGAAGTGGCAGTCAGTCTGCCCGCGGGAACTAAATTGCTGATTGTCGCCGCCGTTCCGCCAGCAGAAGATGATCCACTGGTCAGCGATGTTTTGCGCAGCCTGACGCTAAAAGAATCAGAAGTTTACCGCCTGACGCCTGAACAGGTCACTATGTTACCTGAAGATACCCGCTGCAATATCTGGCGACTGGGAGTAAGCGAACCACTGACTCTCACTGGCCCGCAGCTCTCCACTCCGGCCCTGGCCGAACTCTATCAAGACGCCGGCGCCAAACGCGCGCTCTGGCAGCAGATCTGTGAAAATGAACAACATTTCTATCCTGACGCCCGCTGATCTTCCCCGTGCATTCGCCATCGAACAAGCCAGTCATGCCTTTCCGTGGACTGAAAATACGCTTGCCAGCAATCAGGGCGAACGCTATCTGAATCTCAAAATCATGCAGGGCGAAGTGATGGCTGGTTTTGCGATCACTCAAATCGTTCTCGACGAAGCCACACTGTTTAATATCGCTATCGATCCGGCTTTTCAGCGTCAGGGCTTAGGCCGTACGTTGCTGGAAGAAGTGATACAACAACTTGAACAGAAAGATGTTTTTACATTATGGCTTGAAGTTCGTGCCTCCAACGCCAAAGCGATCGCGCTCTATGAAAGCCTCGGTTTTAATGAACTTTCCATTCGCCGTAATTACTATCCCGCCGCACAAGGCCGCGAAGATGCCATCATGATGGCGCTGCCGCTGGGGTGATACTGTAACAACATCTCATTTACTGTAATTTATACTATTTACAGCCAATTAGTTGTATTCCGCCAAAATTACAATTAAAAAGGTGTGATTCATTATATTTACAGTTAAAGAGTTGTAATTAGAATTATTTACAGCAAATTAAATGTAAATTTTAATTATTACAATTAATATGCTGTTAAATGACCCGAAAAACAGCTATTTTGTTGTAAGTAGTCTGTCAGGAGATAGCTAATGAGAACTCTCAATGAATTGCCGACCTTATTAAAACAAAGACGCAGGCAGTTAGGGCTGAGCCAACAAGATATGCGTATGAGAACGGGTATGACTCAGCAGCAATATCAGAAAATTGAAGCGGGTGCGGATCCCCGTCTTTCAACGTTACTGAGGATCCTGGAAGGCATGGAGCTGGAACTCATGCTGGTGCCGCGTCAGCGTGTACAAGAGATTAAAGAGCTGCTTGATTCGACAATTAGTAACGGTAACCGCCCATCTGAGCCGGAGCCAGAGAGTCTTAACAATGATTGGGATGACATCTTAAGTGATTTAAAGGAGTAAACATGGAGAAGCTGGTGGAGTCAGTCGAGGCTTTAGCACTGTATCTTGATGAGCAGTGTGTAGGGGTTTTAGCACATTATGCGGGCAGCCGAAATATCCTATCTTTTGCCCCAGAGTATCTTGAACTACCCATCAGTCAGCGTCCCGTTTTTACATTGACGCAAAAAGTGCGGGCAGAATATCTCAATAAGCCGCTTATCAGTTTTCACAAGCTTCCCCCGGTTCTTTCAAATTTGTTGTCAGAAGGCGCATTGCGGGAATGGATGGCGTTGACGTTGAAAGTCCATCATGACGATGAGTTCCCATTACTGGCCTATGCCGGTAATAACCTGCCCGGTGGGATAACCGCCGTGCCACTTAAGGGGGGCGAAATACCTGGCTGGGCGCTGACATCTCGTGGCGACAAACTGGAAGCCGTTCAAATTGATGTTTCGCATAGCCCCGACAAATTTTCTCTGGCAGGTGTTCAGATGAAGTTCTCTGCATTACGACAAGATGGCCGTTTCAACGTGAGTACGGCTGTCGGGGGAGACAGTTGGATTATCAAAACTCCGTCAACGGCACATCGTGCAGTGCCTGAGAATGAATTTAGTGCGATGAAATTAGCGCAGGTAATCGGTGTCAATATCCCTGAGATTAAGCTTGTCGAGCTCCGAAATTTGGTCAATTTACCTGATATCCCTTTACCTGATGAGCCTTATGCTTACGCGATTCGTCGCTTTGACCGCACGGACGAAGGGCGCGTGCATACAGAGGATTTTGCACAGATTTTTCAGGTTTATGCGCGGAATAAATATAAGGGCTATAGCTACGACGATATTGGTCGTGCTCTTTATAGAGTCGGTGCAGGAGGAATCATCGATATTCAGCAGATGGCGCGCCGGATGTTGGCGAACATTTTAGTGGCGAATGGGGATGCCCATCTAAAAAACTGGACGGTGATCTACCCCAATCGAGTGGACGCTGTCCTTTCACCTGCCTATGACATTGTTTCTACCAAACCCTACGTTAAGAGGGAAGATGGTGTGGCTTTGAATATGGCAAAAGAAAAACGATGGAGTGTGATTAATATGCAGACCTTCAAGCGCTGGGCTGAAAGAATTGGTGTACCATGGTCTGCCGTTGAAGTGCATCTTGATGAAGCCATTGAAATTGCGCGTAAATGCTGGCCAGATTTGCTTACGGAGTTACCGATGCTTGAAGAACATAAAATAGTTCTGCAAGAACACTGGGCCGCACTTTCAACCGACTTCCGTTTCTAAAGCGCTCTCTTAGTCACACCACACAAAAAAACCATTGATTGCCCATCCCGTCTAAATCAGTGAAAATAGCCGGCTATAACTTTTATTACCGCTTTGCCTGACGTCACCTTCTGACGTGATGTGAATCCTATGCAGGGCGGACCAACCGCAGAAACGTGAAAAACATGTCTCCAAGTGAATACGCCCTTGAAGTGGCTAAGCGCCGCACATTTGCCATCATCTCTCACCCCGATGCCGGTAAAACGACCATTACCGAAAAGGTTCTGTTATTCGGACAGGCCATTCAAACAGCCGGCACTGTAAAAGGCCGTGGCTCCAGCCATCACGCCAAATCCGACTGGATGGAAATGGAAAAACAACGTGGTATTTCCATCACCACGTCCGTGATGCAGTTCCCGTACAAACAGTGTCTGGTTAACCTGCTCGATACCCCGGGGCACGAAGACTTCTCCGAAGATACCTACCGTACCCTGACTGCCGTTGACTGCTGTCTGATGGTTATCGACGCCGCAAAAGGTGTCGAGGATCGTACCCGTAAGCTGATGGAAGTGACCCGTCTGCGCGATACGCCGATCCTGACTTTTATGAACAAACTCGACCGCGATATCCGCGATCCGATGGAAGTAATGGACGAAGTGGAGCGCGAGCTGAAGATCGCTTGTTCTCCGATTACCTGGCCGATCGGCTGCGGTAAATTGTTCAAAGGGGTTTACCACCTTTATAAAGACGAAGTGTATCTGTATCAGACCGGTAAAGGTCACACCATCCAGGAAGTTCGCGTGGTCAAAGGCCTGAACAATCCGGAGCTGGATGTTGCCGTCGGCGAAGATCTGGCTGCGCAACTTCGTGACGAACTGGAACTGGTGCAGGGTGCATCACATGAATTCGATCACGAAGCTTTCCTGCAAGGTGAGCTGACGCCGGTATTCTTCGGTACCGCGCTCGGTAACTTTGGTGTCGACCATATGCTTGATGGTCTGGTGGACTGGGCTCCTGCGCCGATGCCACGTAAAACTGACCTGCGCGAAGTGAAAGCTGATGATGAGAAATTCACAGGTTTCGTGTTTAAAATTCAGGCCAACATGGACCCGAAACACCGTGACCGCGTGGCGTTTATGCGTGTGGTATCCGGCAAATATGAAAAAGGCATGAAGCTGCGTCAGGTGCGTACGGGTAAAGACGTCGTGATTTCCGATGCCCTGACCTTTATGGCTGGTGACCGTTCACACGTTGAAGAAGCCTATCCGGGCGACATCATCGGTCTGCACAACCACGGCACGATTCAGATTGGCGACACCTTTACTCAGGGTGAGAACATGAAGTTCACCGGCATTCCTAACTTTGCCCCTGAACTGTTCCGCCGTATCCGCCTGCGTGACCCGCTGAAACAGAAACAGTTGCTGAAAGGGCTGGTACAGCTTTCAGAAGAAGGCGCGGTACAGGTCTTCCGCCCAATCGCCAACAACGATTTGATTGTCGGAGCGGTCGGCGTGCTGCAGTTTGAAGTGGTCGTGGCGCGTCTGAAAAGCGAATACAACGTGGAAGCGATTTACGAATCGGTGAATGTCTCGACCGCCCGCTGGGTGGAGTGTAGCGACGTGAAGAAATTCGAAGAATTTAAACGCAAGAACGAAACCAACCTCGCACTGGATGGCGGCGATAACTTAGCATATATCGCACCCACTATGGTGAACCTGAATCTGGCTTCAGAACGTTATCCTGAAGTGAAATTCCGTAAAACACGCGAACATTAATTCATTCCTGTTTCTGAAAAGGCGACTTTGATGTCGCCTTTTTTATTGTTTCTTAATTTTGTATTAATAAAACATATATTAATTTATTTTGTTAAGACAGAGTATTTATTATATATTTGTATGCCTTTTAATGAAAAATATACCTGACTTATTAAATAATCTTAATTTTAATTATTAGTGCGATTAGTTATGTTTAGATGAGTCCATTCCTTAATAGATATGCCATTATGTGCGGTGAATAAATTACCTCATATTTATTTAATATGTTTTGGGGGTAATTAATATTTTTTGTTTATGAAATAGTAACAAAAGTCTTAATTTCACAGGAATTACAATAGGTTTTCTCGCGAAACATATATGTATTCTATGAATATCCCGCCATGGCAATGATATATATATAAGGAATGTAGTTATGAGAATGAATAAAATCACACAGATGCTCTGTGTTGCCGGTTTGACGATGGCTTCAGCCAGCGCTTTTGCCCTTGAAGCCTGGAACGGACAGGAAGGGGGTGACACCTTTGAAGTCATCTTTGACGGCAGTGTTTACTCAAATGCCTGGTGGGTCGGTGCGACAAACTGCCCGGGCACAGCGGAACAAGATCAAGGTGCCAACCCTTGGCGTAAGGTGCGCGACGCATCTGCGACTGAAATGAGCCAATATGGCAACCCGACCGTTTGTGAGATTGCCGGTGACGGCACGCAGAATAATTATGTCGATTATGACAGCAGCCGTGATTATTTAGCCGGTGATATTGTTCTGGCAAATGGCATGACATACAAAACGTCTAAACCAACGCCTGCTCACAGTTTCGCACCAGCAGAAAATAACCCGTGGGTAGTGTATGCACCGACACCGGTCTGGAGCAGCAGTGCAACCTATAATCAGGGTGATAAAGTTCAGAAAGACGGAGTTATGTATGAAGCTCTGTTTTACACCATTAATAATGATCCGTCGCTGACGGCTAATCAGAACCCGGACGGAAATAATGGCCATCCGTGGAAACCTTTAGGTCCGGTTCAAACCTACTCTCAGGATCAAATTGATAACGCGCCAACGTTGAATATCGATACCTTATATCCTGCTAATTCATTAGTGAAATATAACGGCAAAAACTATCAGTCTTCTGTAATAGTTCAGAAAGTTAAACCTGACGATGTTTCACCGTGGGCTGTATATATGGACTGGAGCGGCACGAAAGAGCGCGTGGGTACGCCGAAAAATCCGTGGCCTGCTCAGTTCTATGCGCCTTATGTCGATTTCACCTTAAATATGCAGCCTGACCTTGTCGGTCTGGCGAAAAACCAGAACGTTAACCACTTCACCATGGCCTTTATGGTCGCTAAAGATGCTAACACCTGTGTACCGACGTGGGGCACCGCTTACAGCGTTACCAACTACGCGCAATACAGCAAAATCAAAGCATTGCGTGAAGCAGGTGGCGATATCATGGTGTCGATCGGCGGCGCGAACAATGCGCCTCTGGCCGCAGCCTGTAATAACGTGAATGATCTGCAACAGCATTATTATGACATTGTCGAAAACCTGAACCTGCAGGTGCTTGACTTCGATATCGAAGGAAACTGGCTGGCTGATAAAGAATCTATTCAGCGCCGCAATGCCGCCGTCAAATTAGTACAGGATCGCTGGGCTGCCGAAGGCCGTCACATCGGTGTCTGGTATACCCTGCCTGTTCTGCCAACCGGTTTAACCCATGAAGGGATGGAAGTGTTGCAGGATGCCAAAGATCAGGGCGTCGTGCTGACCGGGATTAACGTGATGGCGATGGATTACGGCAACGTGCAATGTCAGTCAGCCAATACTGAAGGTCAGAATATTCACGGTAAATGTGCCACTTCTGCCATCGATAATCTGTTCACTCAGGTGAAAGGTTTATACCCTGAGAAGAGCGCCGCACAGGTTTACGCCATGCTGGGGACAACGCCGATGATTGGCTATAACGATGTGCAGGGAGAAGTGTTCTATCTTTCCGATGCGCGTCTGGTTTATCAGCAGGCAAAAGATTATGGCCTGGGTATGATCGGTGCGTGGTCTGTGGCGCGTGATCAGCCGGGTATTTCAGGGCAAGTTTCTGCGGAACACAGTGGTATGACGCCGGAACAGGCTCCGATGTACGCTTACAGCGAAATCTTTGCGCCAATCACCAGCGGTTCACCGGCACCGGTAGAAACCAATACGCCGCCGGTCGCTAATGCCGGTATTGCTCAGCAGGTTAATGGAACCGCTGTTATCACGCTTGACGGTTCAGCCAGCACCGATAAAGAAGGCGACACCCTGACGTATCAGTGGAAGCAAGTTTCCGGGCCAGCAGTGACGCTGCAAAACAGCAACGCGGCAAAAGCGACATTCAGCGTGGCGCAGCCGGTGACCAATGCGGTGTATACCTTCTCGCTGACCGTGAGTGACGGCGAAGGCAGCACCACAGCGCAAACCAGCGTGAATGTGATTGATGCGTCTAAGCCTGTTGCACCGTCCGTTACCCTTGAATCCACGTATACCGTGACTTCAGGTGAATCGCTGACGCTGACAGCAAAAGTGACAGATCCGGATACGCAGGCTGCTGATTTACATTATCAGTGGACTAATCCGGCTGGATTGCCAGTCGCACCGGCTCAGGGGGCAGCATCCAACACTGAAGTGATCAATGCACCACAAGTGACAGTTGATACGCGCTTTACTGTTGACGTGACCGTGACCGATAACACCCGTTTAACCGATACTGCAACGACCACGATTCTGGTAAAAGCCAAAACAGCGGCAGCGGATTATGAGTATGTTTATCCGCAAAGTAGTGAGAAATACGTCGCGGGAACCCGGGTATTAGGCAGTGATGGTGGCATCTATCAATGTAAGCCTTTCCCATACTCCGGTTGGTGTAGTCAGGCGGCCTGGGCGTATGCTCCTGCGACCGGCACTAACTGGCAGGATGCGTGGGATAAACAGTAATTTCACCACCGAAGACTGATTTCTAACGCAATAATTTTCCAATGGCTCCTGTAAAGGGAGCCATTTTTTTATCTGATATCCTTCCGGATCTTAGGCTTTGTTATCAATATGCCGATATTTTGCGCAAATTTTGGCGTAAACCTTCGGACTTGTCTGCATTAGAGGCCATATTCGACGATCTCCCTACTAATCTGAACATTCTTGACTATATTAAATGTGTGTTCAGGACAGGATGGCTTAAAGCACTGCTTTAAAGTCACTCAATAGAGAGTTATGTCGGATGGCGATTAAAAGCCAGAATAAAACGATGTACTCTGCTACAACGGAAGTAAAAACAGCAGCAATACAATTTGTTATAAGGCGTCACCAAGAATGTGGCGTGCAGAGTCGCAACAAGGCTCATAAACCAAAAGGAAGAAATCGATGAAAAATTCTAAATTTGCCTATTCAATGATGGCCGTAGTTCTGGGTACCGCACTGATGAGCGGTAGCGCTCTGGCAGCAACGACGACTACAGATAGCGCAGGTGCAAAAATCGATAGTTCCATGAAGAAAGTTGATAACTACATGGGCGACAGCGCTATCACAGCAAAAGTGAAAAGTGCTCTGGTAGATGATAAAGCCATTAAAAGTAGCGATATTTCCGTCACGACGAATTCCGGTGTTGTTACGCTGAGTGGTTTTGTCGGTTCGCAGGCTGAAGCCGAGCAGGCTGTTGCTGCGGCAACCAAAGTTGAAGGTGTTAAATCCGTCAGCGACAAACTGCATACCAAAGATAGCAAAGATCAAAGCGTTAAAGCCTATGCCGGTGACAGCGCGACCACGGCTTCTGTAAAAGCCAAATTGCTGGCGGATGACATTGTCCCGTCACGTAACGTGAAAGTCGAAACGACCGACGGCGTGGTACAGCTCTCAGGCGCAGTGAAAGATCAGGCACAGTCTGACCGTGCTGAAAGCGTTGCGAAAACCGTTGATGGCGTGAAAAGCGTCAAAAATGACCTGAAAGTCGCACCATAACGATCACGTGCTCTGTCTGTAGTACGAAGCGCCTTCCCACGGGCAGGGCGCTTCATTTTTTGAATAACACATAATTACATTTACGTTGCCCGCTGAAGATTTGTGTTGGACGAGATTTGCCTGCTGTCAGAAAAATATTGTGTCGGAAACGCTAAGACTTTCATTTTTCGACTACCTTTATTAGGTAAGCATTTTTTTGTTACCGGCATGCTGTCGGTTGATAAAGCGTCATAAGGCAAATGTTTCACAATGAGTCCGGCCCGAAGCGGGGCACAACCTTTTAAAATGGCAAAGTGAAAATAGGGTAAAGGAGAAGCTTATGTTTCGTTGGGGCATTATTTTTCTAATCATCGCGTTGATCGCGGCGGCTCTCGGTTTCGGTGGTTTGGCGGGTACAGCGGCCTGGGCTGCAAAAATCGTCTTCGTAGTCGGTATCATTCTGTTTCTTGTCAGCCTGTTTACCGGTCGTAAACGACTCTGACCGCATCATTCCAGTGATGCCAAAATGTGTTAATTAATGACATCGCCCCCTTCACTGAAGGGGGCGATTCTTTTATGTGTACAATCTGGCCGTTAACAGGACGTAACGATTTTGTCGCCCGATTTTGGCAAGAAATCTACGCAAAGCAGGAAGACGAGGTATGCTCTGAAATGAAGGCCAACTGAGTGGGGCCATTTGCGTGAGGACGATGCGTTGGGATACAGAATACCTGTCACGCTGGGGAATATAGAACCGCTGGCGTACAAACCCTATATGCCGGGGAAGATTGCCCTGGTGTGCGAAGGCGGCGGGCAGAGAGGCATTTTTACGGCAGGCGTGCTGGATGAGTTTCAGCGCGCGCGTTTCAATCCCTTTGATTTATATCTGGGCACCTCTGCGGGTGCACAAAATCTCTCTGCTTTCGTCTGCGGGCAGCCCGGCTATGCCAGAAGGGTGATCACCCGCTACACCACCAGCCCTGACTTTTTCAACCCGCTGCGTTTTGTGCGCGGCGGACATCTTATCGATCTCGACTGGCTGGTTGAAGAAACGGCCAAAAACATGCCGCTGGCGATGGACAGTGCTGAAAAGCTTTTGATCGACGGCCGGGAATTCCTGATGTGTGCCTGTCGCAGTGATGATTATGCGGCCAATTATTTCTCGCCGACGCGGGAAAACTGGCTACCCGTGATCAAAGCCTCAAGTGCTATTCCGGGCTTTTACCGCATGGGTGTGGATCTGGATGGTGTCAGCTATCAGGACGGAGGCATCAGTGACGCGATCCCGGTTGAAGAAGCGTACCGCCGTGGCGCGGATACCATTGTGGTCATCCGTACCGTGCCTTCGGCGATGTTCTATACACCGCAATGGATGAAGCGCATGGAGCAATGGCTGAGTGAAAGCAGCCTGCAACAACTGGTGCGCATGATGCAGCACCACGAAGAAAGTTATCACCGCATTCAGCAATTTATTGAGAATCCGCCGGACGATGTGCGTATTTTCGAAATCTTCCCGCCAAAACCGCTGGCCAGCCACGCGCTTGGCAGTCGTCTGCCTGCGCTTAATCAGGATTACCATCTTGGCCGTCGCTGCGGACGGTACTTCCTTTCTGCTGCGGCACACTGGCTGTTACCGCGTGAAAACGAGCGCCCTCATCCGCAAATCGAACCACGGATATTCCGCCAGCCAAAACAGGTTATCGTGCCGCAGGATGAACCGGAAAATGTGATCCCGCTGGCTGCTTCGGTCAGTACGGTTGAGCAAATCATTCTGGATCCAGCCGTGTTGACGGATATGGTCGCCGACGGCGGTATGGTGCGTCCGGCAGCCTTTAAAGACAACGTGGTCAGTGCGCCGCAACCGCAGCACGCATCCTCAGACATGCCGCCACCGGAAAGTCCGGCGTCATCAGAAAATTATCCGTCCAGTGAGGGCGAAAATCTGTGAGTTTCACCTTCGTCGATACGCATTGTCATTTCGATTTTCCGCCGTTTACCGGCGCGGAAACGGAAAGCCTGCGCCTCGCCGCAGAAGCTGGCGTAGGGCAGATTATTGTTCCGGCGGTCACGTCTGACCGTTTCAGCGGCATTCTCACACTGGCCGAAAAATTCCCGCAATTGCACGCCGCGCTGGGCTTGCATCCGCTTTATATCGCCGAACATAAAGACAGTTGTCTGGATTTACTGGATTCACTGCTCAGCCAGCAGGATCCACGCCTGGTGGCCGTCGGGGAAATCGGCCTGGATTTATACATGGAAGCGCCGAAGTTTGAGCAACAACAGCGGTTGCTGAAAGCGCAGTTCGCGCTGGCAAAGCGTGAGATGTTGCCGGTGATCCTGCACTCCCGTCGCAGCCACGATCAGCTGGCGGCGCTGCTGCGTCAGGCAAAACTGCCGGCAACCGGGGTAGTGCACGGATTTGCAGGCAGTCTTTCTCAGGCGCAGGCGTTTATCAAACTGGGTTTTGCGATAGGCGTGGGTGGCACTATCAGCTACGAACGCGCGCAGAAAACCCGTCATGTGATGGCAGAATTACCGCTTTCGTCATTGTTGCTGGAAACCGATGCGCCGGATATGCCGTTGCAGGGGTTTCAGGGGCAGCCTAATCGCCCGGAACGGGCGGCAACCGTGTTCGACATTCTGTGCAGCCTGCGCAGTGAAACGCCGGAACAGATTGCTCTTGCACTGCTCGACAATACCCGCCGCATCTTTAATCTCCCTTCCCGGTAAACCGTCGAAATTTTAATTTTGTGATTTAAATAACATTCACCCTGACGTATAGAAACCTTTCCAGAAAGGGTTTCTGGCTTATTGCAATTTCATTTCTCTTTAAAATGTTATTATTATAACATTGCTCGTAAGATCGCCGGTTGGTGATCGTGGTGTGGCCACCCGAACTCCGTTTGTCATGATTCGGGTATACACTCTTATTAAGGGTCGAATACTGAGCATAAGGGCTAAGAATTGTGACCAAGGTCTCATTTAGCCAGGCAACGTTGCAATCGGTTTTCATTTTGTGTGAAATAATGCACACAGGAACCTGATGTGACGTGTTCAAATAGTCACAACGAACTGGCGTCAGCCAGTCCAAGCGCGGTGAGAAGGATCTCAGTTGCCACGTAAGCCGTTCTACGCCGCTTACGCACGCTATCTTCAAGGAACCAAGTCCGCTCGCCAACGTGCAGAATTCTCTTGCCGACGTTAAACGCCGGAACGAATTCATGACTGTATGCTCAGTCCCGGCCGGTCGCTGGAATTGAAAATTGTTGGAGAGTTATATGACCGATTTAACCGCCGCAGCGCAACGTGCGCTGAACCTGATGGATTTAACCACCCTGAACGAAGACGACACTGATGCAAAAGTGATCGCGCTTTGTCACCAGGCGAAAAGCCCGGCAGGTAACACCGCTGCTGTCTGTATTTATCCTCGTTTTATTCCTGTTGCCCGTAAAACCCTGCGCGAGCAAGGCACGCCGGACATCCGTATTGCCACCGTCACCAACTTCCCGCACGGTAATGACGATCTTGAGATTGCGCTGGCAGAAACCCGCGCGGCAATTGCTTACGGTGCCGATGAAGTTGACGTGGTCTTCCCATACCGCGCGCTGATTGCCGGTAACGAGCAGATTGGTTTTGAGATGGTGAAACAGTGCAAAGAAGCCTGTGCGGCTGCCAATGTGCTGCTGAAAGTGATCATCGAAACCGGTGAGCTGAAGCAGGATGCGCTGATCCGCAAAGCCTCTGAAATCGCCATCAACGCAGGCGCTGACTTCATCAAAACCTCTACCGGTAAAGTGCCAGAAAACGCCACGCTGCACAGCGCTGAGTTGATGATGAGCGTGATTGCTGAGATGGGCGTGGGCAAAGCTGTCGGTTTTAAACCGGCCGGTGGCGTGAAAACCGCTGAAGACGCTGCGCAATATCTGGCACTGGCTGATCGCCTGCTGGGCCGCGAATGGGCTGACGCACGTCACTTCCGTTTCGGCGCATCCAGTCTGCTGGCAAGCCTGCTCACCACTCTCGGTCACGCTGGCCAGAAAGCCACCAGCAGCTACTAATCACTGTTGTTATGCCAATACCGTGGCGCTGTTTTACAGCGTCCGGTATTCGCATCTACATTTAGCGTTCAGCTCAGGCAGGGGGATACCTTGTTTCTCGCACAAGAAATTATTCGTAAAAAACGTGACGGTCAGCCTTTAAACGATGAAGAAATTCGTTTCTTTGTTAATGGTATTCGCGACAGTCAGGTTTCAGAAGGCCAGATTGCCGCGCTGGCAATGACTATCTATTTCAATGATATGACCATGAATGAGCGTGTGTCGCTGACCATGGCAATGCGCGACTCCGGTACCGTCCTGGACTGGAAATCGCTCAACCTCAACGGCCCGATCGTTGATAAACATTCGACCGGCGGTGTGGGTGACGTGACGTCCCTGATGCTGGGGCCGATGGTAGCGGCATGCGGCGGTTATGTGCCGATGATTTCCGGCCGCGGCCTCGGTCATACCGGCGGTACGCTGGATAAACTTGAAGCCATACCGGGCTTCGATATTTTCCCGGATGACAGCCGTTTTCGCCGCATCATTCAGGATGTCGGCGTGGCAATTATCGGCCAGACCAGCTCGCTGGCTCCGGCGGATAAGCGTTTCTATGCGACACGTGATATCACCGCAACTGTCGATTCTATCCCGCTGATCACTGCTTCGATTCTCGCCAAAAAACTGGCCGAAGGGCTGGATGCGTTAGTGATGGACGTCAAAGTCGGCTCTGGCGCCTTCATGCCGACTTACCAGCTATCCGAAGATCTGGCGCAGGCGATTGTCGATGTGGCCAATGGCGCAGGTTGTAAAACCACGGCGCTGCTGACCGACATGAATCAGGTGCTGGCATCCAGCGCAGGGAATGCGGTGGAAGTGCGCGAAGCCGTGCGCTTCCTGACGGGTGAATACCGGAATCCGCGTCTGCTGGAAGTGACAATGGCGCTCTGTGTTGAAATGCTGCTGTCCGGCGGGCTGGCAAAAGATGACGCCGACGCCCGCAGTCAGTTGCAGGCCGTGCTGGATAACGGCAAAGCCGCAGAAGTCTTTGGCCGCATGATTGCCGCCCAGAAAGGCCCAACCGATTTCATCGAGAATTACGATCGTTATCTGCAACAGGCCACGCTGAGCAAACCGGTTTACGCCGAAGGCAACGGGATTGTCAGCGCGATGGACACCCGTGCGCTGGGCATGGCCGTCGTTTCACTGGGTGGCGGACGTCGCCGCGCCAGCGATGCTATCGATTACAGCGTCGGTCTGACCCATATGGCGCAGCTTGGCCAGCAAGTGGATACCCGTCAGCCACTGGCGATGATCCACGCGAACAGTGAAGCGGCCTGGCAGCAGGCGGCGCAGGAAGTGCGTGCGGCCATTGTCCTGAGCGACAAAGCGCCGGAAAGCACGTCGGTGGTTTACCGCCGGATCGGTGGTAACGCTTGATTTCAGGCCAAATCACCCCCATTTAAGATTGATCAGGTGCGCGGCAGTTCCGCGTGACCCAATGCGTAACCATTCGCAGGAGAGCAAAATGAAACGTACATTTATCATGGTGTTAGACTCATTCGGTATCGGTGCCAGTGAAGATGCCGAGCGCTTTGGCGATGCCGGTTCTGACACGCTGGGCCATATCGCAGCTGCCTGTGCGCGTGGCGATGCGGACAAAGGCCGCAAAGGCCCTCTGAATCTGCCTAACCTGACCCGTCTGGGGCTGGCGAAAGCTGCGGAAGAATCTACCGGTAAAATTCCTGACGGCATGGACGGTAATGCTGAAATTACCGGTGCGTATGCTTATGCCAGCGAACTGTCTTCCGGTAAGGACACCCCATCAGGCCACTGGGAAATCGCCGGTGTGCCGGTTCTGTTTGACTGGGGCTACTTCAGTGACACGACCAACAGCTTCCCGCAGGAACTGCTGGATAAACTGGTTGAGCGCGCTAATCTGCCGGGTTATCTCGGCAACTGCCATTCTTCCGGTACCGTGGTACTGGATGATTTGGGCGAAGAGCACATGAAAACCGGCAAGCCGATTTTCTACACCTCAGCCGACTCCGTCTTCCAGATTGCCTGTCACGAAGAAACCTTCGGGCTGGATCGCCTGTATGAACTGTGTGAAATCGCCCGTGAAGAGCTGACTGAAGGTGGCTACAATATTGGTCGCGTGATTGCCCGTCCGTTCATCGGTGACAAAGCCGGTCACTTCGAACGTACCGGTAACCGTCATGATTTAGCGGTTGAACCACCGGCTCCGACCATCCTGAAAAAGCTGGTGGATGAGAAAGACGGCCATGTGGTGTCTGTCGGTAAAATCGCTGACATCTACGCGCAGGTTGGTATCACTAAAAAAGTGAAAGCTACCGGCCTGGATGCGTTGTTTGACGCGACGATCAAAGAGATGAAAGAAGCGGGTGACAAGACCATCGTCTTCACCAACTTTGTTGATTTCGACTCCTCTTACGGCCACCGCCGTGACGTACCAGGCTACGCTGCCGCGCTGGAACTGTTTGACCGCCGTATGCCGGAACTGCTGGAACTGGTGAAAGAAGATGACATCATCATCTTCACCGCTGACCACGGTTGTGACCCGACCTGGCGCGGCACCGACCATACCCGTGAGCACATCCCGGTCTTAATCTATGGCCCGAAAGTAAAACCAGGTTCATTAGGTCACCGTGAAACCTTCGCGGACATCGGCCAGACAGTCGCTAAATACTTCGACCTGTCACCGATGGATTACGGCAAATCCATGCTCTGATACTTTTCTTACGCGGCCAGTCTCTTATACTGGCCGCGTTTTTTATAATGAATATGACACCTCGCTGATTAAGGAATAAGAAGATGGCAACTCCACACATTAATGCTGAAATGGGCGACTTCGCTGACGTCGTGCTGATGCCAGGCGATCCGCTGCGCGCCAAGCACATCGCGGAAACTTTCCTTCAGGATGTTAAGCAGGTGAACGACGTGCGTGGCATGTTGGGTTTCACCGGCACTTACAAAGGCCGCAAAATCTCCGTGATGGGCCACGGCATGGGCATTCCTTCCTGCTCAATTTATGCCAAAGAGCTGATCACTGAATTCGGCGTGAAAAAAATCATCCGCGTGGGTTCTTGTGGTGCTGTGCGTGCCGACATCAAACTGCGCGACATCGTGATCGGCATGGGTGCCTGTACCGATTCCAAAGTGAACCGCATGCGTTTCAAAGACCACGATTACGCGGCTATCGCTGATTACGACATGGTGCGCAACGCGGCTGACGCGGCGAAAGCCAAAGGCATCAACGCGCGCGTAGGCAATATCTTCTCCGCTGACCTGTTCTACACGCCGGACCCGCAAATGTTCGACGTGATGGAAAAATACGGCATTCTGGGTGTGGAAATGGAAGCCGCCGGTATCTACGGCGTGGCCGCAGAATTCGGCGCGAAAGCACTGACCATCTGTACCGTTTCCGACCATATCCGTACGCACGAACAAACCACTGCCGCTGAACGTCAGACGACCTTCAACGACATGATCGAAATCGCGCTGGAATCCGTTCTGCTGGGCGACAAAGAATAAATTCTGCAAATATTGCAGTCACTAAAACGGGCGCCGGATGGCGCCCGTTTTGCTATGCGTTTTTTCGTGTTTTTTTGCGTATTCAAATTTATATCTTTAGGATATATCGATTTATTTTAATTTTTTATCTATGCTATTAGCTATGCATTTTCCTATTCATCACTGAGCCGCTCATGTCTGAACTTGTAGATTTACTGCGTCAGGGCAGTCTGACGGCAAAAGAGATCACGGAGCAACTGCACATCACCCAGTCAACGCTCTCAAGGCGGCTGACTAAAATTCCTGAGATCGTCAAAATCGGGCAAAGCCGCTCGACCCGTTATATTCTGCCGCGTCCGCTGGAAGGCCAATGGAGCTTCCCGCTTTACCAAATTAATGAGGCAGGAAATGCCGAAAAGGTCGGGACGCTATATTCCATCTGGCCGGGTGAAAGTTGTGCAGTGGAAGTTGTCAGCGGCCAGTCGCTGATTTACGACGGTCTGCCGTGGTTTATCACCGATATGCGGCCTCAGGGTTTTTTAGGTCGGGCGTGGGGACGTGATATTAACGCTGCCCTGCATTTTCCGGATGACATTAAAAGGTGGACCGAATCTCAGACGCTGGTGGCTCTCGCAAGAGCGGGGGATGAAACGGTCGGGAATTTTGTCATTGGAGAAATGGCCTATCAACGATGGTTTCATAAACCTGAAGATATTCCCGTTCCCCGTGAAGACAAAATTCAGGTGTATGAACGGCTGGCACAGAGAAGTCTGGCAGGGGAGGAAGTCGGATCATCTGCGGGAGGCGAGCAGCCTAAATTCAGCTGCTATGCAGAACATGCAGGCCGGGACGCCTCTCAGGTTCTAGTTAAATTTTCGCCTCCGGCTGTCAATGAAAACGCCTCCCGCTGGGGCGATTTACTGCGCTCTGAAGCTCATGCGTTAAGCGTTTTGCAGGAGGCCGGCATTCCGGCGGCAACAGCCGAAATTTTTACCGGCAGAAAGGGCGAGGTTTTCCTTGAGGTCGAAAGATTTGACCGGACAGGTGAGCGCGGGCGTCGCGGGCTGGTTTCCCTTGAGGCCGTCTCTGCTGAGTTTGGCGGAGGAAACAGCAACTGGTTTTTGACCGCGCAGCGGTTACGCCAAAGCAAGGTCATTACAGCCGCTACAGTCGACAAAATTGAGCAGATTTATGCCTTCGGAAAACTGATCGCCAACAGCGATATGCACCAGGGAAATCTGTCATTTATCGATCCTGCCATTGACCCTTTAAAGCAGGCTCTTTCGATATCGCCTGTGTATGACATGCTGCCGATGGCTTTTGCACCGACCAACGCCGGTACCATGCGTCGTGAAACCTTACCCTTAACGCCCGACCCTTTAGTGTCTAAAGAAAAGTGGTTGAATGCACAGGATTGGGCGAGTGAGTTCTGGCGGAAGGTAGAAAGCGATATGGCAATCAGTCCTGAATTCCGCCAACTGGCCAGCGGAATGCTGGCGCAGGTGGAAGGGTTAACATCAATTATTCAGCGACTGGCCTGAATCACTTCGGCCTGCTGCGTTTCAGGCTGCGGTAAGCGGCTTGTGCGGCTTCTTTCGTTTGCGCTTCGGTGGCAGGTTTTGCCGGCGCGACCTCAGATTCCGGCTCGGGAATGTTCAGCACCGGCGGCGGGCCGAATTCATCCGGCTCTTCTTCCTGTTCATCATCTTCTTTCACCGGCTTGCTGGCGGTCAGCAGGAACGGAGATTGCTGCCAGCGCGAACGGCGGCCTTGCAACAGGGTGCGGGCCAGAATAATACCGACGCCCAGCGCGGCGAGCATCATCAGACGCAGCAGGTTGGTGGTGTTATCCACCTGTTTGGATTCTGTCGCCAGCACGTGCGTATCCAGCGTAATGCGTAAAAATCCGCTCGGACCGTTTTTATCTTCGATCGGCACCACAATCTGATGATTGAAGTAGCTGCCCGCACGTTTGCCATCCAGCGACAAACGGTCGCGAACCGGCACCTGTTCACCGGCATGCGCCACCAGAGAACCGTCGGACTCATAAACACTGGCGTCAAGAATGCGACTGCTATCGGTAAGCTGACTCAAAATAGTGGAAATTTGTGCGATATCAGCGCCATCATTGTCGCTGTCCATCAGTGGCGCGAGGGAAAACGCCACCTGTCTGGCGAGCGTCTGAGCAAGCTGTTCCACCTGCGTTGAACGGGCCAGTTGGTGTCCCAGACTGAAATAGGATGCGCCTTGCATCAGGATGACTAATAATGCCAGACTTATCAATACGATAGCTGCTCTGTGCAGGCGAAATTTAAGTTTGGCCTTGGCCATTCTGTTTCCTTGCGTATTTCGATGACTTTATGTTGCCAGAAGCCGCTACGATAAGGTAGCTTGATGCCAGTTTTTACCCGGCATCCTTCAAGCTGCTGCTTTCATTTATACCGGTCACTGGCCCGTGTCAGTTCCCGGAGGTGCGTTCAGTTGCTGCCTTGAGTCAACTGAATGATTTTGGGTAAATCGTGATATTTGTTTTTCTTAATGCCATAACGCCCTACAGGAGCCATCATGCCAAACAGTCTGACCTATTGCGATCTTCCTGCGGAGATCCACAAATGGCCGGGACTTCCCCTTTCACTGAGCGGTGACGAAGTCATGCCGCTGGATTACCGGGCGGGGCATACCGGATGGCTCCTTTATGGAAGAAAACTCGATAAGAAGAGTATTACGCTGTTCCAGCGCCGGTTAGGCCGCGCTTTGGTGATTGTGAGCGCCTGGGCAGTCGAAGGTTATCAAGTTGTGCGTCTGGCCGGTTCACTTACCGCTGATGTACAGCTTCTCGCCGAATCCTTTGAATTTGATGTTGCTCAGCTGGGGAAAGTGCCGTATCTGCGTGCACCGGGTCTGCTGGTTATGGACATGGATTCTACCGCGATTGAGATTGAATGCATCGATGAAATTGCCAAACTGGCTGGCGTCGGTGAGCAGGTGGCTGAAGTCACTGAACGCGCCATGCGCGGCGAGCTGGATTTCGCCGCGAGTCTGCGTCAGCGCGTCGCGACACTGAAAGATGCGGATGCCAGCATTCTCCAGCAGGTGCGTGAAACCCTGCCGCTGATGCCGGGCCTGACCGTCATGGTTCAGCGTCTGCAGGAAGCGGGCTGGCATGTGGCGATTGCTTCCGGTGGTTTTACGTATTATGCCGAATACCTGCGTGATCAGCTGAATCTGGTCGACGTGGCCGCGAACGAGCTGGAAATCCGTGAAGGTAAACTGACTGGCCGTGTGATCGGGCCAATCGTCGATGCGCAATATAAAGCAGATACCCTGCTGAAACTGGCGGAAAAACTGGGTATTTCCCATGAGCAAACCGTCGCTATCGGTGACGGCGCGAATGACCTGAAAATGATGGCGGTAGCGGGCATGGGCATTGCTTATCACGCCAAACCGAAAGTCTACGAACAGGCCGCAGTATGCATCCGTCATGCCGATCTTCTTGGCGTTCTCTGCATTTTAAGTGGTAGTCAGTCTTAATCAATACAAAGAGGTAAGTTGTGGCAAAAGCAGCAAAACGTGCATTTGTGTGTAATGAATGTGGCGCAGACTATCCGCGCTGGCAAGGGCAGTGTAGTGCCTGTCAGGCCTGGAACAGCATTACTGAAATCCGTTTGGCCGCTTCTCCGACTGTAGCGCGTAATGAACGTCTCACCGGTTACGCCGGTGATGCGGGCGTCAGCCGCGTACAGAAACTTTCTGATATCAGCCTTGATGAACTTCCGCGTTTCAGCACCGGTTTTAAAGAGTTTGACCGTGTATTAGGCGGCGGCGTAGTGCCGGGCAGTGCGATTCTGATTGGTGGTAACCCCGGCGCAGGTAAAAGTACGCTGCTGCTGCAAATTCTGTGTCATCTCAGCGAAAACATGAAAACCCTGTACGTCACCGGGGAAGAATCTTTGCAGCAGGTGGCGATGCGTGCACACCGTCTGGGTCTGCCGACGGCTAACATGAATATGTTGTCGGAAACCAGCATCGAGCAAATTTGCGAAATAGCGGATAAAGAACAGCCGAAACTGATGGTGATCGACTCCATTCAGGTGATGCACATGGCGGATATCCAGTCGTCGCCGGGGACGGTTGCGCAGGTGCGTGAAACGGCGGCTTACCTCACCCGTTTCGCTAAAACGCGCGGCGTGGCGATCGTCATGGTCGGCCATGTCACTAAAGACGGTTCACTGGCGGGGCCGAAAGTGCTCGAGCACTGTATCGACTGTTCCGTGCTGCTCGACGGCGATGCTGATTCGCGTTTCCGTACGCTGCGCAGCCACAAAAACCGTTTTGGTGCCGTGAACGAACTAGGCGTATTTGCCATGACCGAGCAGGGATTGCGTGAAGTCAGCAATCCGTCGGCGATTTTCCTCAGCCGTGGCGATGAAATCACCTCCGGCAGTTCCGTGATGGTGTTGTGGGAAGGGACGCGTCCGTTGCTGGTTGAGGTTCAGGCGCTGGTCGATCAGTCGATGATGGGCAATCCGCGTCGTGTGGCGGTCGGTCTTGAGCAAAATCGTCTGGCGATATTACTGGCCGTGCTGCACCGTCATGGCGGCTTGCAGATGGCGGATCAGGATGTGTTTGTTAACGTGGTCGGCGGCGTGAAAGTCACCGAAACCAGTGCTGACCTGGCGCTGCTGATGTCGCTGGTGTCCAGCCTGCGTGACCGTCCGCTGCCGCAGGATTTAGTGGTGTTCGGCGAAGTCGGGCTGGCGGGGGAAATTCGCCCGGTACCGAGCGGTCAGGAGCGGATCACCGAAGCGGCGAAGCACGGTTTTAAACGCGCCATTGTGCCGCACGCCAACGTGCCAAAAAAAGTGCCCGCCGGTATGCAGGTGTTTGGCGTCAAAAAACTGGCTGATGCGCTGGCGATCCTCGACGATTTGTAACGGTTAACCGCTGTCGCAGCTCAGTGCCTTTGTGCTATTTTTTGTTTAGTAAAAAAAACCTGAGGACAAGGCATGTCACAGTTCGACTATCTAAAAACCGCGATAAAACAACAGGGACGCACGCTGCAACAGGTGGCCGAAGCCAGCGGGATGACCAAGGGTTATCTCAGCCAGTTGTTGAATGCAAAGATAAAAAGTCCCAGCGCCCAAAAGCTCGAGGCGTTGCACCGCTTCCTGGATCTTGAGTTTCCCCGTCGCGAGAAGAATATCGGCGTGGTGTTCGGTAAGTTTTATCCGCTGCACACCGGCCATATCTATCTGATCCAGCGCGCCTGCAGTCAGGTTGATGAACTGCATATCATCATGGGCTATGACGAGCCGCGTGATCGCGAGCTGTTTGAGAACAGTTCGATGTCTCAGCAGCCCACGGTCAGCGACCGCCTGCGCTGGTTATTACAGACCTTCAAATACCAGAAAAACATCCGCATTCATGCCTTTAACGAAGAGGGGATGGAGCCGTATCCGCACGGCTGGGATGTCTGGGGACGTGGCATTAAAGAGTTCATGAGCCAGAAAGGCATTGAACCCAATACCATTTATTCCAGCGAAGAAGCTGATGCGCCGCAGTACCGTGAACATCTGGGGATTGAAACGGTGCTGATCGACCCGAAACGTTCCTTTATGAATATCAGTGGCCGCCAGATCCGTCAGGATCCGTTCCGTTACTGGGATTATATTCCGACAGAAGTGAAGCCGTTCTTCGTGCGTACCGTGGCGATTTTAGGTGGCGAATCCAGCGGAAAATCCACGCTGGTCAACAAGTTAGCCAATATCTTCAACACTACCAGCGCCTGGGAATATGGCCGCGATTATGTTTTCTCGCATCTTGGTGGCGACGAAATGGCGCTGCAATATTCAGATTACGATAAAATCGCGCTCGGTCAGGCGCAGTACATTGATTTCGCGGTGAAATATGCCAATAAAGTGGCGTTTATTGATACCGATTTTCTGACCACGCAGGCCTTCTGCAAAAAATATGAAGGGCGTGAGCATCCGTTCGTGCAGGCGCTGATGGATGAATACCGGTTTGATCTGGTTATCTTGCTTGAAAACAATACACCGTGGGTCGCTGATGGCCTGCGCAGTCTGGGCAGTACGTCTGACCGGATGTCTTTCCAGAACCTGCTGATCGACATGCTGAAACAGAACAACGTCGATTATGTTCACGTTGAATCATCGGATTATGACCAGCGTTTTCTCGAATGTGTGGAGCTGGTGCAGAATATGCTGGCAGCAGATACCAGCCGGCTGAATGAGCCGCCTGTGAGCTGATCAACAAGCAGCAATAAGAAAGCGTGTGTTCTTCGGAATACGCGCTTTTTTATTATTCACACTATGAATATTTTATATATTATTTATCTCTCACAATTATTAATTAATTGATCTGACTATCTTTTCTGGTCATTTTATTAATTCAGTTTGTAACGCTGTAAAATTAAATATCCTTATTATTCATTGGATTGTGTGTGTGCTTTTTTTAAGGCTTTTTATTGCGCATTTTATGTGTAAATCCCTGACATGAAATAAAAATACAGTGGCGGTCGTTGAGTTTTATTTATCCGATTATACTCATTCAATCTGCCTCTCATTCCCGCTGAGGCTTTCTAAGGTGATCCGAATGAATTTATCATTCAAGCCCTGGGGTATCGCAGTATTGTGCGGCGCAGGGGCATTTGCTCTGGCCAGTGTGATGTTTATACAAGGCTGGCTTCCGGTCAGCAGTCAGGCCGAAACCACGGCGCAGACTGCGCCTCCGCCTGCATCAGCCGCCGTTCCTCCGCCAGCAGCCCCGGTTCCTGCACCCGTTGCACCTGCGGCATTTACACAAGCTCAGCTCGACCAGTGGGTGGCTCCTGTTGCGCTTTATCCTGACAGCCTGCTTTCACAGGTACTCATGGCATCGACTTATCCCACTAACGTGATTCAGGCAGTACAATGGTCACGCGACCATCCGCAAAACCAGGGCGACGCTGCCGTCGCTCAGGTGGCGAATGAGCCGTGGGATCCGAGTGTGAAGTCGCTGGTGGCTTTCCCGCAATTGCTGGCGCTGATGGGAGAAGATCCGGCATGGGTGCAGAATCTGGGTAACGCGTTTCTGGCACAACCGGACGACGTGATGAATACCGTGCAGAAATTCCGTCAGGTGGCACAAAGCAGCGGGGCACTGAAAAGCACGCCGCAGCAGACCGTGACAGTCAAACCCAAACCGGCGGCACAAAGCAGCTCAACCACAGTGGTGAAAAGTGCGCCTGCGCAGCAAACCATCGTGATTGAGCCAGCGGATCCTCAGGTTGTTTACGTACCGAGCTACAACCCGAATGTGGTGTATGGCGCATGGCCGACACCAGCCTATCCGCCGGTGTATCTGCCACCTCCTCCGGGACAGCAGTTTGTTAACGGTGTGGCGTCGGGCATCGGGTTTGGTGTCGGTGTGGCAGCGACTTATGCCATTTTCGGTAGTATTGACTGGGACGATGATGATCATCATCACGATGATTATGATCATCACGGTGGTTCGCAGAACAATTATGTCAACGTGAACGTCAACAACTACAACCGTATCTCGGGCAACAATAATGGGATCAACCCTGCTGGAAATGCGAATACCACGGGCTGGCAGCACAATCCGACCTACAACGCAGGGCTGCCAAATCACGGCGCAAACCTGAACGGTGCGACACAAAACCAGGTGCTGAGCAAGGCGGCGCAGCGTAATAACTATCGTGGTTTCGACAACAACGCGGTCGGGCGTAACAACGGCGGTGTGCAGAATCAAAATCTGGATCAGCGCCGTCAACAGGCGGCATCGGTGATGAATCAGCATCAGAATACGCTGCAGCAGGCGCATACCCAGCAGCGAAACCTGCCGCATTCAGCACCGGCAGCCAGTACCGGTATGCATAATCCGGCCAGTCGTCAGGTGCCGCAGCACCAGCCACTGTCTCAACACAATGCTAAGCGCCAGCCAGTACAGCAAATCAACCAGCATCAGCGGCAGAATCTTAATGCATCACGCAGCACGGCATTCAGCGGTAACTCCAGCCGCGGGCCGTCGTGGCAACAGCAGCAATCGCGGGGTAATCAGAGCCGCGAGCATATGCGGAACTTCCAGCAGTCACGCCCTGCCAATACAGAGCCAGCTCATTTGCACCGTCGCTAGACTGACGAGGAAAAGTCATGAAGAGATTGCGTAATTTTTTAATTTCCACAGGTCTGATGTTGCTGCCTTTAACCGGTTTCGCACAGCAGATGTTCACCACCCCGGAACTTGCCGCGCAGGCACTGGTAAAAGCCATTGAAGCGCACGATGATGCGTCTATGCAAAAGCTTCTCGGGAATAACTGGCAGGTGTATCTGCCGCCAAAAGAGGTGGATCCGGACGAGGTGGCGCGTTTTCTGCGTGACTGGCATATCAGCCATAAAATCGCAGAACACGGCGACACCGCACACCTGAATGTCGGGCCGGAAAACTGGCAGTTGCCGATCCCGATGAAACACACGGCGCAGGGCTGGTCATTTGATATGGCCGCCGGTGCTGCCGAAATCGAAACCCGTGCTATCGGCCGCAATGAGCTTTCCGCCATTCAGGCGGTTTCCGCTTACGCCGATGCGCAGCACGAATATCAGCAGATTGCCGGGCAATATGCTCAGCGCTTTATCAGCACGGAAGGCCAGCATGACGGCCTGTACTGGCCGGTGAAACAGGGCGAAGCGCCCAGCCCGTTAGGTCCGGCCTTTGGCAATGATCAGCCGGGATCGGATTATCACGGCTACTTTTACCGCATCCTCACCGCGCAGGGCGCAAACGCCAGCGGCGGAGCGTACAGTTACATCGAAAATGGCAAGATGACCAAAGGTTTTGCGCTGATCGCCTGGCCGGCGGTTTACGGCCATACCGGCGTGACCAGTTTTATGATCAATCAGCAGGGCGAGGTATATCAGCAGGATTTAGGCGAGCATACGGACGCTGCGGCAAAAGCGATCACGGCGTTTGACCCCGATGCCAAATGGCAAAAAGTAGACGATGGCGAATAGGGGACATACGTGAATGAAAAAGCCCCGCCATGAAAGTGACGGGGCTTTTCTTTTAAAGCGGCATCGTGCTTAGAAGGCGACGACGACTTTACCTTGCATATGGCCGTCGAGCACTTTGGCGTGGGCGGCTTCGATGCTTTCCACTGTCAGGCCAGAAAGGGTTTCACTCAGTGTGGTTTGTACTTTGCCTTCATCAACCAGCGCCGCGACCTGCTTAAGAATTTCGCCCTGTTCGGCAATATCCGGTGTGGTAAACATGCTGCGGGTGTACATCAGTTCCCAGTGCAGTGCGGCACTTTTCAGCTTCAGTTTATTCATATCCAGCGGATGTTCATTTTCAACGATGGTACAGATGTGGCCCATCGGTGCGATCAGATCAGAGATCGCTTCCCAGTGACCGTCGGTGTCATTCAGGCACAGAATGAAATCCACCTGTCTGATGTCGTGTTTGGCCAGTTCACCTTTCAGATCTTTATAGTTCACGGTCAGATCCGCACCGCGATCCAGACACCATTGTGCGGATTCCGGACGCGAAGCGGTGGCAATAACTTTCACTTTGCTGCGCAGTGACGCGAACGGGATCGCCAGTGATCCCACGCCACCGGCCCCGCCGATGATCAGCAGGGTTTTATCGGCAGACGCGTCCTGGATTTTCAGGTGCTCGAACAGTGCTTCCCAGGCGGTCAGCGTGGTTAGCGGCATGGCAGCGGCTTCAGCCCAGTTCAGGCTTTGCGGTTTGACGGACACAATACGTGAGTCGATCAGTTGTTCTGTCGCGTTGCTGCCGGAGCGGGTGATATCCCCGGCGTACCAGACTTCATCACCGGCTTTGAAGTTTTTCACTGCGCTGCCGACGGATTTGACGATGCCGCTGGCATCCCAGCCCAGCACTTTTGGCGCGTCCAGACCGCTTTTCTGCACGCCTTTATGCACTTTGGTATCGACCGGATTGATCGACACGGCTTTCACTTCCACCAGCAGGTCGTAATCCTTCGCGACGGGTTGTGGCAATTCAACAGCAATAAAATGGGCCGGATCTTTCGGGTTTACGGCAATAGCTTTGATTGTCATGTTCTCTCTCTCCGTTAGGTATACAGACAGTCTAGTCCTCCGGCGGGAAGCTGATAAGATGGACAATAACTAACAAAGTGTTCGTCTGAGGTGAACAATCATGTTTAAACAGTTGCAGGATATGGCATTGTTTGCGCTGGTGGCGGAGTGTGGCAGCTTCACACAGGCCGCAAGCCGCGCAGGATTGCCCAAATCGAGTGTCAGTCATCGCATCAGCCAGCTGGAGAAATCCGTCGGCCTGCGGTTGCTGAACCGCACGACGCGACAGCTTAATCTGACGTTCGCCGGTGAACGCTACCTGATCCACTGTCAGGAGATGATGCAGGCCAGCGAACGGGCAGAACTGGCGATCCGCCGTTTACGCGATAACCCGAGCGGACGGCTGCGGATCACCAGTCCGGCGGGTCTCGGCGCGACGTTGCTGGCGCGCATGAACGTTGAGTTTCAGAAGCGTTATCCCGATGTGTCGCTGGAAGTCTCCGTTTCCGATGCGCTGGTCGATCTGGTGCAGGAAGGGTTTGATATCGCGCTGCGTACGGGTAAACCACAGGATTCCTCGCTGATTGGCCGCGAACTGGGGCACAGCCCGCGTTACCTGCTGGCTTCACCGGCGTATCTGGCGCAGCATCCGTCGCTGGATTCGCCGCAGCAACTGGCGTCGCATCACTGTATCGCGCACCGGGCGTGGTCGGAATGGGTGCTACATCGCGGCGACACCTGGCACCGCTGGCTGCTGCCTGCGGCGCATACCACCGACAATTTGTTGTATGCGCGGGAATGCGCGCTGGCAGGCGCAGGTATCACGCTGTTACCGGCATTTTTATGCCATGACGAAGTGGCGAAAGGCACACTGGTGCGCGTGTTACCGGAATGGGAAGCGGAAGGGAATGATCTGTATCTGGTCTATCCGGGACGAAAACTGAATTCTCCGGCACTGGCCTGTTTTATTGAGTTTATGCTGGAAGAATATGGCTTTGCGAAGAGTTACAGCGAGGCGCTGGCAGGCTAGATTTCAGTGAATTGAAGGCATAAAAAAGGCCCGTTTCCGGGCCTTATATTCAGGCGAAAGACGATTACTTGATCATCTTTTTGTACTTGATGCGCTTCGGCTCTAACGCTTCGGCACCTAAAGTACGTTTTTTGTATTCTTCGTATTCGGTGAAGTTACCTTCGAAGAATTCGACTTTACCTTCATCCTGATAATCGAGGATGTGCGTCGCGATACGGTCGAGGAACCAGCGGTCATGGGAAATGACCATCGCGCAGCCAGGGAACTCCAGCAAGGCGTTTTCCAGCGCGCGCAGGGTTTCGATGTCGAGGTCATTGGTCGGTTCATCGAGCAGCAACATGTTACCGCCAACCTGCAGCAGTTTTGCCAGATGCAGACGGCCACGTTCACCACCGGACAACTCGCCAACGCGTTTGCCCTGATCAACACCTTTGAAGTTGAAGCGGCCCACATAGGCGCGGCTTGGCATTTCAGTGGTGCCGATGCGCATGATGTCCTGACCACCGGACACTTCTTCCCATACGGTTTTGCTGTTATCCATGGAATCACGGAACTGATCCACAGAGGCCAGTTTCACGGTGTCACCCAGCTCGATGGTGCCGCCGTTCGCTTCTTCCTGACCTGACATCATACGGAACAGCGTGGATTTACCGGCACCATTCGGGCCGATAATGCCGACGATTGCGCCTTTCGGGACGGAGAAGGACAGGTCGTCGATCAGAACGCGATCACCGTAAGACTTGCTCAGGTTTTTCACGTCGACAACTTTGTCGCCCAGGCGCGGACCCGGTGGAATGAACAGTTCGTTGGTTTCGTTACGTTTCTGGTATTCGGTGTTGTTCAGCTCTTCAAAGCGTGCCAGACGTGCCTTGCCTTTAGACTGACGGCCTTTCGCGCCCTGACGAACCCACTCCAGCTCTTTCTCAATAGACTTACGACGGGCCGCTTCAGAAGACGCTTCCTGCGCCAGACGTGCATCTTTTTGTTCCAGCCAGGTGGAGTAGTTACCTTCCCACGGAATACCTTCACCGCGGTCAAGTTCCAGGATCCAGCCTGCCACGTTATCGAGGAAGTAACGGTCATGGGTAATCGCCACAACGGTGCCTTCGAAGTCATGCAGGAAGCGTTCCAGCCATGCCACGGATTCGGCATCCAGGTGGTTGGTCGGTTCGTCGAGCAGCAGCATGTCCGGCTTTTCGAGCAGCAGGCGGCAAAGTGCCACACGGCGGCGTTCACCACCGGACAGGTTTGCCACTTTCGCATCCCAGTCCGGCAGACGCAGTGCATCGGCGGCACGTTCGAGCTGGCTGTTCAGGTTATGGCCATCATGTGCCTGAATGATTTCTTCCAGCTTGCCCTGTTCGGCCGCCAGTTTGTCGAAATCAGCGTCCGGTTCGGCGTACAGCGCATACACTTCATCGAGACGTTTTAACGCGCCAACGACTTCAGAAACGGCTTCTTCCACGGACTCACGCACGGTGTGTTCCATGTTCAGTTGCGGTTCCTGCGGCAGATAACCGATTTTCAGATCTGGCTGCGGACGTGCTTCACCTTCGATGTCAGTATCGATACCGGCCATGATGCGCAGCAGCGTGGATTTACCTGAACCGTTCAGACCCAGAACACCGATTTTGGCGCCAGGGAAGAAACTCAGGGAGATGTTCTTAAGAATATGACGCTTCGGCGGAACAACTTTGCCGAGGCGATGCATGGAATATACGTATTGAGCCACGTTGTTTTGAGCCTCTTTCTCTGCGGGCCGCGCGCTGTCTGCGAAGGGCAGGCGCTGCGGCAAATTAAAGCCAGCCCCGCCTGATTGCGGCATGACTGATAAGGGTTCCGACTGCGAAGTTTAGCGTGTTTCAGTCGGGTTCCCAACCATCAGGTTCACAGTAAGGCAAGAATGTTGCTGGCGGGCGGCAGGTGGCGGAGAAATCAGCCGAACGGAATGGTGAATTCATCCGTTTCGCGGTCCGGGCGCAGTGGCTGAGTACGCCCGACAAACATCCCGGATGTCAGAATATCGGTGAGTTTAACAACATGATAAATAGCCTGTTTATTCTGAGTTTTTACTTTGCGCTTGATATTGCCTTTGTGTGACGCCACCGTTTTTTGCTTGATATTCAGGTGCTGAGAAATGATTTGCGTGTTCAGCCCCGACATCCACATTTTCAGAATACTGGATTCAGTCCGGCTCAGGCTGACCGGCGTGAGATCCAGCGGTTGTTCCGTTTCTGCCGAGCGCGCCAGCAGCAGGTTATGGGCAATCAACTGATAAATAGTGGCTGTCCGGATGGATTTTGACAAAATAATGATGTTTTTACGGATCGGCACATAGTTCTGATAATTCAGGTTTTCCTTGGAAATGAAAACAAAAAAAAGCGTACCGGGATGCGCGTCGATCACCTCCCGCAGAACGTGACCTGATTGCGCATCAGACGTAAAGCAATCTTCATTCACGAAGATGATTTCAGGCGTCAGGGAATTGCATGTCGCTTGCAGTTCGTCGATGTCCTTAAGCGAAAGAATATCTTTCGGATGTTGTCCGTTTAATTGCAATAGCGAATGCAATGCCAGCTGTGTGTAATAGCACTTATCTACAATGAGCGATGACATTGTGTGTTACCTGTTTGTTGGCCTTTGTTTGACTGCGGTACAGCCAGAGAGCTCGTTTTTATAAAACTGATCGTATAGCGATGGGGCATTCCCGTAAAAGTTGCCGGACGCTGGCAAAACTAACATTGCTGTGAGAAGGGATGCCCCTGGAGAGAGTAATAAGGCGGTAAAGAATTGATGTAAATCAGCAGAATGGGCTTTGGGACGTTTTGTGAGATCTTTGAGACGAATTGAGCGGGGAAAAGACTAAAGTTTCAGAATTGTGACGTTTTTTATGTGAAAAAGCCAGGTTACACAAGGTAACCCGGCATAAGCATAAATCGTCAGACTTTCTTGCGGATGAAGCGGTTAACCAGCCATTTCTCGATTTCGACGATCACGAAGATCATCGCGCCAACCACCAGCGTGATCCCCCAGAATTTCAGTGGCATCGGCACGGTGCCAAACAACTGGTTCATGACTGGCAGATAAATCAACGCCAGTTGCAGGAGCAGCAAGACACCGGAAACAATCCATAACCCTTTGTTGACGAACACTTCGCGCGTCAGCGGGAAACGGTCCATTACGCGGCAGTTAAACATATACACCCACTGCGCGGTGACCAGCGTCTGTAACAGCACGGTACGGATCAAATCGCTGCTGTAACCACGCGGTTGCATCCAGGCTTCCAGCACAAAGGCACTGCAGGCAATCAGAATACCCACGAAGGCGATACGCCAGACAGCATGCAGGTCGAGGACGTGCTGACCCGGCGCGCGCGGACGGCGCCTCATCATGCCTTTCTCACCCGGCTCAAAGGCCAGACCGAAGGACAGCGTGGTCGACGTTGCCATGTTCATCCACAAGATCTGAACCGGCGTCAGCGGGATGACTGCCCCGGCCAGAATGGCCAGGATAATCAGCAGTCCCTGCGCGAGGTTAGTCGGCAGAATAAACAGAATGGTTTTCTTCAGGTTGTCGTAAACGCGACGACCTTCCCTGACCGCGCTGGCGATGGTCGCGAAGTTGTCATCGGTCAGCACCATGTCAGCGGCTTCTTTGGTAACTTCGGTGCCTTTGATCCCCATCGCGATACCGACGTCAGCCTGTTTCAACGCGGGCGCATCGTTGACACCGTCACCGGTCATTCCGACCACTTCACCGGTATCCTGTAACGCTTTTACCAGCCGTAATTTATGCTCGGGACTGGTACGGGCGAAAATATCATACTGGCTGGCGGCAGCGGCCAGTTCTGCATCATCCATATGCTCGAGCTGGTAACCGGTGATGGAATCACTGCTGTTGCCAATCCCTAACATTTTGCCGATGGCCATCGCGGTTTCCTGATGGTCGCCGGTGATCATCTTCACGCGGATCCCAGCCTGCTGACACTGGGCAATCGCATCAATGGCTTCCGGGCGAGGGGGATCCATCATGCCAGCGATACCGACAAAAATCAGATCCTGTTGCAGATCGCTATGGTTCAGGTCGCCACCGATTTCCGGCTCATCTTTCAATGCCGCAGCGACCATGCGCAGACCCTGACGGGCATAGCGCGCCATCTCTTCTTCCCAGTATTCCCGGCGGAAAGACTGCACGCCGTTTTCGGTCAGTTCAAACGAGGCTAAAGAGAACAGTACGTCCGGTGCGCCGGTCACGAACAACCGGGTTTTGCCGTTGATGCGTTGCAGCGTCGACATGTATTTGTGTTTGGAATCGAACGGGATTTTATCCAGCGGCTCGACTTTGCCGGTATTCAGGTTTGATTTCGCCGCCAGTACTTTCAGTGCGCCGGAAGTCGGCCCGCCGGTAATGCCCCAGTGGCCTTTATCGTCCTGCATCAGTTGGCTGTCGTTGCATAAATCAACTGCAGTGATGAAGGTATTGAGCACCGGTGTATGAGTGACATCAATCTGTTGCCGGGTTTGTGCGTCAACAATCCGGCCTTTAGGCTGATAGCTTTCGCCTTCAACCTGATAAACGCGGTCTGCCAGAATGACGGCTTTCACGGTCATTTCATTCATGGTCAGCGTGCCGGTTTTATCCGAGCAGATAACCGTCATGGAGCCGAGTGTTTCGACTGTCGGCAGCTTGCGGATAATGGCGTGATTACGCGCCATCGACTGCACGCCAAGGGAGAGAATAATCGAGATAATCGCCGGTAAACCTTCGGGAACCGAAGCCACGGCCAGGCTAATCAGCGACAACAACAGTTCGCCCAATGGCATATCGCGCAGGATAAAGGCGAAGACAAACAGGAACGCCATCATCAGCAGAATCAGGGCGAAAATGCCTTTGCCCAGTTTGTCGATTTGCTGCAACAGCGGGGTGCGCTGCGGCGTAATCGACGACATCATCTGGTTGATGTGACCCAGTTCGGTGTCTTTACCTGTGGCATAAACCACACCGGTTGCGGTGCCGCCACTGATCATGGTGCCGGAGAACAGCAGGTTGTGGCGGTCGCCGATCATGACTTCATCGTCAATGACCTGTGCGTTTTTCACCACCACGGTGGATTCACCGGTCAGAATGGCTTCTTCGACCTGCAGGTTATGCGCGCTGACAATGCGCAAGTCCGCCGGGATTTTATCTCCCGGGCGCAACTGCACGATATCACCGGGCACCAGCTGGTCGGCATTGATGGTTTGTATCTGTCCGTCACGCATGACAACTGCCTGACTTGACAGCATATTCTGAATGCTTTTCAGCGATTTCTCAGCGCTGTTTTCCTGCAAAAAACCGATCAGCGCATTGATGACGGCCACGCCCAAAATCACCAGCGTGTCCACCCAGTGTCCCATGGCACCGGTCACGATGGCAGCCGCGAGCAGGATATAAATCAGGACATCATTGAAGTGCGCCAGAAAACGCATCAGGGCGCTTTTGGCGGCTTTTTCCGGTAAGGCGTTCGGGCCATATTCTTTCAGACGCTCGCTGGCATCGTGCCGGGTCAGGCCATTCTCGCCAGTTCCCAGACGCTGCATGGCGTCGTTACCACTAATCTGATACCAGTTTTTGTTTTCTGTCGCGACAGAAGAAGAGGGGCTGGCATTCGTTTTTACAGATGAAGTTGAGTGAGTCATATACTTTTCCATAAGCCATGAACTGCGCTGCTATTAATATTTCAATCCTGACGGCGAAATAGTGAATATCAAAAAATCAATTTTACAATAGGGTGTGATCATAATTAATTATCTGTGAATAAATTTGATCTGAGCCAATAAATACTTTTTTTGTATCAGCATTAATAGATAAATTGCTTTAAAAACAGATGGATAAGTCCTTTGGGAATTTCGGTATTAATTACACTTCATTTAGGGTTTGTTTAGGAATTAAATATCTAAGTAAATTGAAGTAAGTAAATCTCAGTTTTGTCAGCGTGGTTATTTTGGTAGAAATGGTAAGGGTGCTATCTATTGGCGTTTTACCGGGCAATACCCGCTAATTAATTGCGGATATTGAATTCTGAGAAATTATTCCCGCCGCCACGTTCTGTGACAGAAAATAGATCTGCCGCTGTCTGGTAACTGTCCGTCGCTTGCACCACACTGTGTAAAGTTTGTGATGCTGTCCGCACATCGCTTCAATTTTAAAAATGAATCGATTAGCGTAGTGGCTGTCTACAGAATGCAAAACAGTTTCGGCACAACCCGTGAGGATAAAGGTAAGTATGGTCAAGGTGGACAAATGGCACTCTCTGGCAATGAGCGTGTTGCTGGTAACAGTATCGGGCGTGGCGAAAGCTGACTCGCTGGACTCGCAACGCCAGCACTATATGCAGATTAAACAGGCGTGGGATAACAATCAGTTGGACGTCGTCAGTCAGCTGATGCCCACGCTGGAAGATTATCCGCTTTACCCTTATCTGGAATACCGGCAACTGACGCAGGAACTGGGCGATGCCACGCCCGCGCAGGTGAATGCCTTTATTAAAGCCAACCCGACATTGCCGCCTGCGCGTTCCCTCCCGGCCCGCTTTGTGAATGAGCTGGCGCGTCGTCAGGACTGGAACAGTTTGCTCTCTTTCAGCCCGCAGCCGCCGAAACCGGTCGCTGCACGTTGCAACTACTATTACGCCAAATGGGCGACAGGCGATCAGAAAACCGCGTTTGATGGCGCGAAAGATATCTGGCTGACCGGCACGTCACTGCCGAATACCTGCGACAAGCTGTTCTCCGTCTGGCAGGGCGCAGGCAATCAGACTGCATTGACTACGCTGCAACGCATCGGCCTGGCGATGAAAACCGGCAATACGAATCTGGTGAACTTTCTGGCGAAGCAGTTACCGCCGGATTACCAGACCATGCGCGATGCGCTGCTGGATTTACAAAATAACCCGAATACCATTGAAAGCTTTGCGCGCAGTGTCGGGCCGACTGATTTTACCCGCAATGCCACCAGCATTACGTTTGCGCGTATCGCCCGTGATGATGCGGAAAATGCCCGTTCGATGATCCCCGTTCTCGTGCGTCTGCAGAAGATGAGCGACAGCGAACGTCTGGATCTGGAAGAAGCGGTCGCCTGGCGCTATATGGGCAGCGACGCCACACCGGAACAGGCGGCATGGCGCGATAACGTTATTCTGCGCAGCCATTCCACCACGCTGGTGGAGCGTCGGATTCGTATGGCGCTGGCCGCCGGTGATCGTCAGGGACTGAGACAGTGGCTGGATCGTTTACCTTCGGATGCCCTGCAGGAAGATGAATGGCAGTACTGGCGTGCGTCAGTGATGATCGACAACGGTCAGCGCTCACAAGGTGAAGCGATGCTGCGCACATTAATGAAAGGGCGTGGATTCTATCCGATGGCCGCCGCGCAAAAGCTGAATGTCGCTTATCCGATGCAAATTTCTGTGGCTGCGAAGCCTGATGCCAGTATTGCGAAATTGCCGGAAGTCGCCCGCGTTCGTGAACTGATGTACTGGCAGATGGACAATCTTGCACGCACTGAATGGAGCTATCTGGTCAGCAGTCGTTCTGAATCTCAGCAGTCGGCACTGGCGCGTTACGCTTTCGAGCAGAAATGGCCCGATCTCAGCGTGCAGGCGACCATTACCGGCAAGCTTTGGGATTATCTCGAAGAACGTTTCCCGCTGGCCTGGCCGGATGAATTCCGCCGTGCGACCAATGACAAAGGCATCACGCAAAGCTACGCGATGGCGATTGCCCGTCAGGAAAGCGCGTGGAACCCGAAAGCCCGTTCGCCGGTAGGAGCCTCTGGTCTGATGCAGGTGATGCCTGCGACAGCGCAGCATACCGTGGATATGTTTGGTTTGCAGGGCTATAGCAATCCGGCGCAACTGCTGGACCCGCAAATGAACATCACCATCGGTACCAGCTATCTGGAATATGTCTATCAGATGTTTGGCCGCAACCGTATTTTATCCAGCGCTGCTTACAACGCCGGGCCTTCCCGTGTGAATACCTGGCTGGGCAATAGCGCGGGCAGGGTAGATTCGGTCGCGTTCATTGAGAGTATCCCTTTCTCCGAAACTCGCCGATATGTTAAAAATGTGTTGGCATATGATGCATTTTATCGCTATTTTTTACATCAACCGGCCAAGATTTTGACGGATGCCGAATGGCAGAGGCGTTACTGATCCCGTATCGTTTATGATAAGCTGCTGTACTAGTTTAATAGTATGGCAGCCCAATCATGAATCAACGACCCATCACTGACCCTGCTCTTTCCCAACAAGGCAATGAGGACTGGCAGTGCTTTCTGGCACTGCTACAGCAATCTTTTGCTGAAAATCTGCATCAGGATCTGCTGCAACTGCTTCTGACGCCCGACGAACGTGCGGCGCTGGGAACGCGGGTACGCATTATTCAGGAGCTGATGCGGGGAGAGATGAGTCAGCGCGAACTGAAAAGCCAGCTGGGTGCCGGTATCGCTACGATAACCCGGGGATCTAATGGCCTGAAAACGGCTCCGGCAGCGCTAAAGGATTGGTTGAGCGGGCAACTGCTGGCAGACAAAACGGGCGAATGAAGTGCCCGTTTCAGTCTGAAATTTTAATGGGTCTGGGCGCGGGTTTGATAAACCGGGTTATGAAAAGGCGCTAAAGCCAGCACCAGTGCCTGATGATAAACGCTGGTGCGGTTCAGTTTCCCGGCGGTAAAAATGCCGATGGCGCCGCCTTTACGCTTCACCTCTGCGATACCCGTCAGTTTTTCCATTTCATCCCCCAATTCACTGCCCTGGTTGATCCCCTGTAAAATGATTTCAGGTAACATTAAACTGGCTGAACGTGATTCGCCGCGCTGGTGCATATTCTCAATCACCATCCAGGCGAATGTCATATTGTCTTCGATACCCGCTTCCACGCCGACCCAGAAGTCTGCTTCGGGACGAACCTGACGCGCACCGATTACACGATGGCGTGCCCCGGTACGGGTTTCATTACTGCCAATAGGTTGATTTGGAACACCACTGTCGACATCAACGCCTTCAATGCGAAATGCCTCAGCGCCGAAAATGTCTTCAAAAGCCATGGCGATAGCTTTGATTTTTGCCGGGTTAGTGGTTGCAGCGACAACATGATACATAGAGTTTTAGCATCCTTTAGCAAATTTCACGCAGTATAACGGAAAACACTCATGTTACAGGTATATCTCGTCCGTCATGGCGAAACAGAATGGAACGCCGCCCGCCGTATTCAGGGGCAGTCAGACAGCCCGCTGACGGCTAAAGGTCTTTACCAGGCCCGTCAGGTTGCTGAGCGCGTGCGTAAAGAAGGGATCACTCACGTTATCACCAGTGATTTAGGACGTACCCGCCACACGGCGCAGATTATCGCTGATGCCTGCGGGTGTGAAGTGATCAATGAGCCACGTTTGCGCGAACTGCACATGGGCGTGCTGGAAGAACGTATTCTGGATGGTCTGACGGAGCAGGAAGAAATATGGCGTAAGCAGATGGTTGATGGTTCACCCAAAGGGCGCATCCCCGAAGGTGAAACGATGACTGAACTGGCCGTGCGTATGCGTGCCGCGCTCGACAGCTGTCTGGATTTACCGGCGGGAAGCAAGCCGCTGCTGGTCAGCCACGGTATTGCGCTGGGCTGTCTGATCAGTACGATCCTCGGCTTGCCTGCGTATGCGGAACGCCGTCTGCGCCTGCGTAACTGTTCGCTGTCGCGTGTTGATCACCAGCAAAGCGCCTGGCTGGCAAATGGCTGGATTGTGGAAACGGCGGGCGATGTCTCACATCTTGATCTGCCCGCGTTAGACGAGTTGCAACGCTAACGCCAGAAGGCGTTAGCGGCGGATTGGGATCAGGTAATCACACTGTATTTCGGTTGGCGCAGTGCCGGGAGCATGGCCATTCGTGTAAAAGCGTTCGATATCCTGTCCCTTTCTGCGGGTCAGTTTCAATGTTGGCAGACAGGTGCTGTACAACGTCAGAATAAATTCCTGCAAACGTTCCGGCGTGCCATTGTAGTGGAACATGGCATATTCACCGTGCTGCAACACAATAGGCTGACCTTCAACGTTTTCCGGCAGGTGCTGAGCTTCCAGCGCTGTCGTGTACAATACTTCCTGCTCGTCATCTTTCTCCTGGCTTGGACGTGAATGGTGCAGGCCATAAAGAATTGGCGGCAGCGTTTTCGCTTCCCCAATGTATTGACGCCAGAAGTGACGACGCATCTCGTTGCGGTACGTGGTGATTTGCTCCAGCGTACATGAATAGCTTTGCGTCATGCCTATCAGATGCTGTTCTGGTAATGAGACATACTCGGGTTGCGGCAGAATGAATGCACCCAGTCGGATAGGCGGACAAATACCAAACGAATGCCAGTCTTCAGCACGACGATACAATGCCGGCGTTTGTGCGAATTGTTTTTTGAAAGCCCGGGTAAACGTTTGTTGGGAGTCAAAACGGTACTGAAGGGCGATATCTAATATCGGGCGACTGGTGAGACGCAAAGCGACAGCCGCTTTCGACAGGCGGCGGGCACGAATATAAGCACCAATGGCATTATTCGTGACGTCTTTAAACATGCGCTGCAGGTGCCACTTGGAATAGCCGGCCTTGGCTGCGACATTGTCGAGTGACAAGGGCTGGTCTAAATGGGTTTCTAACCAGCTAAGAAGGTCACGAATGATTCCTGCTTGATCCATAGATCGTCCTCGTTGAACTAAGATAAATGCACAGAATGATGGGCGGCATAATAGCAACTTTTTCCCGATAAGACTGCTTAAGATTTTTTTGGCTATCTGTGCTATTTACAGGTGTTACAGAGTATTTCATTCCGAAAGTGTGAATGCACGCTTTCTGATTGTGGTTTCTTTAGAAAACAACGTCATGCTGATGACGTGGAGTAACTTAATGAATAAATGTTGGATTTTTGTATTTGGGATGTTTATTTTTTGTTCTGGAGCAGCACGTGCAGAGCAAGTGGGATCAGTGGATACCGTCTTCAAATTATTCGGTCCGGACCATAAAATTGTGGTCGAGGCCTTTGATGATCCTGATATTAAAAATGTAACTTGTTATATCAGTCGTGCAAAAACCGGCGGCATCAAGGGCGGATTAGGTCTGGCCGAAGATACATCGGATGCGGCGATTTCCTGTCAGCAGGTAGGACCTATCGAGCTCAGCGATAAGATTAAGCAGGGGAAAGATAAAGGCACTGTAGTTTTCCAGAAACGTACTTCTCTGGTGTTTAAAAAGCTGCAGGTGGTGCGTTTTTATGATGAAAAACGTAATGCGCTTATCTACCTGAGTTATTCCGATAAAGTTGTGGACGGTTCACCGAAAAATGCCCTCAGCGCGGTGCCGATCATTCCGTGGGGACATGCTGAGCCTTGAGTTTCACCAAGGGATCCAAATCAAAAGGCCAGCTTTCGCTGGCCTTTACGTTTTATCACATCGACTGCAGAGCGGTTGGCAACCTTCTGTATCAGTCTTCCAGATCACCGCAGAAACGGTAACCTTCACCATGGATAGTGGCGATGATTTCCGGCGTATCCGGAGTCGCTTCGAAATGCTTACGGATGCGACGGATAGTCACGTCAACAGTACGGTCATGAGGTTTCAGCTCACGGCCGGTCATTTTCTTCAGCAAATCGCCACGGGTTTGGATTTTGCCCGGGTTTTCACAAAAATGCAGCATGGCGCGGAATTCACTGCGCGGTAACTTGTACTGTTCGCCCTGCGGGCTTATCAGTGAACGGCTGTTGATATCGAGTTCCCAGCCATTGAATTTGTAGCTTTCAACCAGACGACGTTCTTCACCGGTAGTACCCAGGTTCATCGTGCGGGACAGCAGATTGCGTGCGCGGATGGTCAGTTCGCGCGGGTTGAATGGCTTGGTGATATAGTCATCAGCGCCGATTTCCAGACCCAAAATTTTATCAACTTCGTTGTCGCGGCCGGTCAGGAACATCAAAGCAACGCTGGCTTGTTCACGCAGTTCGCGTGCCAGCAGCAGGCCATTTTTGCCTGGCAGGTTGATGTCCATGATAACCAGATTGATATCATTTTCGGACAGAATGTGGTGCATTTCAGCGCCATCATTGGCTTCATGCACCATGTAGCCTTCTGCTTCAAAAATGCTCTTTAACGTATTACGTGTCACTAACTCGTCTTCGACGATCAGAATGTGAGGGGTCTGCATGATTGCTACCTAAGATTGCCAACAAATAGAAAATAGGAGTACAGAAGTCCTTGATATCCCAATGAATTTTGATGCCTTATTGGCCATCTCACTCGTTACATGACTAAAGTACGTAAATGCGTTCTCGATGCAATTTCCATCAACGGCAACAACATCGCAAGCTCGGTCAGGGATTCCACTTTCTGCAGTTCCACGGGGTCCTAAAGCGGCGCATATCCTAACCCTATTAACAGCAATATAACAGCGAGTGTCGAAATTACCACCCAACAAAATTACGGTTTGTTGACATATATCAAGTTCAATTGTAGCACGGTAACAGAACAGTGAAAAACACTTACAAGAATGCACGTTTGAGTCACATTTCGGCCTTTATTGTACACGATTCAGCTAATCCTCAGGAAACCCAAGATAAATGCAAAATCTGTATGTATCATTATTATATATCCATATGAAAAATAATGACTAATTTTTTAAGGGAATGTGCTTAACCCTGCCAGCAGCTTTTTTACCTCCCGGTTAAGCTTTTCCGATAAAATAAAGGAATATATCAAGTCGACTGTTAAGTTCTTGTGAAGAATATAAACGATGAATAGGTCTGAAACAGGATAAAATTTCATCGCTGAAATACAGGCGGCAAATTCTTTTTCCTTCCTGCAAAGGCGTCATATGCAACTTCATATTATTTTAGTGTCACCGGCTCGCCCGGAAAATGTCGGTGCGGCAGCCCGCGCAATGAAAACCATGGGCTTTGCTTCCTTGCGTATTGTGGACAGCGAGGCACATCTCAAGCCGGAAGCCGGTTGGGTGGCACATGGTTCGCAGGACATCCTGCAAAATGCTCTGCATTTCAGCACACTGGCAGAAGCCCTGGCTGATATTGATTTTACTGTCGCGACGACGGCCCGCAGCCGGGCTAAATTTCACTATTACTGCACGCCTCAGGAGTTGCAGGTGCAGCTTGAAGAGAAAAGCCAGTGGGTGAATCACGCTGCGCTGGTATTTGGCCGTGAGGATTCCGGGCTGACCAATGAAGAGCTGGAACTGGCTGATGTGCTGACCGGCGTACCGATGGTGGCGGATTACCCGTCGCTGAATCTGGGGCAGGCCGTGATGGTATTCTGTTATCAGTTATCGTCTCTCAATCAGGTGACCTCAGTGAAACCTGAAAATGCCGAAGCGGGACAGTTGTCGGCATTGCGTGCACGGGTCGGGCGATTACTGGAAAATGTCGGGGCAGAAGATGACCAGAAATTGTCCGACTGGCTGCATCAGCGTCTCGGTCTTTTGCAGCAGCGCGATGCGGCAATGCTGCATACTTTGCTACATGACATCGAAAAAAAACTGACCCAATGATGTGAGGGGAATCCTTACCGCTACAGTTCGATATCCGGTGCGGTGATAGCAGAGTTATCGATCGTACTGGAAATGCTTTTAAAGGCAGATAATTATCCATTTCATTCTGTCCGTGATTAACCTGCCGAAAATAGAAAAAAATTGACTTATTGTGCCTTATGCTTTAGCTAATAGAGGCAGACAGAGTACAAACCTAAAGACAGACAGAAAATAAAAATGCGAATCATCAGCCTGAACACAACAATTATTACCACCACCGATACCACAGGTAACGGGGCGGGCTGACGCGTACAGGAAAAAGAAAAAAAGCCCGCACCTAACCAGTGCGGGCTTTTTTTTTACATTTAAACGAGAGCTTCAGGAGAGAACCAGAAATGCGAGTGTTGAAATTTGGCGGGACCTCGGTAGCAAACGCAGAACGCTTCTTGCGGGTTGCGGACATTATGGAAAGCAATGCACGTCAGGGACAGGTCGCGACGGTATTATCCGCGCCTGCCAAAATCACCAACTATCTGGTTGCTATGATTGAACGAACTGTCGCAGGGCAGGACATTCAGACCATCATGAGTGATGCGGAAAACATTTTTGGTCAGCTGATAACCGGCCTGGCGGCCGCGCAACCGGGTTTTGATTTGCCGAAAGTGAAAGCGTTTGTCGATCACGAATTCGCTCAGCTTAAACAACTGATGCACGGTATTGCCCTGCTGGGACAATGCCCGGACAGCGTAAATGCCTCCATCATCTGTCGTGGTGAAAAGCTCTCTATCGCTATTATGGAAGCGGTGTTCCTTGCCAAAGGTTTTGGCGTCACCGTCATTAACCCGGTCGAAAAACTGCTCGCGCAGGGGCATTACCTTGAATCGACCGTGGACATCAACGAATCCACCCGGCGTATCGCCGCCAGCGCTATTCCAGCCGATCACATTGTGCTGATGGCCGGTTTCACTGCCGGTAACGAGCAGGGCGAACTGGTGGTGCTCGGACGTAATGGTTCCGATTATTCAGCCGCCGTGCTGGCTGCCTGTTTACGTGCCGACTGTTGTGAAATCTGGACTGACGTCGACGGTGTGTATACTTGCGATCCGCGCATCGTGCCGGACGCCCGCTTACTGAAATCCATGTCATATCAGGAAGCGATGGAGCTGTCGTACTTTGGTGCGAAAGTGCTTCATCCGCGTACCATCCTGCCGATTGCCCAGTTCCAGATCCCTTGCCTGATTAAAAACACCACCAACCCGCAGGCGCCAGGCACGCTGATAGGCAGCGAAAGCCTCGGCGATAATACGCCGGTGAAAGGCATCACTAATCTGAACAACATGGCGATGATCAACGTTTCCGGTCCGGGAATGAAAGGGATGATCGGCATGGCGGCGCGCGTGTTTGCGGTGATGTCCCGTTCAGGCATTTCGGTGGTGCTGATCACCCAGTCTTCTTCTGAATACAGCATCAGTTTCTGTGTGCCGCAAAGCGAACTGGAACGCGCCCGTAAAGCGCTGGAAGACGAGTTCTATCTGGAGCTGAAAGACGGTCTGCTTGAGCCGCTGGATGTGATGGAGAAGCTGGCGGTTATTTCTGTCGTCGGCGACGGCATGCGTACCCTGCGCGGTATCTCGGCGAAATTCTTCTCGGCACTGGCGCGCGCCAATATCAATATCGTGGCGATTGCGCAGGGGTCGTCTGAACGTTCTATCTCGGTGGTCGTCAATAACGACGATGCGACCACCGGTGTGCGCGTAAGCCACCAGATGCTGTTCAACACTGATCAGGTTATCGAAGTCTTCCTGATCGGGGTAGGCGGCGTGGGCGGGGCGTTGATTGAACAGATCCGCCGTCAACAAGCGTGGCTGAAAACCAAACATATTGATCTGCGCGTTTGCGGCATCGCCAACTCCCGGGCATTGCTGACTAACGTTCACGGCATTGCGCTGGAAACCTGGCGTGATGAACTGGGTGCCGCGAAAGAGCCGCTGAATCTGGGACGCCTGATCCGTCTGGTGAAAGAATACCACCTGCTGAATCCGGTGATAGTTGACTGTACTTCCAGTCAGGAAGTGGCTGATCAATACGCCGATTTCCTTGCCGACGGTTTCCACGTCGTAACGCCGAACAAAAAGGCCAATACTTCTTCCATGAATTACTACCATCAGTTGCGTAAAGCGGCGGATGGTTCACGCCGTAAATTCCTCTATGACACCAACGTCGGCGCGGGTTTACCGGTCATCGAAAACCTGCAAAACCTGCTTAATGCCGGTGATGAGCTGATGCGTTTCTCCGGCATCCTCTCCGGCTCGCTGTCCTTCATCTTCGGTAAGCTGGATGAAGGTATGTCGTTATCTGCTGCAACATTGCAGGCGAAAGAGATGGGCTATACCGAACCGGATCCGCGTGATGATCTGTCCGGTATGGACGTTGCCCGTAAATTGCTGATCCTGGCGCGTGAAGCCGGTTACAAACTGGAGCTGACGGATATTGACGTGGAATCCGTTCTGCCGCCGTCCTTCAATAGCGAAGGCACTGTGAATGAATTTGTGGCGCGTCTGCCGGAACTGGATGCCGAATTTGCCAGGCGTGTTGCGGATGCCACCGCGGCAGGTAAAGTATTGCGTTATGTCGGTGCTATCGAAGACGGACAATGCAAAGTAAAAATCGATGCCGTCGATGGTAATGACCCGCTTTATAAAGTAAAAAATGGGGAGAATGCGCTGGCGTTTTACAGCCGCTATTATCAGCCGTTGCCGTTGGTTCTGCGTGGCTACGGTGCCGGTAATGATGTGACGGCGGCAGGTGTGTTTGCCGATCTTTTGAGAACGCTGTCATGGAAGTTAGGAGTTTAATATGGTTAAGGTGTATGCCCCGGCTTCAATCGGGAACGTCAGCGTAGGCTTCGATGTTCTGGGCGCGGCCGTGTCTCCGGTGGATGGCACACTGCTGGGCGACTGTGTTTCCGTTGAGGCGGCCACAGTGTTCAGTCTGAAAAACGAAGGCAAGTTTGTGTCTAAACTGCCGGATCGCATGGAAGACAACATCGTTTATCAGTGCTGGCAGCGTTTCTGTCAGGAAATCGGCAAAGAAGTGCCGGTGGCGATGACGCTGGAAAAAAACATGCCGATCGGCTCAGGTCTGGGTTCCAGCGCCTGTTCGGTGGTCGCCGGTCTGATGGCGATGAATGAGTTTTGCGGTAAACCGCTGAATGAAAACCAGATGCTGTTGCTGATGGGCGAGCTGGAAGGGCGGATTTCCGGTAGCGTACATTTCGATAATGTGGCGCCATGCTATTTAGGCGGCATTCAGCTGATGCTGGAAGAACTCGATATCATCAGCCAGGACGTGCCAGGCTTTGATGACTGGCTGTGGGTGATGGCGTATCCGGGGATTAAAGTCTCGACGGCCGAGGCGCGTGCCATTTTACCTGCGCAGTATCGCCGTCAGGATTGCATCAGCCACGGACGTTATCTGGCGGGCTTTATTCATGCCTGCCACACTCAGCAACCTGCGCTGGCCGCAAAACTGATGAAAGATGTGATTGCTGAACCTTACCGCACCCGTCTGCTGCCGGGCTTTGCAGAAGCCCGCAGCGCCGCAGAAGAAATTGGTGCGCTGGCTTGCGGGATTTCCGGTTCCGGCCCGACGTTGTTCGCGGTGTGTAACGACAGTGCGACAGCGAAACGTATGGCTGACTGGTTGCAGACGCATTATCTGCAAAATGACGAAGGCTTTGTTCATATTTGTCGTCTTGATACCGCGGGCGCGCGGGTATTGGGATAACTCGATAATTTATTGGGATAACTAATGAAACTGTACAACCTGAAGGATCACAACGAGCAGGTCAGCTTTGCTCAGGCCGTCAAACAAGGTCTTGGAAAACAGCAGGGATTATTCTTCCCACTGGAATTGCCTGAGTTTGAACTGACCGAAATTGATCGCTTGCTGGAACTGGATTTCGTCACCCGCAGCAGCCGAATTCTTTCTGCTTTCATCGGCGATGAAATTCCGGAAGAAGAATTATATCAGCGTGTAAAAAATGCGTTTGCCTTCCCGGCACCCGTTGCCAAAGTGGAAGACGACATTGCCTGTCTGGAACTGTTCCACGGCCCGACCCTGGCCTTTAAAGATTTCGGTGGCCGCTTCATGGCGCAGATCCTGACTCAGGTATCTGGCGATCAGCCGGTGACCATTCTGACCGCGACCTCCGGTGATACCGGCGCGGCAGTGGCACATGCGTTCCACGGTCTGAAAAATGTTCGTGTGGTGATTCTGTATCCGCGCGGCAAAATCAGCCCGTTGCAGGAAAAACTGTTCTGTACGCTTGGCGGAAATATTCATACCGTCGCCATCGACGGCGACTTTGATGCCTGTCAGGCACTGGTGAAACAGGCGTTTGATGATGAAGAACTGAAACACGCGCTGAAACTGAACTCAGCCAACTCCATCAATATCAGCCGCCTGCTGGCGCAGATTTGCTACTACTTTGAAGCGGTTGCCCAACTGCCTCAGGAAGCGCGCAATCAGCTGGTGGTTTCCGTACCAAGCGGTAACTTCGGTGATCTGACCGCCGGTCTGCTGGCGAAATCCCTCGGCCTGCCGGTGAAACGCTTTATTGCGGCGACCAACGCCAATGATACGGTGCCGCGTTTCCTGTCTAACGGCGAGTGGGAACCGAAGAAAACCGTTGCGACTCTGTCGAACGCTATGGATGTCAGCCAGCCCAACAACTGGCCGCGTGTGGAAGAGTTGTATCGTCGTAAAACCTGGCAGCTGAAAGATCTGGGCTTCGGCGCAGTCAGCGATGACACCACCGAAGACGCGATGCGCGAGCTGGCCAATATCGGTTATATCTCTGAACCTCACGCGGCAATTGCTTACCGTGTGCTGCGTGACCAGCTGCAACCGGGCGAGTTCGGCCTGTTCATCGGTACTGCACATCCGGCAAAATTCAAGGAAAGCGTGGAAGCGATTCTGGATCAGGACATCGGTTTACCGAAAGAACTGGCGGATCGCGCTGACCTGCCATTGTTGTCGCATAATCTTCCGGCTGATTTCAGCGAGATGCGTGCATTCCTGATGGCGCTGCCTGAATAAAGATTGTGTTTAAGACAGGCAAAAGCCCTCTTCGTGAGGGCTTTTTTGTATCCGCAGATCAGGTCAATCAGCGCTCAGGACGGGTAAACACCAGTTCATTGCCCTGCGAACGTGATTCATCAAATTCATAACCTTCCAGATTGAAATCCTGAAGCTGTTTCGGCTTATCCAGACGCTCTTTAATAATAAAGCGGCTCATCAGGCCGCGCGCTTTTTTGGCGTAGAAGCTGATGACTTTGTATTTGCCGTTCTTCTCGTCGAGGAATACCGGCTTGATGATTTCGCCATCCAGCAGTTTGGGTTTCACCGCTTTGAAGTATTCATCAGACGCCAGGTTCACCAGCACTTTGCTTTTTTGTTCACTGAGCAGTTGGTTGAGTTTTTCGGTCAGCAAATTTCCCCAGAAGGCATACAGATTCGCGCCCTGGGGATTTTCCAGACGGATACCCATTTCCAGACGGTAAGGCATCATCAGATCCAGCGGACGCAGCAGGCCATATAAACCTGACAACATCCGCAGATGTTTCTGTGCAAAATCAAAATCCTTCTCACTGAAATCTTCTGCCTGCAGACCGGTATACACATCGCCTTTAAAGGCCAGCAAGGCCTGACGGGCGTTATCCGGCGTGAAATCCGGCTGCCAGTCATTAAAACGTTCGGCGTTCAGATGGGCCAGTTTGTCGCTGATCCCCATCAGTGAAGAAATCTGCGCAGGAGACATTTTACGTGCCACGGTGATCAGCTGGCTGGATTTATCCAGCAGTTCCGGTTGGGTATAGCGCGTTGTCGCAAGCGGGCTTTCGTAATCGAGCGTTTTGGCAGGTGAAATAATGGTCAGCATAGTCTCGTCCGTTGGTCAGTGACGGTTCACATTCAGGATTTTTGTTGCCTTACTGTAGCAAAAAAGTCACTGCGATGGAGGCATGATATCGATAGGTAAAAGCGCAGGAAATCAGCGCGGAGGCATTTTTTTATCCCAGACGCCGGGCTGGAGCTGACCGCGTAATTCAGGGTAGTGATCAGGATTAAACACCGGCGTTTTCCCCATCCGTCGCTGGCGTTCATAATCTTTCACCACGCTGACCGCGATGCCCGAAAGCAGCAACAGTGCGGTGAGATTGAGTATTGCCATCAGCGCCATGACAATATCGGCCAGTTTCCACAGGACTTGTAATTCCATCAGGCATCCGCAGAACACCATGCTGATGACCATCAACCGGAAAATCAGTAATTTAACGGGCGAAGAACCGTGAAAGAAATTCAGATTGTTTTCGGCATAGGCATAGTTTCCGGCGATCGACGTGAACGCAAAAGAGAAGACCAGAATGGCCAGAACCACATGGCTCCAGCCTGCGGTCACCGGCATAATCGATTGCTGTATCAGCCGGATGCCAACCGGGGCGTCAGGTTGATCAAGGGCTCCTGACGTCAGGATGATCAGCGCGGTTGCGGTACAAATCACCATGGTATCGATGAAGACGGCAAACATCTGGCTGAACCCCACCATAGCCGGGTGGCTTACGCCCGCCATCGCCGCCGCATTGGGTGAAGAACCGACACCGGCTTCGCTGGCAAAGGCGCCGCGTTGCATGCCCTGAGTAATGGCCTGTGTCACGCCATACGCCAGTGCGCCGGAAGCGGCCTGCTGTAAGCCGAAGGCGCTTTTGAATACCAGCGCCAGCACCTGTGGCAACTTTTCAATGTGATGACCAATAACCCAGATGGCCAGCAACAAGTAGGCGAAGGCCATCAGCGGTACAAGCCATTTCGAAAGCCAGGTGATTGCGCGTATACCGCCAAAAATCAGTATCGCGACCAGCACGGATAAAATGCAGGCGGTGGACAGCGCCGGTACATGCAGAAGATGGAAAGAAGCCTGAGCAATGGAATTGGCCTGTAAGGCGCTGAAAATAAAGCCGCAGGAAATCACCATCAGCAAGGAAAACAAGATACCCATCCAGCGCATTCCAAGCCCTTTTTCCATGTAATCAGCCGGCCCGCCGCGAAATTTTTCATGGGCTACATTGCCTTTGTAAATCTGCGCCAGCGTGTTTTCTATCATTGCCGTCGCCATGTTGAAAACTGCAATAATCCACATCCAGAAAATAGCGCCAGGGCCGCCGAGCGTAATGGCGATGGCGACACCGGTGAGATTCCCGGTACCAATACGCGATGCAAGGCTGAGACACAGCGCCCGCCACGGGGAAATACCTCGTGTGATGTGTTTTCGCTTATAAAGAGTGGGGGAGAAAAGGTGGCCAAAGTGACGAAACTGAATGAAACCAAGACGAAACGTAAGGTAAATGCCGGTGCCGCATAGCAGGTAAATCAGGATTGAACTCCAGAGAATAGTATCGAAAAAATCCAGCAGGTCGTTCATAAGTTGTCCTTGGTTGATTTGCCCTTCATCATTTTTATTTGTTTGCTTGCGGGCAATGACCACTTTGGGTGGCTAACATACCTGTTTTATTGAACGGGTAACATATGCATTTTGGCTAATTTTGTGTGTTTTGGAAGGTGAGAAATCCATAGATGTTCGTAGCCGAGCATGCCGTGATATGCGCCTTGCGCCTGGCTTTTTGCATGTTATCATCAGCCAAAGGCAAGGCATGAAAATGCCTATACGAAAACGTCCAAACGATGAGATATGCCAAAATGACCGATAAACTGACTTCCCTACGCCAAATGACTCAGGTTGTTGCTGACACCGGAGATATCGCGGCAATGAAGTTGTACCAGCCGCAGGATGCGACCACGAACCCGTCACTGATCCTCAGCGCTGCGCAAATTCCTGAATACCGTAAACTGATCGACGAAGCAATCGCCTGGGCACGTGACCAGAGCAGCGATCACGATCAGCAGATTACTGATGCAGCTGACAAACTGGCAGTGAACATCGGTCTGGAAATTCTGAAACTGGTACCGGGCCGCATTTCAACAGAAGTTGATGCACGTCTGTCTTACGACACTGACGCAAGCGTGGCCAAAGCCAAACGCCTGATCAAACTGTATAACGATGCGGGTATCAGCAACGACCGTATTCTGATCAAACTGGCTTCTACCTGGCAGGGCATCCGCGCTGCAGAGAAACTGGAAAAAGAAGGCATCAACTGCAACCTGACGCTGCTGTTCTCCTTCGCACAGGCGCGTGCTTGTGCTGAAGCGGGCGTGTTCCTGATTTCTCCGTTCGTTGGTCGTATCCTTGACTGGTACAAAGCCAATGGCGACAAAAAAGAGTTCGCACCGCATGAAGATCCGGGCGTTGTGTCCGTAACCGAAATCTACGAATACTACAAACAACACGGCTACGAAACTGTCGTGATGGGCGCAAGCTTCCGTAACATCGGTGAAATCATCGAACTGGCTGGCTGTGACCGTCTGACCATCGCCCCTGCACTGCTGAAAGAACTGGCAGAAAGCGAAGGTCCGCTGGAACGTAAACTGTCCTTCTCCGGTGAGACCAAGCCACGTCCTGCGCCACTGACTGAATCTCAGTTCTACTGGGAGCACAACCAGGATCCAATGGCGATCGATAAACTGGCTGACGGCATCCGTAAGTTTGCAATCGACCAGGGTAAACTGGAAAAAATGATTTCTGACCTGCTGTAATCAGCATTCAGTTCCAGCATAAAGCGGCTAATCAGCCGCTTTTTTTGTGCCTGCGATAAAACCACCGGCCGGTTACCGATATACTGAGTACTGTGACTACGAAGAAAAATGCTGTGGAGAAATAGCATGGATACATTACGGATTGGTCTGGTATCAGTGTCGGACCGCGCCTCAAGCGGTGTTTATCAGGACAAAGGTATTCCGGCACTGGAAGAATGGCTGGAAAAAGCGCTTATTACGCCTTTTAAGCTGGAGAAAAAGCTGATCCCGGACGAGCAGCCTTTGATTGAACAGGCTATCAGTGAACTGGTTGATGAAAGCGGCTGCCATCTGGTGTTAACCACCGGGGGGACCGGGCCTGCGCGCCGGGATGTCACACCGGATGCCACGCTGGCTGTTGCCGATCGTGAAATGCCCGGTTTCGGCGAACAGATGCGTCAGATCAGCCTGCACTTTGTACCGACGGCAATTTTGTCACGTCAGGTTGGGGTGATCCGCAAACAGGCTTTAATCCTGAATTTACCTGGCCAGCCGAAATCTATTCAGGAAACGCTGGAAGGACTGAAAGATGCCGACGGTAAAGTGATTGTTTCCGGCATTTTTGCCAGTGTGCCCTATTGCATCCAGTTGCTCGACGGACCTTACATTGAAACGCATGATGAGGTGGTAGCAGCTTTCCGTCCGAAAAGTGCCCGCCGCGAGATAAAAAACTGAATACAGTTCCTTTTTGAAATTTAGCGACGTTAAGCGTCAGACACCACTGGTGTGAAAAATATTTGCCGCTATAGTAAGGATTACTTTACATAAGGTGGCAAAACCTTTTTCCATTTTTTACTCTGGTGTCTGACGGTATCCTATGCAACACACACAATCGCGCCGGTTGAACCGGCAGGACTTCAAAACGCTTTCCCTGGCTGCACTGGGTGGCGCCCTCGAATTCTACGATTTCATCATTTTCGTCTTTTTCGCTGCGGTAATTGGCGATCTCTTCTTCCCGGCCAATATGCCCGACTGGCTGCGTCAGGTTCAGACTTTTGGTATTTTCGCTGCCGGTTATCTGGCGCGCCCGTTGGGCGGTATCATCATGGCGCACTTCGGTGATTTGGTTGGCCGTAAGCGCATGTTCAGTCTGAGTATTTTATTAATGGCTTTACCGACACTGGCAATGGGGCTGTTGCCAACCTACGCCTCGATTGGCATGGCAGCACCGCTGTTGCTGCTGCTGATGCGTCTGTTACAGGGCGCGGCGATCGGCGGCGAAGTGCCGGGCGCGTGGGTGTTTGTCGCTGAACATGTGCCACGTAATCGCATCGGTTTCGCCTGCGGCACCCTCACCGCCGGTTTAACGTTGGGGATTCTGCTGGGTTCTCTGGTGGCAACTTTACTGAACACCAGCTTGACGCCAGCGACCATCAGTCAGTACGGCTGGCGTATTCCGTTTTTCATCGGCGGCATTTTTGGTCTGATCGCCATGTATCTGCGCCGATGGTTACAGGAAACGCCTGTCTTTATGGAAATGAAAGCGCATAAGGCGCTGGCGGAAGAATTGCCGTTGAAATCTGTCGTGGCCAATCATAAAAAAGAAATCGTGGTATCGATGCTGATGACCTGGCTGTTATCCGCCGGTATCGTGGTGGTGATCCTGATGACGCCAACCTGGTTGCAGAAGCAATTCGGCATTCCGGCGGCAGCCGCATTACAGGCCAACTGTCTGGCTACAGTAGCGCTGATGTTTGGATGCATTATCTCTGGAAGCATTGTTGATCGCCTCGGTGCCAGCAAAACCTTTATTTTCGGCAGCCTCTTCCTCGGGATTTGCAGCTGGTCTTTCTATCACATGGTCGCGGCTGATGCCTCGGTGCTGATGGGCATGTATGCGCTGGCGGGGTTGAGCGTAGGTGTGGTCGGCGCAGTACCTTATGTGATGGTGCGGGCCTTCCCGGCGGAAGTGCGTTTTACCGGCATCTCTTTCTCATACAACATGGCCTACGCGATTTTCGGCGGCCTGACTCCGGTCTTCGTCACGCTGATTATGCGTCTGACGCCGATGGCTCCGGCTTATTATGTGCTGGCCTTGTCGGTGATTGGCTTGCTGACCGGTATTTACCTTAGCCGCGATTTGAACAGCGAAACGATCCGTACAGAGAAATTTGCCGAAGGCGCAACTTCCGGCCAGTGATTTCTTTTATGCATAAAAAGGCCCTGCGATGCAGGGCTTTTTACGTCTGGCTGAGGGGGTTTATGCCACAACAGCGTCAATCTGGGGAGCGTGGTTTTTCGGCTCACCGACCGGCAAAACGGTACGGCCATATTGCTCGTTCAGCACTTCGGCCATCGCCAGATAAATCGCGCTGGCGCCACAGAAGATCCCTTCGAAACCGGCAAAATGCAGTACCGCCGTGTTTCCGGTCATATTACCGAAGCACAACAGCGCGAACAGAATAACCAGACTGCCGAAAACGATCTGTAAACCGCGGTTTGCTTTCAGGGTGCCAAAGAACATGAATAAGGTGAACACGCCCCAGATGCCGAGGTAAGCGCCAAGGAAGCTTTCGCTGCTGGCTTCAGCCATGCCCATGCGCGGCAGCATCAGGATACCAACCAGGCTTAACCAGAATGCGCCATAAGAAGTGAATGCGGTCGTGCCGAACGTATTCCCTTTTTTAAATTCCATCATCCCGGCAAGAATCTGAATCAAACCACCATAAAAAATCCCCATACTGACAATCACTGCTGTCAGGGGAAAAAAGCCTGCATTGTGTAAATTCAATAAGATAGTGGTCATACCAAATCCCATCAACCCGAGCGGGCCTGGATTTGCCAACGTTTTGCTGTGCATAGATCCTCTGTATCGGAATTATTATTAATTGATAATCGGGGGAAGAAACGCTTGGGAAATGAGTAAAAAACCCACATATCTTTAGAAGCGCGCGGCATCATAAGGAGGGTTGCGTCAGCAAACATTGATCTGGCGTAACAGCAATTGAAGATTTTTTTTCACTTTGCCCCTTGATGCTGAGCTGCATGGCCCCATCTTATTCCCAACCGCAGTTGTTACCGTCGGGAAATCCGTTAAATGGGGCTGTTGAAATCGAAAAGATCGGCCACATATACAGTAGCAACCTGAACGAATATGAATTTAAGTGGAGACGTTTTAGATGGGTAAAATTATTGGGATCGACCTGGGCACCACCAACTCTTGTGTAGCTATCATGGATGGCACGACTGCTCGTGTACTGGAGAATGCTGAAGGCGACCGCACCACTCCTTCCATCATCGCTTATGCGGCAGATGGCGAGACTCTGGTAGGTTCTCCGGCTAAACGTCAGGCTGTGACTAACCCGCAGAACACCCTGTTCGCGATCAAGCGCCTGATTGGCCGTCGCTTCCAGGATGAAGAAGTACAACGTGATAAAGGCATCATGCCTTACCAGATCGTAAGCGCTGACAATGGCGACGCCTGGATCGACGTTAAAGGTCAGAAAATCGCACCTCCGCAGATCTCTGCAGAAGTGTTGAAGAAAATGAAGAAAACCGCTGAAGATTATCTGGGTGAACCTGTAACTGAAGCTGTTATCACCGTACCTGCTTACTTCAACGATGCTCAACGTCAGGCAACGAAAGACGCTGGCCGTATCGCAGGTCTGGAAGTCAAACGTATCATCAACGAACCGACTGCTGCGGCACTGGCTTATGGTCTGGATCGTGAAATCGGCAACCGTACTATCGCGGTATACGACCTCGGTGGTGGTACTTTCGATATCTCTATTATCGAAATTGATGAAGTTGACGGCGAAAAAACCTTTGAAGTACTGGCGACCAACGGTGACACTCACCTTGGTGGTGAAGACTTCGACAGCCGTATGATCAACTATCTGGTTGAAGAATTTAAGAAAGAGCAAGGCATGGATCTGCGTAACGATCCACTGGCGATGCAACGTCTGAAAGAAGCCGCTGAAAAAGCGAAGATCGAATTGTCTTCTGCTCAGCAAACTGACGTGAACCTGCCGTACATCACTGCTGATGCGTCAGGTCCAAAACACATGAACATCAAAGTGACCCGTGCAAAACTGGAATCTTTGGTTGAAGACCTGGTTAACCGTTCTATCGAACCACTGAAAGTGGCGCTGAAAGACGCAGGCCTGTCAGTTTCTGACATTCAGGACGTTATCCTGGTGGGTGGTCAGACCCGTATGCCAATGGTTCAGAAGAAAGTTGCTGATTTCTTCGGTAAAGAACCACGTAAAGACGTGAACCCGGATGAAGCTGTGGCAATCGGTGCAGCAGTTCAGGGTGGTGTCCTGGCAGGTGACGTGAAAGACGTTCTGCTGCTGGATGTGACTCCGTTGTCTCTGGGTATCGAAACCATGGGCAGCGTGATGACTCCGCTTATCACTAAAAACACCACCATCCCGACCAAACACAGTCAGGTGTTCTCTACTGCGGAAGACAACCAGTCTGCAGTCACCATCCATGTGTTGCAGGGTGAACGTAAGCGTTCAAGTGATAACAAATCTCTGGGTCAATTCAACCTGGACGGTATTCAGGCAGCACCACGCGGTCAGGCTCAGATCGAAGTCACCTTCGACCTTGATGCCGATGGTATCCTGCACGTGTCTGCGAAAGACAAAAATACCGGCCGTGAGCAGAAGATCACCATCAAGGCATCTTCTGGTCTGAGCGAAGAAGAAATCCAGAAAATGGTTAACGATGCTGAAGCCAATGCTGAATCTGACCGTAAGTTTGAAGAACTGGTTCAGACCCGCAATCAGGCGGACCATCTGATCCACGGTACCCGTAAGCAACTGGAAGAAGCCGGCGACAAACTGCCAGCTGAAGACAAAACCGCAGTAGAAGAAGCCCTGAAAGCACTGGAAGTGTCTGCTAAAGGTGAAGACAAGGCTGATATCGAAGCGAAAATCCAGGCGCTGGTACAGGTTTCCGGCAAACTGATGGAAATGGCTCAGCAACAAGGTCAGGCTGAAGGCGGCGATACCAGCGCGCAGAAAGATGACGACGTTGTTGACGCTGAATTCGAAGAAGTTAAAGACAAAAAATAATCGCCCTTAAGCGGGCACAGTAAGAAGCTTTACTGATAACCAGCACGGGCGTCGAGGAAACTCTACGCCCGTGCACGCATGTTGAGGGTAGGTTAAAGCATGGCGAAGCAAGATTATTATGAGATTTTAGGCGTATCCAAAACAGCGGATGAGCGTGAAATCAAAAAGGCTTATAAGCGTCTGGCGATGAAACATCACCCTGACCGCAATCAGGGCGATAAAGAATCTGAAAGCAAATTCAAAGAAATTAAAGAAGCTTATGAAATTCTGACCGATGCGCAAAAGCGTGCGGCCTACGACCAGTATGGTCATGCAGCCTTTGAACAAGGTGGCATGGGCGGCGGTGGTGGCTACGGCGGCGGCGGTGCAGATTTCAGCGACATCTTTGGTGACGTCTTTGGCGACATCTTTGGCGGCGGGCGCCGTCAGCGTGCCAGCCGGGGCTCAGACCTGCGTTACAACATGGATCTGACTCTGGAAGAGGCCGTTCGTGGTGTCACCAAAGAAATCCGCATCCCGACACTGGATGAATGTGACGTTTGCCACGGCAGCGGCGCGAAAGCGGGGAGTTCTCCGACCACCTGTCCGACCTGTCATGGTGCAGGTCAGGTTCAGATGCGTCAGGGCTTCTTCACAGTCCAGCAGGCGTGTCCGACCTGTCAGGGGCGCGGTAAAGTGATTAAAGATCCGTGCACCAAATGTCATGGTCATGGTCGCGTAGAACGTTCAAAAACGCTGTCAGTGAAGATTCCTGCGGGTGTGGATACCGGAGACCGTATTCGTCTGGAGGGTGAAGGCGAAGCCGGTGAGCATGGTGCTCCGTCAGGTGATCTGTACGTTCAGGTTCAGGTTAAAGCGCATAAAATCTTTGAGCGCGAAGGTAATAACCTGTACTGCGAAGTGCCAATCAATTTTGCCATGGCAGCACTGGGTGGCGAAATTGAAGTGCCAACGCTTGATGGCCGCGTGAGCCTGAAAATTCCTGCTGAAACGCAAACGGGCAAAATGTTCCGTATGCGCGGGCGCGGTGTGAAATCTGTCCGTGGTGGTGTTCAGGGCGACCTGATGTGCCGGGTGGTAGTGGAAACTCCGGTCAGCCTGAACGAGAAGCAGAAGCAGTTGCTGCGTGATCTGGAAGAAAGCTTTGGTGGCGTTTCGGGTGAGAAAAACAGCCCGCGCTCTAAAAGCTTCCTGGACGGCGTGAAAAAGTTCTTTGATGATCTGACCCGCTAAGCTTTCGCGAATCGAGCGACGGAAAGCCAGATAACATCCCCGGCAGCGGTTGACGCGCCGGGGATTTTTTATGGATTTTTATTCAACAATGTGAAAACCAATGATTCGTAAAAAGCGAAGTATAATCCAGAAATAATCGACTTTTTACGAAGTGATAGTTTGCGTACAATTCAGACATACCCTTGTGGTGAGCTTTTTTTTGCCACGTTTTTTCTACAGGAGAGTCAGAATGTCAAATATCATTCGTCAGTTTTTACGGATGGAAGCCGCCGGTGGTGTGATATTAATCATCGCAGCCATTGTGGCATTAATCATGGCGAATAGTCCGTTGCAGGGGATTTATCAGGCATTTCTGGATATTCCCGTCACCCTGCGTTTTTCCGAGCTGTTGATCGACAAGCCACTTTTGCTGTGGATTAACGATGGCCTGATGGCAGTGTTTTTCCTGATGATTGGTCTGGAAGTCAAGCGTGAGATGTGCGAAGGCGCGCTGGCCAACCGCGAGCAGGCGATGTTTCCTGCTATTGCCGCGCTCGGGGGTATGGTTGTTCCGGCATTAATCTATTTACTGTTTAACGGCAGCGATGAAATAGCCCGTCAGGGTTGGGCTATTCCGGCGGCAACGGACATTGCGTTTGCGCTGGGGGTGATGGCACTGCTGGGGTCACGAGTGCCGACCGGGTTAAAAGTGTTCCTGCTGGCACTGGCCATTATTGATGACTTGGGTGCCATCGTGATCATCGCACTGTTTTATAGTCACGATGTGTCGATGATGGCGCTGGGGTTATCGGCGGTGTGCATCGCTGTACTGGCTCTACTGAACTGGCGGGGGGTAACGAAGCTGACGCCGTACCTGCTGATTGGTGCTGTGTTCTGGGTGTGTGTGCTGAAATCAGGTATCCACGCGACGCTGGCGGGTGTCATTCTTGGCTTCTTAATTCCGCTGAGAACCAAAGAGAATAAAAGGTCACCTGCTCGCCGCCTGGAGCATGGGATCCACCCCTATGTTTCCTGGTTTATTTTGCCGCTGTTTGCGTTCGCCAATGCGGGTATCTCTTTGCAGGGCGTGACAGTTGCGGGTTCATTCTCGACATTACCCATGGGTATTGCTGCCGGGCTTCTTCTCGGTAAGCCGCTGGGTATCATTCTGTTCGGCGGGATCGCCTTGAAATCAGGGATTACACGGCTGTCATCCGGCATAACTTTTAGCCAAATTTCGGCAGTCTCCGTGCTGTGCGGTATCGGTTTTACGATGTCGATTTTCATTGGTTCTCTGGCCTTTGCGACGCTGGAGCCTGCGTTGCTGACGTACGCCAAAATGGGCATCCTGATGGGATCAGTCGCATCAGCGGTTCTGGGATACCTGCTCCTGAGCCGGGCCTTGCCTAAGAAACGTGCAAATTAATAATGATGCTGACTTCATACTTTCGGAAAGGGTGAAACCATGCCTCATATCAATTACAACCACTTGTATTATTTTTGGCACGTGTGTAAATCAGGTTCTGTTGTGGGGGCTGCGGAAGTGTTGCACCTTACTCCGCAAACGATCACCGGGCAGATTAAATCCCTGGAAGAAAGATTGGATGGGAAACTCTTCAAACGGCAGGGGCGTGGGCTGGTGCCTTCTGAGTTAGGGCAACTGGTTTACCGCTATGCGGATAAAATGTTCACCCTTAGTCAGGAAATGCTGGATATCGTGAATTACCGCAAAGAGGCGAGCCTGTTGTTTGATGTGGGTGTGGCGGATGCGTTATCCAAACGACTGGTCAGTCGCGTATTGGAAGCTGCCGTGCCGGACAACGCGCAAATTCACCTGCGCTGTTTTGAATCGACTCACGAAATGCTGCTCGAACAACTGAGCCAGCATAAACTGGACATGATTTTGTCTGATTGCCCGGTGGACTCCACGCAGCAGGCAGGGCTGTTCTCGGTCAAACTGGGTGAAAGTCCGATCAGCTTCTTTTGTTGTAATCCACCGGCAGGCATGAATTTCCCGGCTTGTCTGGAGCGTCGTTCATTACTCATCCCCGGCAGGCGTTCAATGCTGGGGCGCAAACTGCTGAACTGGTTTAATACGCAGGGGCTGAAGGTCAATATTCTCGGTGAGTTTGATGATGCCGCGCTGATGAAAGCGTTTGGAATGAACAACAACGCGATATTTGTCGCTCCGGCTATTTATTCATCAACTGAATTTCAGGATGAAAAAATAGAGGAAGTCGGACGGGTGGAAGGGATTATGGAAGAGTACTACGTGATATTTGCCGAAAGAATGATTCAGCATCCTTCGGTACAGCGGATTTGCCATACGGACTTTTCAGCGTTGTTTGAATAGCTTTTAGTGTTGAACTCAAATTTCAGATATAAAAAAACCGGCGTGAGCCGGTTTTTTTATCAAGCATTTCAGCGTAATGCGATTATTGCATTGCGTTGATTTGCGCAGTCAGGTTTGACTTATGACGCGCTGCTTTGTTTTTGTGGATCAGGCCTTTGCAAGACTGACGGTCCACGATTGGTTGCATTTCGTTAAATGCGTTTTGTGCAGCAGCTTTGTCGCCTGCTGCAATAGCCGCGTATACCTTCTTGATAAAGGTACGCATCATAGAACGACGGCTCGCGTTGTGCTTACGGCGTTTTTCTGACTGTACGGCGCGTTTCTTAGCTGATTTGATATTAGCCAAGGCCAACTCCCAAATATTTTTCTATTGATGAACAATTCAAAGGCCGAGGAATATGCCTTTTCGGTCTTCTTTTGTCAACGGATTTGTGCAAATAAGCGGCGTTTTAAAGAGTGAACTTTACTCGTCGCTTGTTACGTTGTGATGGCGCAGGATTTTAACAGCTTCCGGCATCGGAATACAGTCTTTCGCGAGAAAAATCGACAGGAGAGTGTACAAACTGCCCACTACGGCCATTAACGCTTTGTTTATGCGAAAAGTCACGCATTCCCTGTATGCAACGAAAGATTTTCATCGCCACGCCGCCATTTGAACCGCAATATCTGCCGTATGCAAGAGAGAATGGTGTGATCCTGCTAATCGCTGGTTAACCTTGGAGGCTGTACAAGGTATAATCCGCCGATTTCCATCGTTATGAGTCAGCATTGGATTTGAGCCAGCTATGGAGCTAATTCGCGGAATACACAATATTCGAGCACGTCATCATGGATGTGTGCTGACTATTGGCAATTTTGATGGTGTACACCGTGGTCATCAGGCCCTGATTGAACAGCTTAAGCTGGAAGGTCAACGTCTGGGGTTGCCGGTGATGGTAATGATTTTCGAGCCACAGCCTCTGGAATTGTTTGCCGGTGATAAAGCACCTGCACGCCTGACCAGTTTGCGTGACAAAGCCAAGTATCTGGCGGAGTGCGGGGTTGATTACCTTTTATGTGTGCGTTTCGAACCCCGGTTTGCCGCACATATGGCGCAGGCCTTTATCTCACAACTGCTGGTAGAGAAGCTGGGTGTTAAATTCCTGACTGTCGGGGATGATTTCCGCTTTGGTGCCAGCCGTCTGGGGGATTTTGAGCTATTGCAGAAAGCCGGTGAAGAATACGGCTTTGAAGTGATCAGCACGCAAACGTTCCGTGAAGGTGAGAACCGCATCAGCAGCACGGCGATCCGTAATGCGTTGCGCGACGATGATCTGGCGCTGGCCGAGAATTTACTGGGCCATCCGTTCAGTATCTCGGGCCGGGTCGTACACGGCGATAAACTGGGACGCACCATTGGCTTCCCGACGGCAAACGTGCCGTTGAAGCGGCTCGTGTCTCCGGTGCGCGGCGTGTATGCGGTTGAAGTCTTAGGCCTCGGGACTGAACCTCTGCCGGGCGTGGCGAACATTGGAATACGTCCTACAGTCGGAGGCGTGCGCAAGCAGTTGGAAGTGCACCTTCTCGACACCACATTAGATTTATACGGGCGCCACATTGATGTGGTGCTCCGCGCGAAATTGCGCAACGAACAGCGTTTCTCCTCGCTTGATGCTTTAAAGCAACAAATTGCGAACGATGAAGTGACGGCCCGTGAATTCTTTGGGTTAAAGACACTGCGCTAAACATGTACTGACAGGCGTATAACAAAGCCTGGAATCCAGCCGAAAACGGAACCGAGAATCTATGAGTGACTACAAGAACACCCTGAATTTGCCGGAAACAGGGTTCCCGATGCGTGGCGATCTGGCCAAGCGTGAACCTGACATGCTGAAAAATTGGTATGAACAGGATCTGTACGGGATTATTCGTGCTGCCAAGAAAGGCAAGAAAACCTTTATTTTGCATGACGGCCCTCCGTATGCGAACGGCAGCATTCATATTGGTCACTCAGTAAACAAAATTCTTAAAGACATGATCGTTAAGTCCAAAGGACTGGCGGGCTTTGATGCGCCGTATGTGCCGGGCTGGGACTGTCATGGTCTGCCAATCGAGCTTAAAGTCGAACAACTGATCGGCAAGCCGGGCGAGAAAGTCACGGCAGCAGAATTCCGTGAAGCCTGCCGTAAATACGCAGCAGAGCAGGTTGAAGGCCAGAAGAAAGACTTCATCCGTCTGGGCGTGTTGGGCGACTGGGATCATCCGTACCTGACCATGGACTTCAAAACTGAAGCCAACATCATTCGTGCACTGGGCAAAATCATCGGTAACGGCCACCTGCACAAAGGGGCTAAGCCGGTTCACTGGTGTACAGATTGCGGTTCATCCCTGGCAGAAGCCGAAGTTGAGTATTACGACAAAGCGTCTCCTTCTATTGATGTGGCGTTCAACGCGACTGACGCTGCAGCAGTGGCTGCGAAGTTTGGCGTATCTGCTTTTAACGGCCCGATTTCTCTGGTGATCTGGACCACCACGCCGTGGACCATGCCAGCAAACCGTGCGATTTCACTGAACCCTGAGTTTTCTTATCAGCTGGTTCAGGTTGAAGGCCAGTGCCTGATCCTGGCAACCGATCTGGTTGAAAGCGTCATGAAACGCGCCGGTATCGCAGAATGGACTGTACTGGGCGAATGTAAAGGCGCGGACCTCGAACTGCTGCGCTTCAAACACCCGTTCCTTGGTTTCGACGTTCCGGCGATCATGGGCGACCACGTAACGCTCGATGCCGGTACCGGTGCCGTGCATACCGCACCGGGTCATGGCCCGGACGACTTTGTTATCGGCCAGAAATACGGTCTGGAAGTGGCGAACCCGGTAGGGCCAAACGGCTGCTATCTGCCAGGCACTTACCCGACGCTGGACGGTAAATTCGTCTTTAAAGCCAACGATCTGATCGTTGAGCTGCTGCGTGAGAAAGGCGCATTGCTGCACGTTGAGAAAATAACGCACAGCTATCCGTGCTGCTGGCGTCATAAAACGCCAATCATCTTCCGCGCGACGCCACAATGGTTCATCAGCATGGATCAGAAAGGTCTGCGTCAGCAATCTCTGGAAGAGATCAAAGGCGTGCAGTGGATCCCGGACTGGGGCCAGGCGCGTATCGAAAACATGGTCGCCAACCGTCCTGACTGGTGTATCTCCCGTCAGCGTACCTGGGGCGTGCCGATGTCTCTGTTCGTTCACAAAGACACTGAGCAACTGCATCCGCGCAGCCTTGAGCTGATGGAAGAAGTGGCGAAACGTGTTGAAGTGGATGGCATTCAGGCGTGGTGGGATCTGAATCCGGAAGACATTCTGGGTGCGGACGCTGCCGATTACGTCAAAGTGCCGGATACGCTGGACGTGTGGTTTGACTCCGGTTCAACGCATTCTTCCGTGGTGGATGTGCGTCCTGAGTTTAACGGTCATTCACCGGATCTGTATTTGGAAGGGTCTGACCAGCATCGTGGTTGGTTCATGTCTTCCCTGATGATTTCGACTGCCATGAAAGGCAAAGCGCCTTACAAACAAGTTCTGACGCACGGTTTCACCGTGGATGGTCAGGGTCGCAAAATGTCTAAATCCATCGGCAATACTATTGCGCCGCAAGACGTGATGAACAAGCTGGGTGGCGACATCCTGCGTCTGTGGGTGGCATCTACGGATTACACCGGCGAAATCGCCGTGTCCGACGAAATCCTTAAACGTGCTGCGGATTCTTACCGCCGCATCCGTAACACCGCGCGCTTCCTGCTGGCGAACCTTAACGGTTTCGATCCGGCGCTGCACAGCGTGGCACCGGAAGACATGGTTGTTCTGGATCGCTGGGCTGTTGGCCGTGCGAAAGCCGCACAGGACGAAATCATTGCCGCGTACGAAGCCTATGATTTCCATGGCGTCGTTCAACGCCTGATGCAGTTCTGCTCGATCGAAATGGGTTCCTTCTACCTGGATATCATCAAAGATCGCCAGTACACCGCGAAAAGCGACAGCGTTGCACGTCGCAGCTGTCAGACCGCGCTGTATCACATCAGCGAAGCACTGGTCCGCTGGATGGCACCGATCATGTCGTTCACTGCCGATGAAATTTGGGCAGAACTGCCGGGAAGTCGTGAGAAATTCGTCTTTACCGAAGAATGGTATGACGGTTTGTTCGGTCTGGCGGGCAACGAATCCATGAACGATGCGTTCTGGGATGAACTGCTGAAAGTCCGTGGCGAAGTGAACAAAGTGATCGAACAGGCGCGTGCTGATAAACGTCTGGGCGGTTCTCTGGAAGCGGCGGTCACGCTGTTTGCTGATGATGCGCTGGCAACGGACCTGCGTTCTCTGGGCAACGAACTGCGCTTTGTCCTGCTGACGTCAGGCGCGAAAGTCGCCGCTTTGTCTGAAGCTGACGATGCCACTGTGCCGAGTGAATTGCTCAAAGGCCTGAAAATCGGTCTGGCGAAAGCGGAAGGTGACAAATGTCCGCGTTGCTGGCATTACACAACTGACGTTGGTCAGAACGCGGAACACAGCGACATCTGTGGCCGTTGTGTCACTAACATCGCCGGTGACGGCGAAGAGCGTAAGTTTGCATAATGAGTAAATCGATTTGTTCCACCGGACTCCGCTGGCTCTGGCTGGCGGTCGTGGTCATCATCGTGGATCTGGGCAGTAAGTTTCTCATTATGGGAAACTTCCAGCTCGGTGAATCCATGCCGTTGATCCCGTATTTAAATCTGTTCTACGCGCAAAATCATGGCGCTGCGTTCAGCTTCCTGGCTGATAAAGGCGGCTGGCAGCGCTGGTTCTTTGCGTTAATCGCGCTGGTGATTGTCGTGGCGCTGGTCGTGCTGATGTACCGCGGCACCGCGAAGCAAAAGCTGAACAATATCGCTTTTGCGATGATTATCGGCGGGGCGCTGGGCAACTTGTTTGATCGCCTGTATCACGGCTTTGTGGTCGATTTTATCGATTTTTACGTCGGTAACTGGCATTTTGCTACGTTCAATCTGGCTGACAGTTTTATCTGTGTCGGCGCAGCCATGGTGGTGCTGGAAGGTTTTCTGGCAAAGCCATCAGAAGCTACAAAGAGTAAAGGATAAGGTCTATGTCTCAACAGGTGAAACATGACAGCGCTGTACTGGTGCATTTTACGTTGAAGCTGGAAGATGGCTCTACGGCGGAATCAACCCGCGCCAATGGCAAACCTGCACTGTTTCGCCTTGGCGACAGCAGCTTGTCTGACGCGCTGGAAAATCAGCTGTTAGGGTTGAACGTAGGGGATAAACGGGCGTTCACGTTAGCCCCTGAATCGGCATTCGGTAGCAAAAGTCCGGATCTGGTTCAGTTCTTCTCCCGCCGTGACTTTCAGGAAACTGGGGTGCCGGATGTCGGCACCATCATGTTGTTCAGTGGTCGTGATGGCAGCGAAATGCCGGGCGTTGTCCGTGAAGTGACAGAAGATTCAATCACTGTAGATTTCAACCATCCGCTGGCAGGGCAACATATCGATTTCGATATTGAAGTGCTGGAAATTGACCCGGAGCTTGAGGGGAAACATGCAGATATTGCTGGCTAATCCGCGAGGATTTTGTGCGGGTGTTGACCGCGCAATCAGTATTGTAGAACGTGCGCTGGAAATTTACGGCGCACCTATCTATGTCCGCCATGAAGTGGTGCATAACCGCTACGTGGTCGACAGCCTGCGTCAGCGCGGTGCTGTTTTTATCGAGCAAATCAGCGAAGTACCTGATGGGTCTATTCTGATTTTCTCTGCCCACGGTGTTTCTCAGGCGGTACGTGCAGAAGCGAAAGCGCGTGATCTGACGATGCTGTTTGACGCGACTTGTCCGCTGGTGACCAAAGTTCATATGGAAGTTGCGCGTGCCAGCCGTAAAGGCACTGAAGCCATTTTGATTGGTCACGCCGGGCATCCGGAAGTGGAAGGCACCATGGGGCAGTACAGCAATCCGAACGGGGGAATGTACCTGGTCGAGGCGCCGGAAGATGTTTATAAATTGCAGGTGAAAGACGAAAACAACCTGTGCTTTATGACGCAAACCACGCTGTCGGTTGACGACACTTCTGCGGTGATTGATGCGCTTCGCGATCGCTTCCCGAAAATCATCGGGCCGCGTAAAGATGATATTTGCTATGCCACAACGAACCGTCAGGAAGCCGTGCGTACGCTGGCTGACGGAGCAGATGTTGTGCTGGTGGTGGGTTCAAAGAACTCGTCGAACTCCAACCGTCTGGCCGAACTGGCACAACGTGTCGGTGTACCTTCTTATCTGATCGACTCGGCGGCAGATATTCAGGAAAACTGGCTGAAAGATGCGAAAAGCATTGGCGTTACGGCAGGCGCATCCGCACCGGATATTCTGGTGCAGGACGTGATCAGCAAGCTGAAAACCTTTGGCGGGCTTGATGTGATCAACATCGAAGGGCGCGAGGAAAATATCGTGTTCGAAGTGCCAAAAGAACTGCGTGTTGATGTACGTCAGATCGACTGATCTCAGATCCTAAATGAAAACCGGCTCAAAGTGGCCGGTTTTTTTATGTCTGCACTCCTGCGGCATCAATGAGGCGGGAGTTTAAACAAATTCTGCGGTGCACCCACGGTGGTGGTTTCAACGTGCAGCAACGCTCCCTCCAGCGCATGCGGCGCATCGAGGTTTTTTCGCGCCGAGGTGATAAACAGCTCAGTCATATCCGGCCCGCCAAACGTGCAACAACTCGGTTGTGTGACCGGCACTGGCTGGGTATCCAGTGTCAGTAATTCGCCCTGATTGATCTGCTGGCGCAGCAGGCATTTTGAACCCCAGCAGGCAGTGATCAGCCAGCCATTCTGTGCCAGCGCAGAGCCATCGGGGATCTTATCGCCCGAAGAAAAACAGGATATTTTCAGTGGATTGATGCGGCGGGCGTTGGCGGAGAAAAAGCGTTTTTTCTTACTGTCTGCAAACCAGACTTTGCCTTCATACCAGACCAGTGTGTTGGTACAACCGACGCCATCGAGCATCATTTCCGGCTTTTCTGCGCCCGCTTCATAGCGGAACCATTCGCCGTTATCTTTTTCTTCCTTTATATCCAGCGTACCAAACCACAGAGAACCATCGGGCGCGATGGCTGCTTCATTCGGACGGGTGCCTTCTGCGCCGGGATAATCACAAAGCTTCTGGCGGGTTTTCTGTTCGTACTCGTAAAGATGGATCCCGTCGACGGAAACCAGCAAAAATTGATTTCTTTTTTCGGTCAGCAACACGGCGCTGGTCAGCGAGGGGAGTTCATGAATTTCAGTTTGCCCGTTGTCGGGCCAGTAGCGCAAAACACACTGAGCCAGAATATCGACCCAAAGCAAAGATTGTGTACGCTGGCACCAGACGGGAGTTTCACCCAATTCGGCTCGGTAGTCGCCAATGGCAGTCACGTCGGACCGGAAAAATGCTGACATCGCAAAGCTCTCCTGCAGGTTACATAGTGGATATAGCGACAGCTGTCTCTATGAGTTTAGTCTGGCTTTGCGTACGTGGGATAGATGAAATGGTGTAAAAAGAAAGGGCCAGCCCGTCAATAAGACGTAAAGCTGGCCCCAAAAGTTCAGTCGTTAAGATTTAGAAATCGTAACGCAGACGGATCAGATTCATATCACCGAGATTATCGGTAGAGGACGTGAACACGTGCTCGTAATCAACACGGAAGCCGTAATCGAGCTGGAAGGACACACCCAACCCGTTATCAATACGCTGGTAATTACGGCCGGTTACATAGGTCAGACGGTCACCCATGAAGTACGGCTGAATGGTTTTGACCGCCAGCTGATTGATTGGGAAAGCATAACCCAGGAAGTATTCCAGACCATAAGCATCGCCCGCGAAGAAGCGATCTTCAGTTTTCACACCAGTCGTCAGGAAGTCATGGTAGTAACCGCCACCGAAGGACGCTGTCCAGTTGCCGGGTTTCCAGCTCAGCGCAGTACCAACAATGCTCTGGTTGTAGTCTTTAGAGGTGTTGTCGCCCGGGTTTCTCATTTCTGCGTCGGTGTAGTTGTACGCAGTACCCCATGTCAGGTCTTTGGTGATGTGGTAATCCACACCGACAGAACCGCCGCCGTTACGTTTGTAACGCAGCCCGTTTTTGCCGGTGAGCAGTTCACTGTCTTCGAAAAGATAAGAGGCATAGACATCTGCATCGCCGAAGGTGTTTTTGTATTTCAGCATCTTACGGGAACGGTAAGAACCATCGTAGTCGCCGTTAACACCATTGCCAGGTGCCTGAGCGAGCATATCGTAGTCCCAGATATCGGTTTTTGCCCCGACCACATCGTAATAAACGCTGTTTTGCTGACCGAAGGTCAGCTGGCCGTAAGTTTTGCTTTTCAGACCGGTGTAGAGCATGCGACGGCTGGTGTTATGCGCGCCATCTGCGTGGTGATTATCCCAGCCAGTCAGGGCAGGGATATTGACACCCAGTTCGTAGTAGTTAATCCAGCTGATGTCATCAAACAGATAATAATCAGCAGAAAAACGGAAACGTGTACCGCCATCAAAACCATTGGTCTTGTAGTTTTTCACCCCGTTCTGGAACTGGAACTGCGGACGAATACTGCCGCCAACCTGGAAGTTCAGGCGGCTCAGCGGATCGTTCGGCTGTGGGTCTTGTTTAATCAGAGTGATTTCTGCGTGTGCAGCAAAAGAAGTTAAACCAAATAAAAGACCTGCGGTCGCCACTTGTGTGACTTTGTTCAGTTTGAATTTCATGTTAAGTCCCTGTGCCAATATACTGATCTGAAAAATCAGCAACAAAATTGGCAGTGTGTATTTTTTTATATTCCCCTTACTGATGACTGTCTGGTAAGGGTGAAGACGCGCCTTATGAAGCCAGGCTACTTATTTTGACTGTCGTTTAAATCAAATTTCGGCAGTTAAAATTAGGTTGCTATTTATTATCATAATCATTGATTTTATCAATATTATTTCGCCATATATAATAAAAATTTAATGTTTCAGATCTAAGAAATGTTTTGTTTGCTGCTTATCTGTCTCACGCAAGGATGTGAATACGCGTTTTCAGAAATCACCGTCATATTCTTCTTTCTCCTTTAATACATATTGTCAGACGGTGCCCTGGGGGAGAGTGATAAAATCAGTGTCGCGAAAGATGCAGGGAGAAGGGCGGACGAAAGCTGAAACTTATGCACTACATTGCATGGTTATGCGAGCCGCATTAAGGCGGGCTTTTTGGTGTTTTTTTGTCCGTTAGTTCCAGTTTTGCCAGTCGTTTAACACAAAATCACAGATTGCGTAACCTGAAACCAGATGGCTTTTACTGATATTAACGGGGCTGTATCATAATTTTCTAATTATGAGGCAATTTTGCTGGCTCCCAGATCGCGGGGTCGATAACCTGATTCTGTTTCACGGCAGAACCACAAAAAGAAGAGAGTAATTATGAGTAACGCTGATATTCGCATGGCTGTTGTTGGCGCGGGTGGCCGTATGGGCCGGCAGCTGATTCAGGCCATCTCTGACGCCGAAGGCGTGGTGTTGGGCGCAGCGCTGGAACGTACCGGTTCTTCCTTAGTGGGCACCGATGCGGGTGAACTGGCTGGCGTGGGTACTGCTGGCATTAAAGTGCATGACAATCTGGATGCCGTGAAGAATGACTTCGATATTTTGATCGACTTCACCCGTCCGGAAGGCACCCTGGCTCATCTGGAATTTTGCCAGAAACACCATAAAGGTATGATTATCGGCACTACGGGCTTTGACGATGCCGGTAAGGCTGCAATTAAGCAGGCTTCTGAGGTTATTCCGGTGGTTTTTGCGGCCAACTTCAGCGTGGGCGTGAATGTTGTCCTCAAGCTGCTGGAAAAAGCGGCCAAAGTCATGGGCGATTACACGGATATTGAAATCGTGGAAGCGCACCACCGTCATAAAGTTGATGCACCATCAGGTACAGCACTGGCAATGGGTGAAGCGATTGCTGATGCGTTAGGGCGTGATCTGAAAGATTGTGCGGTGTATGCCCGTGAAGGTCATACCGGTGAACGTGATCCAAAAAGTATTGGTTTTGCCACCATTCGTGCCGGCGATATCGTTGGTGAACATACCGCGATGTTTGCCGATATCGGGGAGCGTGTTGAGATTACCCATAAGGCTTCCAGCCGTATGACCTTCGCAAATGGCGCAGTTCGTGCAGGAAAATGGCTTTTCTCGCATAAAAGTGGTCTTTATGACATGCGGGATGTCCTTGGTTTAGAAGATTTGTAGTCAACATTTTAGATGTGATGTGGTTGTTTTGGTCATAATCTTTTGATAAAAGGGCAGTTCCTTGATTGCCCTTCTCTTTTTTATTTAAAATGGCTATTTGGGTTTGTTTTAATTTTGAATCCTGTGTTTTACTGACTTTATCCCGATCCCTCATGCTGTATTGTTTGTTTTTTGCACTCCCTTGTTTCCCTGAGCTGTAACAAAACTCCTTTCTTCGTCATTTTTCAGACATCCTCTTCCGCAAACGGTTACTATACTGACTTAGGCTGTGTTTTTATGGCAGTGAGAGTCCATTTTCACTGAGTTGTGCGAAAAACAGAGAAATATTGGCGCTTTTGGTAGACAAACCGAACTGCCATCATTAGAATGCGCGCAATTTGCCAAAAATTGGCTTCGGGAGCGATTTTTGCATTGATTTAGATCGGGTTATCTGAATTAATATGCAGATATTGTGATTTATTATTCTTGGAGGATGCTTTGATAAAGTCAGCGCTATTGGTTCTGGAAGACGGAACCCAATTCCACGGTCGGGCCATCGGGGCAGAAGGGTCGGCAGTGGGGGAAGTGGTCTTCAATACGTCGATGACCGGTTATCAAGAAATCCTCACTGATCCTTCCTATTCCCGCCAGATTGTCACTCTCACTTATCCCCATATCGGTAATGTCGGCACCAATGCCGCTGATGAAGAATCCTCCGCAGTACATGCTCAAGGCCTGGTCATCCGCGATTTACCCCTGATAGCCAGCAACTACCGCAGTGAAGAAAATCTTTCTGATTACCTCAAGCGCAACAATATTGTTGCCATCGCCGATATTGATACCCGCAAACTGACCCGTCTGTTACGCGAAAAAGGCGCACAGAACGGCTGTATTATCGCGGGCGATTCACAGGATGCTGAACTGGCGCTGCAAAAAGCCAAAGCATTCCCGGGCCTGAAAGGCATGGATCTGGCGAAAGAAGTGACCACGACGGAATCTTACCGCTGGCAACAAGGTAGCTGGACTCTGGAAGGCGAACTGCCTGAAGCGAAAAAAGCCGAAGACTTGCCATTCCACGTGGTGGCTTATGACTACGGCGCGAAACGCAATATCCTGCGCATGCTGGTGGATCGCGGATGCCGCCTGACGGTCGTTCCTGCACAGACTCCGGCAGAAGACGTCCTGAAAATGAATCCGGACGGCATCTTCCTGTCCAATGGCCCGGGCGATCCGGAACCTTGTGATTACGCTATCGCGGCCATCAAAACCTTCCTGGAAACCGACATACCGGTCTTCGGCATCTGTCTCGGCCATCAGTTACTGGCACTCGCCAGCGGCGCTAAGACCGTGAAAATGAAACTCGGCCACCACGGCGGTAACCACCCGGTGAAAGATCTCGATAAAGATATCGTGATGATCACCGCACAGAACCACGGCTTTGCGGTGGATGAATCTGACCTGCCTGCCCGCCTGCGCGTGACGCACAAATCTCTGTTTGACCATACGGTGCAGGGTATCCACCGTACCGATAAAGCGGCGTTCAGCTTCCAGGGCCACCCTGAAGCCAGCCCGGGCCCGCACGATGCGGCACCGCTGTTTGACCACTTTATCGAACTGATTGAAGCTTTTCGCACAAACAACGCCAGATAACAGGAGCGAATAAAAAATGCCAAAACGTACAGACATAAAAAGCATCCTGATTCTGGGCGCCGGCCCGATTGTTATCGGCCAGGCTTGTGAATTTGACTACTCCGGCGCACAGGCGTGTAAAGCGCTGCGTGAAGAGGGTTACCGCGTCATTCTGGTGAACTCCAACCCGGCAACGATCATGACTGACCCTGAAATGGCGGATGCGACTTACATCGAGCCGATCCACTGGGAAGTTGTGCGCAAAATTATCGAAAAAGAACGTCCCGATGCCGTGCTGCCAACGATGGGCGGCCAGACCGCACTGAACTGTGCACTGGAACTGGAACGTCAGGGCGTGCTGGAAGAATTCGGTGTGACCATGATTGGCGCGACCGCAGACGCCATTGATAAAGCCGAAGATCGTCGCCGTTTCGACGTGGCGATGAAAAAAATCGGCCTCGACACCGCACGTTCCGGTATTGCACACACGATGGAAGAAGCGCTGGCTGTTGCCGCTGACGTTGGCTTTCCGTGCATCATCCGTCCGTCATTCACTATGGGCGGCACCGGTGGCGGTATTGCGTACAACCGTGAAGAGTTCGAAGAGATTTGCGAACGCGGGCTGGATCTTTCCCCGACCAAAGAGCTGCTGATTGATGAGTCGCTGATTGGCTGGAAAGAGTACGAGATGGAAGTGGTGCGTGATAAAAACGACAACTGCATCATCGTCTGCTCCATTGAAAACTTCGATGCGATGGGCATCCACACCGGTGACTCCATCACCGTGGCGCCAGCGCAGACCCTGACCGACAAAGAATACCAAATCATGCGTAACGCCTCGATGGCGGTGCTGCGTGAAATCGGCGTAGAAACCGGTGGCTCCAACGTTCAGTTCTCGGTGAACCCGAAAAATGGTCGTCTGATTGTTATCGAAATGAACCCGCGTGTCTCCCGTTCCTCAGCCCTGGCCTCCAAAGCGACCGGTTTCCCGATTGCTAAAGTGGCAGCGAAACTGGCGGTGGGTTACACCCTCGATGAGTTGATGAACGATATCACCGGCGGCAAAACGCCAGCGTCGTTTGAACCGTCTATCGACTACGTTGTGACTAAAATCCCTCGCTTCAACTTCGAGAAATTTGCCGGTGCCAACGACCGTCTGACCACGCAGATGAAATCTGTCGGCGAAGTGATGGCGATTGGTCGTACACAGCAGGAATCTCTGCAAAAAGCCTTGCGCGGCCTGGAAGTCGGCGCGAGCGGTTTCGACCCGAAAGTGAGTCTGGATGATCCGGAAGCGCTGACCAAAATTCGTCGTGAACTGAAAGAAGCCGGTGCCGAGCGTATCTGGTATATCGCTGATGCCTTCCGTGCCGGGATGTCTGTTGACGGCATCTTCAACCTGACCAACGTGGACCGCTGGTTCCTGGTGCAGATTGAAGAGCTGGTGAAACTGGAAAATGAAGTGGCCGAGGGCGGCTTCAACATTCTGACCCACGACTACCTGCGCATGCTCAAGCGTAAAGGCTTTGCGGATCTGCGTCTGGCTAAATTGGTCGGCGTGTCAGAAAGCGAAGTGCGCAAACTGCGTCACAAATACAACCTGCACCCGGTCTACAAACGTGTTGATACCTGTGCGGCGGAATTCTCTACCGATACCGCCTACATGTACTCCACGTATGAAGAAGAGTGTGAATCTAACCCGACCAATGATAAGCCAAAAATCATGGTGCTGGGCGGTGGTCCGAACCGTATCGGTCAGGGTATCGAGTTCGACTATTGCTGCGTACACGCCTCGCTGGCGCTGCGTGAAGACGGTTACGAAACCATCATGGTTAACTGTAACCCGGAAACTGTGTCTACCGATTACGACACCTCCGACCGCCTGTACTTCGAATCCGTCACTCTGGAAGACGTGCTGGAAATCGTGCGTATCGAACAGCCGAAAGGCGTGATTGTTCAGTACGGCGGCCAGACTCCGCTGAAACTGGCGCGTGAACTGGAAGCCGCTGGCGTGCCAATTATCGGCACCAGCCCGGATGCCATCGACCGCGCCGAAGACCGTGAACGTTTCCAGCAGGCGGTTAACCGTCTGGGCCTGAAACAACCGGCAAACGCCACAGTCGCGACTATCGAACAGGCTGTTGAGAAAGCTGCGGGTATCGGTTATCCGCTGGTGGTACGTCCGTCTTATGTTCTGGGCGGCCGCGCGATGGAAATCGTATACGACGAAATCGACCTGCGCCGTTACTTCCAGAACGCCGTCAGCGTGTCGAACGACGCACCGGTTCTGCTGGACCGCTTCCTTGACGACGCCGTAGAAGTTGACGTTGATGCTATCTGCGACGGTGAGCGCGTGCTGATTGGCGGTATCATGGAGCACATCGAACAGGCGGGCGTTCACTCCGGTGACTCTGCATGTTCACTGCCGTGCTACACGCTGAGCAAAGAGATTCAGGATGTGATGCGTCAGCAGGTCGAGAAACTGGCCTTCGAGCTGAGCGTTCGCGGCCTGATGAACGTCCAGTTCGCCGTGAAGAACAACGAAGTCTACCTGATTGAAGTCAACCCGCGTGCAGCCCGTACCGTTCCGTTCGTCTCTAAAGCGACCGGTGTACCACTGGCGAAAGTGGCGGCTCGCGTGATGGCAGGTCAGACTCTGGCAGAGCAGGGCATTACCGAAGAAGTCATCCCGCCTTACTACTCCGTGAAAGAAGTGGTGTTGCCGTTCAACAAATTCCCTGGCGTTGACCCGATTCTTGGGCCGGAAATGCGTTCTACCGGTGAAGTGATGGGCGTTGGCCGTACCTTCGCCGAAGCCTTTGCCAAAGCGCAGTTGGGCAGCAACTCCGGCATGAAGAAAGCCGGACGCGCACTGTTGTCGGTTCGTGAAGGCGACAAAGGCCGTGTGGTGGATCTGGCCGCGAAACTGCTGAAACGCGGTTTCGAGCTGGATGCGACTCACGGTACTGCGGTAGTGCTGGGCGAAGCCGGGATTAACCCGCGTCTGGTCAACAAGGTGCATGAAGGCCGTCCGCATATTCAGGACCGTATCAAGAACGGCGAATATGTGTATATCGTGAACACCACGGCGGGTCGTCAGGCGATTGAAGACTCCAAGCTTATCCGTCGCAGTGCGCTGCAATACAAAGTGCATTACGACACTACGTTGAACGGTGGTTTCGCGACGGCAATGGCATTATCTTCTGACCCGACTGAACAGGTGATTTCAGTGCAGGAAATGCACGCCAAAATCAGCAAATAAGTATCTTCTGTTTCCATCCGGTCGTTAAGACGCCTGCTCCCGAAAGGGGCGGGCGTCTTTTTATATGTGTTTGGCTAAAATGTTAAATATAATCATTAAGTATGTTTATCATTAAAATTATATTTTTTATGTATGAAAGTCTTCATATGAAAGTGAATTTATCATAAGTTATTATTTTAGATCGATATTTTGTGTTAATGTGATGGGCGTCATGATGTTTTAATGTTTAATTATTGTTATGTTTTTGTTCCTGATTTTATACTCGGAGCTTGGGTTAGTTCACATCGAGAATTAACCCTTCTTGCAGCGCTTTCAGTCAAAATGAGGAATTTCACATGTACAAAACACCTGTCACCCTTCTGGCTTTACTCATCGGCGCGGTTCTTGCGCCGGTCTCACAGGCGGCACTTCCCGGAAAGCCGACACTCGGTGCGGATGAAACCACCTTTGCCATCATTGATATCAATCAGTCCGCCTCGGCCTACAATCAACTGGTCACTGTAAAGAATGCGGCGGATGTCACCGTCACCTGGAATTTGTGGACCGGCGATGCGGGGCAGACGGCCAAAGTGTTACTGAACGGTGCGCAGGTCTGGAGCGGCCCTTCCGGCGCAACGGGCAGCGCCACGTTTGCTGTCAATAAAGGCGGGCGCTATCAGTTGCAGGTTGCGTTATGTAACAGCGAAGGCTGTACCACCAGTGACGCCAAACAAATTGTAGTGGCGGATACCGATGGCAGCCATTTGCTACCATTGACCAGCACGCTGAAGGAAAACAACCAGCCTTATAACAATAAATCCGGCAAGGTCGTAGGCGCTTATTTTGTCGAGTGGGGCGTGTACGGTCGCGGGTTCCCGGTGGATAAAATCCCTGCACAGAACCTGACTCATATCCTGTACGGCTTTACGCCGATTTGCGGCGGGAATGGGATTAACGACAGCTTAAAAAGCATTGAGGGCAGTTTTCAGGCCTTGCAACGCGCCTGTGCAGGGCGTCAGGATTTTAAAGTCGCGATCCATGATCCCTGGGCTGCAGTGCAAATGCCTCAGCAGGGTGTCAGTGAATATTCTGCGCCTTACAAAGGCAATTTCGGCCAGCTGATGGCGCTGAAGAAAGCCTACCCGAATCTGAAAATTGTCCCTTCCATCGGTGGCTGGACGCTATCCGACCCGTTCTATTTCATGAAAGACAAAGCGAAGCGGGATGTTTTTGTGGCCTCGGTGAAGGAGTTTCTGCAAACCTGGAAATTCTTCGACGGTGTGGATATCGACTGGGAATTTCCGGGCGGTGGCGGTGAAAATCCTGCACTGGGCAGCACGGCGGATGGAGATACCTATGTGCAGCTGATGAAAGAGCTGCGGACTATGCTCAATGAATTATCCGCCCAAACCGGAAAAACCTATGAACTGAGTTCGGCGATCAGTGCAGGCCGGGACAAAATTGATAACGTGGATTACAGCGCCGCACAGCAGTATATGGATCATATTTTCCTGATGAGCTATGACTTCTATGGTGCTTTCTCACTGACGACGCTGGGACACCAAACTGCGTTGTACGGCTCCGCCTCGAAACCCGATACCGATTACACCACCGATCATGGCGTGCAGGCGTTGCTTTCACAGGGCGTGACGCCGGGCAAAATTGAAGTGGGTGCGGCCATGTATGGGCGCGGCTGGACGGGGGTGAAGAATTTCCAGAATAACGATCCTTTCACCGGGACCGCGACCGGCCCGACCGCAGGTACCTGGGAAAATGGCATTCTTGATTACCGTCAGGTGGCGAAACTTAAAGCCAACAGTGACTGGCAGTACAAGTATGATGCCGCAGCTGAAGCACCGTATTTGTGGAAGCCTTCCACCGGCGATTTGATCACTTACGACGACAACCGTTCAGTGGTCGCGAAAGGTAAATATGTTTTGGCTAATCAGCTGGGTGGCCTGTTTGCATGGGAAATTGATGCGGATAATGGCGATATTTTAAATGCCATGCATGAAGGCTTAGGGAATGGCACCGGCGGCGGCACGACGAACCTTGCGCCGCTGGCCAGTGCCGGGACAAATCAGAACGTGACCGGTCCGTTGACCGTGACGCTCGATGGTTCTGCTTCCCGTGATCCGGAAAATACAGCCCTGACGTATTTGTGGACCAAAGTCTCCGGGCCTGCGGTGACGCTGACCAATGCAGACAAAGCCAAAGCGCAGTTTAATGTCCTTACTACCGCGCAAGATCAGGTGTGGGTATTCCAGCTGAAAGTGACCGATCCACAAGGGCTGAGCGCCACGGCGCAGGTTCAGGTGACAAACTCGGCGGTTCAGGCGAACCAGCCGCCGGTGGTGACGTTGCCGGCGACCATGGCTGTAACGGCAGGTAATACCTTCGCGCTGGTGGCACAGGCGACGGATGCCAATAACGATCCGCTCACGTATCAGTGGACGTTGCCCGCCGGTCTGAGCGCCAGCTCGCTGACCACCAGCTCCATCAACGTTACCGCTCCGGCGGTCACCAGCAGCACAGTGTATCCGGTCAGTGTGATGGTCAGCGATGGAAAATCATCCACGTCTGCCAGCTTACAACTGACGGTTAACCCGGCGAGCACGGGCGGGTGTGGTGTGACAACGGATCCTGCGGCGGCGCAAGTGCCTGCCTGGGACAGCAGCAAAATCTACAATACCGGCGATGCCGTCAGCTACAACCAGCTGATATGGAAGGCGAAATACTGGACGCAAAACAACCCGCCATCGCGCAGCAGTGATCAGTGGCAACTCGTCAGCAATATCACATTGCCTTACGACAATGCGGCCACGTATGTTCAGGGGGAAATGGCCACTTACGGCGGCCATAACTGGAAAGCGAAGGTCTGGACTCGGGGTGTCACGCCGGTTGCAGGTGACAACTGGCTGGATCTCGGGGCAGTCAGTTGTCCGTGAATCCTTTCATGTAAATCGACAGGGCGTGAGGGCCCTGTTTTTCATCGTATTTACGGCAGTTAATAAATGTTAAAAATACTTTATGATGAATGCATATTTTGTCGATATGAGTTCACAGATGATTTTAATAATTTACGCCCATCCTTATCCGCGCCATTCAAGAGCCAATCAGGGGCTGCTGTCGGCAGTCAGTGATTTGCCCAACGTCGAAGTACGTTCGCTCTACGACCTCTATCCCGATTTCAATATCGACATTGCCGCTGAACAGAAAGCTGTTGAACGTGCAGATCTGGTGGTCTTCCAGCATCCGATCCAGTGGTACAGCTTGCCGCCACTGATGAAACTGTGGATCGACAAAGTGCTCGAGCACGGCTGGGCGTACGGCCATGAAGGCAATGCCTTAAATGGCAAACATTGCTTGTGGGCGGTAACGACCGGCGGTAACGAGCACCATTTCGAGCTGGGCGATCACCCCGATTTTGACGTGCTGGCGCAGCCGCTACAGGCGACAGCCATTTATTGCGGCATGCACTGGCTGCCGTATTTCGCCGTGCACAACACCTTCATTTGCGATGAAGTGGCGCTGAAAGCGGCGGGAGAAGAATACCGCCGTCGTTTAACCGCCTGCCTGAGTCTGAAAGAAGGCTGCCCGCCGGAGGTGAGCCTTGGATAACCATAACCTGATGATTGAAGGCCTGATTTATCTCGGCTCGGCGGCGCTGTTTGTGCCGATTGCGGTACGTCTGGGTCTGGGTTCTGTGCTCGGTTACCTGATTGCGGGCTGCATTATCGGCCCGTGGGGGCTGAAACTGGTCTCTGATGCCGAATCAATTCTGACCTTTGCGGAGATCGGCGTGGTGCTGATGCTGTTTGTCATCGGACTTGAGCTGGATCCCAAACGGTTGTGGACGATGCGTGCCTCGGTTTTCGGCGGCGGCAGCATTCAGATGGTGGGCTGCGGCGCAGTGCTCAGCGCATTCTGTTATTTCCTCGGACTGGACTGGAAAATCGCCCTGTTGATCGGCCTGACGCTGGCGCTTTCTTCAACGGCCATTGCCATGCAGGCGATGAGTGAGCGCAGCCTGACGGCTTCACCCATTGGCCGCAGCGCTTTTGCGGTGTTGCTGTTCCAGGATATCGCCGCCATCCCGCTGGTGGCGATGATCCCCTTACTGGCGAGCACCGGCGAAGCCACAACGCTGATGAGTTTTGGTTTGTCAGCAGCAAAAGTGGCCGGTGCGCTGGTGCTGGTGGTGTTGCTCGGGCGCTATGTCACGCGGCCCTTGCTGCACTTCGTGGCACGCTCCGGCATGCGTGAAGTGTTCAGTGCTGTTGCGCTGTTTCTGGTATTCGGCTTCGGTATTCTGCTGGAAATGGCCGGTATGTCGATGGCGATGGGCGCGTTTCTGGCGGGTGTCTTGCTGGCAAGTTCTGAATACCGTCACGCACTGGAAAGTGATATTCAGCCGTTCAAAGGTCTGCTTCTCGGGCTGTTCTTTATCGGTGTCGGTATGTCCATCGACTTCGGCACGCTGGTCCATCAGCCGCTGCTTATTGCCACATTGCTGGTCGGTTTTATGGCGCTGAAAGCGGCCTTGTTATGGCTGGTTGCGCCATGGCTGGGTGTGCCGAAAAAGCAGCGCGGCCTGTTTGCCATCTTAATCGGGCAGGGCAGTGAGTTCGCGTTTGTGATTTTCAGCACCGCTCAAATGGCAGGTGTGTTGCCGGTTGAATGGTCGAAGGCCCTGACGCTGGCTGTGGCGCTTTCCATGGCGGTGACGCCATTGCTGCTGGTACTGTCCGCGCGCCTTGAGCGCAATGCGCCGAAAGATGACCGTCCGCATGACACCATTGATGATGAGAACGCGCAGGTAATTATTGCCGGTTTCGGGCGGTTTGGTCAGATTGCCGGTCGTTTGCTGCTGGCAAACAACGTCCACACGGTGGTCCTGGATCACGATCCGGATCACATCGAAACGCTGCGTAAATTTGGCACCAAAGTGTTTTACGGCGACGCCACACGCGTTGATTTGCTGGAGTCCGCCGGTGCCGCGCAGGCGAAGGTTCTGATTAATGCCATTGACGATGTGGAAGCCAACCTTCAGCTGACGGCACTGGCGAAAGAGCATTTCCCGAATCTGAAAGTGATTGCCCGCGCCCGTGATGTCGATCACTGGTATCAGTTGCGTCAGTTGGGTGTCGAAGCGCCGGAACGTGAACTGTTTGAAGGCTCCTTGCGCGTCGGCCGCGATGTGCTGGAGGCGCTGGGGCTGGATGCGTATGAAGCCCGCGAGAAGGCAGATCTGTTCCGCCGCTATAACCTGAAAATGCTGGAAGCCACTATCGAGAATTACGAAGATACTGAGTTCCGTATCGCCAGCATGCAGCGTGCGAAAGATATGCTGACAGCCGCTATCGAGCAGGATCAGGAGCGTCTGGCTTCCGGTCAGCAACAGGGCTGGCGTGGCAGTATTGACGGAAAAGCGCCTGAGAAAGAGGTGATTGAAGCGAAGGGCTAAACCGCCGTTAAAACAGAAAACCGGTGCCTGATGCACCGGTTTTTTCTTTCTGAACTCAGCTCAGTGCGACTTTAATGCCCAAACCGATCAGTACACCGCCCAGCAGTTTATCGATAAGTTTCTGCGCTTTCGCCAGACCACGACGCACCGGCGGGCTCTGGATAAGTAACGCCAGCGAAGGCCACCAAATGGCCGACAAACCGACGATTATAGAGGCGTACCACAGCTTTTCACCGAAGGTGGAGTTAATCTGCAAGACCTGCGTAAACATCGCCAGGAAGAAAAGTGTCGCTTTTGGATTGAGCAGGTTACACAGATAACCCTGCACGAACGCGGTGCGCAGTTTTACCTGCTGTGGCTCCAGTCCGTCGAGGTTCATTTTGCTGTTGCTGCGGGAAAACAACGCCTGAATACCGACCCAGATCAGATAAGCCGCACCGACGTATTTCAGTAAATCAAATAACCACGGCGTGGTGGTGATCACCACTGCCAGACCGGCCACGCAGTAAGACATATGCGTAATCACACCACAAATAACACCCAGTGACGTCATGAGTGCCGCGATGCGCGGATAGCGGGCCGCATTTTTGATGACCAGAAAGAAATCGGGACCGGGAGAAAGCATGCCGAGGAAGGCGATACTGGCAACAAAAAGGGTGGTTTCAAGCATGAAAATAACCGTCGTCAATGTTCGGAACAAAAGAAGGCGGCATGATACGCCAATCCTCAGTAAGTTAAATCACTCTTATTGCTTTTTTTGCGGGCGGTGAATGGTATGCAGGATCCGGTCATAGAATACCCGGTGCGTGAAAGCCCCGAGGCGCATCATCAACGTGAAATTACCCGTTTGTGCATCGAATGTGCCCTGATGCTGTTGCAGCATGGTGCCGAAAGTATGCTGGTCGAACAGCTGTCGGCGAGGCTTGGCGTCGCGCTGGGAATGGACCGGGTGGAAAGCTCGATCTCCGCCAATGCCATTGTGCTCAGCACCTTAAGCGGCGGTTATTGTCTGACCTCGACGCGTAAAAATGTTGACCGCGGGATCAACATGCAGGTTGTGACACAAGTCCAACATACGGTGATCCTGGCTGAGCATAAACTGCTCGACAGTCAGCTGGTGGCAAAACGCCTGCAAAAAATCAAACCGCTGCGGTATCCGCGCTGGCTGATGATCCTGATGGTGGCGCTCTCCTGCGGGTGTTTCAGCAAACTTAATGGTGGCGGCTGGGATGCATTCATTGTCACTTTTTTCGCCAGCGGCGTCGCCATGGCCGTACGCCAGAGCCTTACTGCACGGCATATGAATCCGCTCATCAACTTTTGCTGCACGGCATTCGTGGCGACTTCCATTTCAGGGTTGCTGTTGCGGCTGGGCATTTTTCAGCAGTCATCAAATGTCGCAATGGCTGCCAGCGTGTTATTGCTGGTGCCGGGGTTTCCGCTGATTAATGCCGTGGCGGATATGTTCAAAGGGCATGTGAATACCGGACTGGCGCGCTGGACTATGGCCAGCCTGCTGACACTGGCGACCTGCATTGGTGTGGTCATGGCAATGGCATTGTGGGGTTTACGGGGGTGGTCATGAGCCTTTTATGGGCACTGATTCAGGATATGCTTTTCGCTGCCGTGCCCGCACTGGGCTTTGCGATGGTGTTTAATGTGCCGCCGCGGGCATTACGTTATTGCGCACTGCTCGGCGCAGTTGGCCACGGCACGCGGATGTTGCTGATCCACGGCGGGATAAACATCGAATGGGCCTCCCTGCTGGCAGCTATACTGATTGGCATTATGGGCATTCGATGGTCACGCTGGTTACTGGCACATCCTAAAGTTTTCACCGTTGCCGCTGTTATACCGATGTTCCCCGGCATTTCTGCCTACACGGCGATGATCTCAGTCGTGGAGATTTCGCATCTGGGCTACAGCGAAGCATTGCTATCGACGGCACTCACCAATTTTCTGAAAGCCAGTTTTATCGTCGGGGCATTATCTATCGGATTATCGTTACCGGGATTGTGGCTGTACCGTAAACGCCCCGGTGTGTAAGCGTTGTTGTACAACGTGGGGCTACCATGCAAAAAAGCAGGTGAGCGCTTCAGCATTTTCGACTGGAATACGGCGATACCTTCCTGCTTTTGAGCGTCCTTTGCCGGCGGAACCGCTACTTTTGGCGGGGAATATCCCGGCAGGGTAAGAGCTCTCTTATATCTTTGTAAAGCGTGGGTCTCCCTATCGACGGCTGATGGGGCTTTCCGTATAGTGGCAGCTCTTTTTTGGGGTCACGCACAAATCCTTTTTCTACACAGGGCTTCACAATGATTATTAGCCTGATCGCCGCACTGGCGACCGATCGCGTTATTGGCATGGAAAACGCTATGCCTTGGCATTTACCTGGTGATCTGGCCTGGTTTAAGCGTAATACGCTCAACAAACCCGTTATCATGGGACGAAAGACGTTTGAGTCAATCGGACGTCCGTTGCCTGGCCGGCTGAATATTGTCATCAGCTCTAAACCGGGCGAGCATGAAGGTGTGACCTGGGTAACCTCTGTTGACGCTGCGCTGGCGGCGGCCGGCGATGTGGAAGAAGTGATGGTGATGGGGGGCGGCCGCGTGTATGAGCAACTGCTGCCGAAGGCCAATCGTTTATATCTGACTCACATTGATGCCGAAGTCGAAGGGGATACACATTTCCCTGATTATGAGCCGGATGACTGGGAAAGCACATTCAGCGAATTCCACGATGCGGATGAGCAGAACTCTCATGGTTATTGCTTCGAAATCCTTGATCGCCGCGCCTGATCCTACGGCTGCGTGAGCCGTGTGACAGCAAAAAGGCACCCTTTGCAGGTGCCTTTTTGCTGTCTGAATATCCGCTGTTTGATCAAACGGCTTTCGGGATTTCAGACTGCTGTTTTTCGCTCTGGCGGTTTGAAGGCTGGGCGAAGTAGGTTTTGTCTTCCCAGCGCAGCATGGTCAGGTCACCGCCCCAGCAGCAGCCGGTATCCAGCGCATAAATGCCTTGCGGCGTGCCTTTCCCTTCCAGTGATGCCCAGTGTCCGAACGCAATACTGTAGCCTGCTTCCTGTAAGGGCCCCGGAATATCAAACCAGGGTTTCAGCGGCTTTGGCGCGTTTTCCGGGATATCTTTGCAGATCATATCCAGTTGTCCGTTCGGGAAGCAATAACGCATGCGGGTGAAAGCATTGGTGCTGAAACGCAAACGCGCCAGACCCGTCAGTTCAGGATGCCAGTTGTTCGGCATATCGCCATACATCGCATCCAGAAACAGCGGATAAGTATCGCTGCTCAGGACGGCTTCCACTTCACGGGCGCACATTTGAGCGGTGTCGAGATCCCATTGCGGCGTGATCCCTGCGTGGGCCATGACCAGCTTCAGATCTTCATCAACCTGCAGTACTGGCTGGCGGCGCAACCAGTTGATCAGTTCGTCAGCGTCTTCGGCTTCAAGCAAGGGCGTGATGCGGTCTTTCGGTTTGTTGAAACTGATCCCCGCGTAAACCGCCAGCAGATGCAGATCGTGGTTACCGAGCACCATCCGGACACAATCCCCCAAACCGCTGACAAAACGCAGCACTTCGAGCGAGGACGGACCGCGGGCAACTAAATCACCCGTCAGCCACAGGACATCGTTTTGCGGATTAAAATCCACCTGCGCCAATAGCGCCTTGAGTTCATCGATGCAGCCGTGAACATCACCAATAAGATATGTCGACATGAGGATTAATTTATCAGCGTAGGGATGGCGAGGCGGAAGACCGGAACAGGCACACGGAAGGCTTCACCGTCTTGTGCGACCATTTCATAATGGCCTTCCATCGTGCCCAGTGGCGTTTCTAAAATAGCGCCGCTGGTATAGTGAAATTCATTGCCAGGCAGGATCAGCGGTTGTTCACCGATGACCCCTTCACCCTGGACTTCAGTCTGGCGACCGTTACTGTTGGTTATCAGCCAGTAACGGCGAAGCAGTTGCACATTAAAACGCCCCAGATTGCGGATGGTGATGGTGTAAGCGAAGACAAAACGTTCTTCTTCGGGTATCGACTGTGACTCAACGTAGATACTTTGCACCTGAACACAAACGCGGGGCGAATTAAGCATAACGCTACTCCTGAAGTTCCGGGGTTTTAGGTCGTGTGGACAACCAGTTAGCCAGTTTACAGAATTGCTCTACAGAAATATTTTCAGCACGCATGCTGAGATCTAAACCCAGTTCGGTCATTTGTTCCGGAGTGAACAGGTGGCCGAGGCTGTTGCGCACTGTTTTACGACGCTGGTTGAAAGCATCCGTTGTCAGACGGCTCAGAATGCGAATATCAGGCACCGGATACGGGATCACTTCATGCGGCACTAAACGTACCACAGCGGATTCCACTTTAGGCGCCGGTGTGAAGGATTCTGGTGGAACTTCCAGAACAGGGATCACATTGCAGTAATATTGCGCCATCACCGTTAAACGACCATACGCTTTGCTGTTCGGGCCTGCAACCAGACGGTTTACCACTTCCTTCTGCAACATAAAATGCATGTCTTTGATGGCGTTGGTATAAGTGAACAAATGGAACATCAGCGGCGTAGAAATGTTGTACGGCAGGTTACCAAAGACACGCAGTGGCTGACCGAGTTCTTCAGACAGTTCGCCGAAATTAATTTTCATCGCATCAGACTGGATGACCCGCAGTTTGCCCTGAAACTTAGGGTTATTTTCCAGACGTGTTGCCAAATCACGGTCGAGTTCGATGACCGTCATGCTGTCCAGGCGCGAAGCAACAGGCTCAGTTAACGCCGCCAGACCGGGACCGATTTCAACGACGGCCTCGCCCGGCATAGGGTGAATGGCCGACACGATGCTATCGATAACAAACTGATCGGTTAAGAAGTTTTGCCCAAAACGTTTACGGGCAAAGTGACCTTGGTGGACTCTACTATTCATTGTTGTTATTTATCGTTGCTGTTATTTGCCATGTGAATGGCGAGATTTATTGCTGTCTTGAAACTGCCCGCATCGGCGGTGCCGGTGGCGGCGAGTTCAAGGGCGGTACCGTGATCAACGGAAGTCCGGATAAAAGGCAGGCCGAGTGTGATATTCACTGCGCGACCAAATCCCTGATATTTTAGCACCGGAAGGCCCTGATCGTGATACATCGATAAAACAGCATCGGCATGTTGCAGATATTTAGGCTGGAATAACGTATCAGCGGGCAGCGGGCCGATGAGATTCATCCCTTGCTGGCGCAGTTCGTCCAGGGCAGGAATGATAATGTCGATCTCTTCGTGCCCCATGTGGCCACCTTCGCCGGCATGTGGATTCAGGCCACACACATAAATTTGCGGCTCGGTAATACCAAATTTGGTTTTCAGATCATGATGCAAAATGGTGATGACTTCATGCAGGCATTCACGGGTAATTGCACCCGGCACCGCCAGCAAAGGCAAATGCGTGGTCGCCAGCGCAACGCGTAACTCTTCGGTTGCCAGCATCATCACAACACGGTCGCAATGGCTGCGGTCAGCGAAGAATTCGGTATGGCCGATGAAGGGAATTCCGGCATCGTTGATAATGCTTTTTTGAACCGGGCCGGTGATCAGTGCAGCGAATTCACCGCTGATAGCACCGTCGCAGGCACGTGCCAGCGTTTCCACCACGTAGGGCGCATTAGCCACATCAAGTTTACCTGCGGTCACCGGGACGGCGAGTTTAACAGGCAAAACGGTCAATATGCCCGCAGCCTGAGGCTCTGGCGGACGCGCTCTCTGATAATCGCGTAAGCGGATATTCAGGCCGAGTTTCTCAGCACGTTCAAGCAGTAAGGCCGGATCGGCACAGACCACTAACTCAACAGGCCATGCCTGCTGAGCCAGCGCCAGTACCAGATCCGGCCCAACCCCGGCCGGTTCGCCGGGGGTAATGACCACAGATTTTGTCACGGAAGTATTATTTTCCATTCCCATCCATAATTTTCACATACGCTTCAGCACGCTGTTCCTGCATCCACGTCTGGGCTTCTTCCGCAAATTTGCGGTTGAACAGCATGCGGTAAGCACGTTCTTTCTGTGCCGCATCTGTTTTATCGACCTGACGGGTGTCAATAAGTTGGATCAAGTGCCAGCCAAACGAAGAGTGAACCGGTGCACTGATTTCGCCTTTTTTCAGGTTCATCAACGCATCACGGAACGCAGGATCGTACATATCTGGTGACGCCCAACCTAAATCGCCGCCCTGATTAGCAGAGCCAGGATCCTGAGAAAGCTGTTTGGCTTCATCAGCGAATGTGGCTTTACCGCTCTTAATATCAGCCGCAACCTGTTCCAGCTTCGCACGCGCCTGCGCATCCGTCATTACGACAGAAGGTTTCAGCAGGATATGACGGGCGTGAACCTCGGTGACAGAAACCGTTTTATTGTCGCCACGGATATCGTTCACTTTCAGGATGTGGAAACCAACACCAGAACGGATCGGGCCAATGACCTGGCCTTTCTGAGCGGTGCTTAACGCCTGAGCAAACAGGGAAGGCAGTTCCTGCAATTTGCCCCAGCCCATGTTGCCGCCTTTCAGTGCCTGGGAATCAGCCGAGTAGGTGATAGCCAGTTTGCCAAAGTCCGCACCATTGTTCAGATCAGCAACAATTTTCTTCGCCAGCTGTTCTGCAGAATCAACCTGATCCTGAGTTGGGTTTTCTGGCAGTGGCAACAGGATATGGCTGAGGTTGAATTCAGCACCGCTGCCGTTTTGCGCCGCAACCTGTTTGGCAAGCTGATCCACTTCCTGAGGCAGTATGGTGACACGGCGACGCACTTCACTGTTACGTACTTCGCTGATGATCATTTCCTTGCGAATCTGCGTACGGTAAGTGCTGTAGTTCATTCCGTCATAAGCCAGACGGCTGCGCAGTTGATCAACAGAAATGTTGTTTTGCTGTGCAATACCGGCAATGGCTTTATCCACGTCCTGATCGGTTGGCGTGATGCCCATTCGGGTCGCCATTTGTAACTGGATCTGATCCATGATCAAACGGTCGAGGATCTGGTGACGCAGAGTCGCATCATCCGGCAACTGCTGTTTAGCCTGCTGTGCCTGCTGTTTTACAGAATTAAACAAGCTATCAACGTCACTTTGCAATACCACGCCGTTGTTAACGACGGCGGCAACTTTATCAACTTCCTGAGGGGCAGCAAACGCAGTGCTGGCACAAAGCGTCACGCCGAGGAGAAGTGTTCTCCAGTTCTTCATACTTTTTCCATTTGTCTAATCCGCAAGCGCGGGTTTCAAGTTCACTGAATTCGTCGTGTCTTCACGAAATGAATCGTGTTTCGGGCTTAGAAAGCGCGTTGATAAGGCAGTATGCCGCTGGCCAACATTTCTTTCGTTCCGAGGGTTTGATTGTTACCCAGGCCTCTAAGTTCAATATTGAAACCAATCTTATTGTCATATTTACTTTCTGACTTAACCGTATCGTAGCTGGTGATCTTACGTTCATAACCAACATTGATAGCCCAGCAGCATGTGTTGTATTGCAAACCAATAAGCTGATCGGCTGGTTGCTGTGCTTTGGTGTCGTAATAATACGCCCCCACGATCGCCCAACGGTCAGCAATCGGCCAACTGGCGATGCCGCCAACCTGCGAAATACCGTCCTGATAACCCGGGTTGGTAACGTTAGGTAACGTTGCCTGAATATATTCCGGGCTGGCGTAACGGTAACTCAGCTGAATCATTCTTTCTGAGTCTGCGCGGTACTCCAGCACTGCATCGCCTAAAGCCAGCGCATCCAGACGGGTGTCATACTGCACTCCGCCACGGATACCCCAGAAATTGTTGATTTTGTAGTAGCTGTCACCGGCCCACACCAGGCTGCCCGTATCATCATTTTTATCCAGGACGCTATCAACGTCACCGGTACGTGGCGGCTGGAAGTAATAAATCTGACCGGCAGAGGCATTAAAGCGCTCTTCCAGATTTTCGTCATAGATACGGGTCGTTAAACCGCTTGCCACCTGGTTTGCAGAGGCAATACGGTCCAGACCACTGTAGCTTTTATCGCGGAACAGGCCGGTGTAGTCGGACTGTAACAGCGTCGAGTCATAGGTATTGATCGAGCTCTGATTGCGGTAAGGGATATACAGGTACTGCACGCGCGGTTCGAGGGTCTGGGTGTAGTCACTGTTCCAGTCCATCGTGCGGTCGAACACCATTTTGCCGTCGCTTTTAAACTCAGGCATCGTACGGTTCACGGATGAACGCAGTTTGGTATTCGGATTGCTATCGTAATACGCGTCCGGAATATCCTGCTGATAGTGGGTAGTCATCAGCTTCACTTCGTTATCCAGACTTCCCCAGCCATTACTGAGTGGCAGGCTGATAGTCGGCTCGAAGTGTGTACGCACTGCTTCCGGGTTGTCAGGGTTTACGCTGGTGAATTTCACCGCCTGACCGTACAGATGCAGGTCAAACGGGCCCACATCATTTTTGTAATAGTTAATATCCAGCTGTGGCTGTGCACGGTAAGCGTTGGCGTTCCCGAAATCTGAGAACACCTGGAACTGCTTACTGGCCAGTGTAACATCCCAGTTTTGGTTCGCGTAACCTACGCTGAATTTCTGCGTGGAATAGCCGTCAGTACTGGAACCGTATTTCGAATCGAAATCGGTGAAGTAATAAGGGTCACTGACCTTGGTATAGTCGACGTTGAAGCGCCAAACCTGATCGTATACACCGGCATGACGCCAGTAATACATCCAGCGCTTGGTTTTATCGCTGGTACGGTTTTCATCTTCGACATACTGCTGATCGATTTTCTTATCGTTACCCAGATAATCGAATTCCATCAGACCCGCACCGGCAACGGTCAGGTAGCGGAATTCATTTTGCAGTTGCAGACCACGGTTGCTCATGTAATTGGGCGTAATCGTGGCATCGTAGTTTGGCGCAATGTTCCAGTAGTAAGGAACGGTGACACCAACGCCATTATTGCTGCTGTAGTTAGCATTAGGGATAAGGAAACCGGAACGACGCTTATTGCCAATCGGCAACTGCATGTACGGGCTGTAGAACACCGGCACCGGACCGATATGGAAGCGGGCATTCCAGATTTCAGCCACTTCTTCCTGACGATCCTGAATCACTTCGGAACCGACGACGCTCCAGCTGTTATCGCCAGGCAGACAGGTGGTAAATGTACCGTTATCCATGATGGTGTAACGGTTGTTGTCACGCTGCTTCATTTTGTCAGCCTGACCACGTCCCTGACGGCCGACCATCTGATAGTCGCCATCCTGAACATCAGTATCTTTGGTGGTCAGGTTCGCAAAGCCTTTCGGGCCATTCAGCTTGATTTGGTTATCGTTATAACGCACGTTGCCGGTCGCAGTAGCGGTTCGGGTCGGGGTCGGCTGATTGGGATTGGCGATTTGATTAAGCTGAACCTGATCAGCATCCAGTGTGCTGTTGCCCTGAACAACGTTAACGTTGCCGCTAAACAGCGCACTGTCAGGATAATTGCCGGTCGCCTTATCGGCGTTGATGGTCACAGGCAGTGAATTAGGATCACCCTGCACCAAAGGTTTGTCATAGGTCGGAACGCCGAGCATACATTGTGCTGCGAGATCGGCCATTGCGCCGTGACTGTACAATACTGACCAGATTGTGGCGGCCAGCATTGTCGGTAAGCGTGTTTTCAGACGTCTGTTTTTCATACGTAAAATGGTGTTCCGTCATCAGAGGCATCATGCCGGCAAACGGTCAGAGACTATCTCACTCATCATGGTTGCGCTAGTGTTAAATCCCACCTGTTACGTTGCTGCCGTTAGGCACAACGATAAATGCCGGTTATGATAAAGCAATTTTTAAGCGACGGCATGGCGAATTGAGGAGTATATGCAGTATTGGGGAAAACTGCTCGGACTTATCCTGGGCTTATGGTCCGGTTTAGGCTTCTGGGGAATTGTAGCAGGGCTGCTGATAGGGCATATGTTTGATACCGCGCGTTCAGCGAAACGCAGAGGGTATTTTGCCGATCAGCAGACACGTCAAACCATCTTTTTCCGCACCACGTTTGAGGTGATGGGAAATCTGACTAAATCAAAAGGCAGAGTTACCGAGGCGGATATTCAGATCGCCAGTCTTTACATGGAACGTATGCAGTTGCACGGCGAGCAGCGCGAAGCCGCACAACGCGCCTTTCGCGACGGGAAAGAAGCTGACTATCCCTTGCGTGAGAAAATGCGCGAACTGCGCACTGCGTGTTTTGGTCGTTTTGACCTGATACGGACTTTTCTGGAAATCCAGATCCAGGCCGCGTACGCCGACGGTTCATTGCATCCCAATGAACGCGAAGTGTTGTACGTGATTGCTGAAGAGCTTGGGATTTCACGGATGCAGTTCGATCAGTTCCTGCGCATGATGGAAGGCGGCCAGCAGTTTGGCGGTCACCAGCAGGGGGGACGCTCGTATGGCGGCGGTTATCACCAGACGCAGCAAGGCCCGACGCTGGCAGATGCCTGCAAAGTGCTGGGCGTGAATGCCACCGACGACGCAACGACCATTAAACGTGCCTACCGCAAACTGATGGGCGAGCATCATCCTGACAAACTGGTGGCGAAAGGTTTACCGCCTGAAATGATGGAAATGGCGAAGGAAAAAGCACAGGCGATTCAGGCGGCGTATGACCTGATCAAACGTGAAAAAGGCTTTAAATAACGTCATCATTAAAAAGGCGCTCTTTTCAGAGCGCCTTTTGCTTTGTGGGACACAGATTTGTGTCAGTGTCAGAACTTAAACGTCACCCCTGCGACAGCCTGCCAGTAATCTACCCCTTCATCTTCCAGCCTGTGCTGATACTGTACACCGGTATTCAGTGACACATTCGGCATCGGATTGCTGATAATCCCCAGGTCTAGCATCCCGGAACTGCCTGCAGCACCGCTGTGGAAGCTGTTGCTGACGTCGCTGTAGGTGACTCCGATGTCCACTGACGCATCGTCTCTGAGATCTGTAATGAACAATGTATTCGCCGTAATCGCCCATTTACCAGCATTTGCGGTATCCCAGTCGTAGCGGTAACGCATCCCTAAGCGGGCAGTCTGACGGGTGATATCGTCATAATGAACCTTCGTATTATCAATATCCGTAAAATCATCGACTTGCAGGCGCTGAATGCCAAATCCAACTAATGGCGTCAGCACATGATTACCCGCCTGGATTTTATATCCCACATCCACAGAGCCACCGAAGGAGGTCGCACTGATATCCGCCACGTCACTGCCGCGCAGGTCGGTCGATACATTGCCGTCATAGATGGCGACGTCCGAAGCTACATCCACCGTTAAACCGCTGACATACTGATACGACAGCAGTGAAGAGAGTCCCCAGGTGGTGTATTGCGTTTTGCTGTTGCCGTCGGCGGCATCCGGCGTGACATCCAGATTAGCGCTGGAAAGGCCAAGGCTCAGTGCCAGCGAGTGGGTGTCGTTACCCAGTTGCATCACTTTGGCACCCAATAGCCAGCCTTCTTCTTTCTGCGTGTAGTCGTAGCCATAATCCATAAAGCCGAGTGCTGAATGATAGTTGTCTTCTCCGTTGAGATACTGGAAGAAGAGATTCTGTTTCTTATCATCCTGTGCCAGAACCTGATTGCGGAAGGTTTCACTCACGCGACTGTTGTAGCTCAGCAGGGCGGAAGGTAAAGACAGATAAGAAGGCACCTGCGGCGTAACGGCCGGACGCGTATTTTTTCCGCTATCATCGTCATCTGGCGTCGGTGCCGGCGGGACCGGCGTATTATCGCCGCCGTCATCCGGCGTTGGTTCAGGAACCGGTGTATCGTCGTCCTCGCCATCGTCTTCATCATCCGGCGTCGGTTCTGGCGGAACCGGCGTGTTATCGACCGGTACCGTATTGTCGCCTTCGGTCAGCATGTTGTTTTGCAGACGGTAATCCCAGAACTGATCGCCGCTGCCTGCCACTTCACGCTGTTCTTCAGAGCTGCGGCCCGGTGCGAAGGCATACAGGTTATAGGCGTAAGCGCCGCGCGCCACGTATTCCCCCGCCAGTCTGAAGCTGTCTTTGGTTGCCTTACCGGCCACCTGGATCAGCGACACGCCTTCCTGATTATCCGCTGCGCCATCATTATCCGTATCAGTGAAGAAACCCGCCCCTGACGGTGTGACTTGAACACTCACCGGTGCAGAGGAAACCATGTCGCCGTTGATCAGCAGCTTGTCGGTTTGTGTGAAAGCCGGATCGAAATGCGTGCGCAGGCTGAGCAGATTATTGCTGCCCGCCGCCATTGTGCCGTTAACGGTTTGCGTGGCCGCGACAAATGTATCGCTCTCGCTTTCGTTTTCGGCTGGCCAGTGTGGCAGAAGCTGCACATCATCTTTCAGGATCAGATCGGCGACGGTGTTGTTACCGGCCAGCACCGTGTTTTTCTCCATCGTGACGGTGGACGCAAGGGAGCCGTTGAGGATCAGCGCGCCGCTGTAAATATTGGTGGCACCGGTGAACGTATTCTCGCTGTTGATGTACAGCGCGCCCGGCGCCATTTTCTTCAGGGTTCCGTTACCGGAAATAGTGGCGTCAATCACCACGTCATTATTGCCGTCGGTGCTGGTGGTTTTACTGTCTGTCTGATCAACAGAAATCATACTGCCGGAAGCCAGTTCCACCTTGCCGCTCAGATGCGATTTACTGTTCAGCATCAGGTTTGCCAGCTCATTGAGCTTAACGTTGGCATCCAGTGTGGCATGTTCGTTCACCCGCAGGGTGGCATGGCTGGCCACATCCACATTGTTTATCGTATAGGTTTCATCAATCCAGTCATCACTGAAAACAACGTTACCGGCATGCGGTGTCGGGCGACCCGCCAGTCTCAGAATGCCATTTTGCACGGAGAGCTGATTCAGATCGGCTCCGCCAGCCAGTTCCCAGACGCCTGCGGAGGAGTCCGGCGCATAATCGACGTTCAAATTCGACGCCGTTTCCTGACTGCCGAGATGGCCAATAAATGTCTGGTTATCAGAGTTATTCAACGTCAGCGTACTGATCTGGTCTGCATTGCTGTTAATAATTGTCGCACCGGAATCACTGTGATTAATGGTGCTGAAAGCCATGTCATAGCCATTCAGATCCAGATTACCGCCACGGTAACCAAAGTAAATATCGCTGCTTTCAATCTGGTTTTCGCCGCCGATCTGCACGGTCGGTCGACCGCTGACAATGGTGACTTTGGAGAAGGCTTTTTGCTCCCCGGCTTCATTGGCCTGCTGGGCTAACACCACCAGCCCGTCGCCGACATTCAGCGCGCCGCCATTATTCCCCACGGCATTGACGTACAGCGTACCTTCGCCGATTTTATGTAAAGTATCTCCGGCTAAACCGTTCACTTCCCAGTCAACGGTTTTATCCGCATCGACTTCGATCCCGCCGCCCACCCAGGTGCTGTTCGCACCTTCAGCCGACACCACCCGGTAATCGTTCGAGAATTGCAGTTTTGCGGCACCATGATTGACGGCGCTATCGAGTACGATCAGGCCGCCATCACCGGCAAAGCGCAGGTCTTTCGAGGCATTGAGTTCATCATTGGAGGCTTGCGAAGGCAGTGCCGTGTTGACGCCGTGCCACTGCCAGCTGTTTTCGCCCTGCGTAATATTGGCAGCCGTCCAGTGAATGTCGCCGTCGGCGGCTATATCGGTCACATCAGGATCGGTATTTTCAGCAATAACGCCCTTGAGGAAATTCAGCTGCATATCCAGCGTATAACTGATGTATTCATATCCTGTTTTTCCTGTGCCTCCCCATGGTGAGACACCATAGATTTTCCATTCTTTTTCCACGTTATCGTAAACATAGAGCGGGCTTCCGCTGTCGCCTGCTTGTATCGCTGAACTGAATGGCTGAGCACGTGCATCAGGTGGCCCGTAGTTCACCCAGCGTAAACGTGACGGTTCAAAAGTGGGATTAACCATCGTGCCGCCGCTTTTCCAATCGTAAGCCCCGGTGATATAGACGGGTTTCTTGGTGACCGGGTCGACCTGATACTGCGTTCCTGAGCCAACCCGTGCATAGTAAACATAACGTTCCGGGTTATTACGCACCTGCTGCGTGTCTACCATTGGTACTGGCGCGGCTTCGGTCACGACTTTATTCAGACGGGGAACATGAAAGTCTTTATTCCATGTTTCATAAGCTGGATGAATATTTCGGCTGATTAATTTATAGGTGGTTCGGTATTTTGCGTGATTCCCAAAATCAACGGAAGTATATCCACCGTTATGAGCAACGCTGGCAATATAGGAAGGTGAAATTAATGTCGCGAAACCCAGGCTGTTGACTGCGCCAAAATCAGGCATAGGAAAGTTCAGCATTCCGGCTGACGTGCCGTCCATTTTGAAAACTTCAATGTTTTCTTCACCGGCACCATATTTCCCCAGATTCTCTGCGAAGTCGCGGTAGTCCTGAACCGCAACATCTTCACGCATGATACCGGCATCGGCATCAAAAAGCGCCAATGCAATCAGGCTGCTGAGCAGCTTTGGTTTCCATTTCATGTCGTCTTCCCTGAAGGGTGAATAATTAAATTTGAATAAATAGGGCGGGATGTTATCAGTCGTGCGGGGCGAATTAACAGGGAAGGGAATAGGTGAGGAAGCCGATATTATATTTTTGGCAAGGTAAATTCTGATAAAACAACACGATGCTAATGTAATACATATTACTTAATAGTGATTGAAGAAATATGTATTATTTGAATGGTTAAAAATCCGGTTCGCAGTTAAATACCAGCGGCGCATCGGTTATCGGATGATAAAACGATAATTCCTGTGCGTGCAGTTGCAAACGACCGGCCGCTGCCAGCGCCTGCGGATGGGCATAGAATTTATCGCCCAGAATCGGATGCCCGAGCGCCAGAAGGTGCACGCGCAACTGGTGCGAACGTCCGGTAATCGGCCGCAGTTTCACCCGCGTTGTGCCGTCATCATCCCATGACATCACTTCATACTGCGTCAGCGCTTTCTTGCCGGTCTCGTGACAGACCTTCTGTTTCGGCCGGTTAGGATAATCGCAAATCAGCGGCAAATCGATAATGCCGTAATCTTCTTCAACCCGTCCCCAGACCCGCGCGATATACACTTTCTTAGTTTCGCGTTCGCGGAACTGGCGTTTAAGTTCACGCTCAGCGTCTTTGGTCAGCGCCACCACGATCACGCCGCTGGTGGACATATCCAGACGATGGACGGACTCAGCCTCAGGAAATTCCTGCTGAATACGCGTCATCAGGCTGTCCTGATGCTCGGCCAGCTTGCCCGGCACGGAAAGCAGCCCGCTCGGCTTATTGACCACCATGATGTGTTCATCCTGAAAAATCACCTGTAACCAGGGATCGGTCGGCGGATTGTAATTCTCCAGCGGCCGGGTTTTCGACGGTTCAGGGATAGTCGGTTGATGTTCGCTCATAGCGGTTTCAGTCTGCATTCAGGTTGAAATAAATAAGGGATGCAGACCGGCTGCATCCCGTCGGGCTTACTGATGGCTGACCACCACCAGGCGGATCGCATCCAGACGCCAGCTGGCATCGTTCAGATTCGCCAGCACCTGCTTACGGTTAGAGTCTACCGATTCCAGTTCGTCATCGCGAATGTTCGGGTTCACTTCTTTCAGCGCTTTCAGACGATCCAGTTCTTTGGTCAGTTGCTCGTCAGCTTCCACTTTCGCTGCTTCAATCAGGGCGCGTGCCTGATCGGCAATTTCCGCTTCTGCCTGTTGCAGCATGGCGTGAACATCCTGCTGCACGGCATTCACCAGTTTGCTGGAGTTGTGACGGTTGATGGCATTCAGCTGACGGTTAAAACTCTCAAATTCAACCTGAGCCGCCAGATTGGTGCCTTTACGATCCATCAGCATACGCACCGGTGTCGGTGGCAGGAAACGGGTCAGTTGCAGATGCTTCGGCGCCTGACATTCCACCACGTAAACCAGTTCCGCCAGCAAGGTACCGACCGGCAGCGCTTTGTTTTTCAGGATAGATACCGCGCAACTGCCGGTATCACCGGAAAGGATCAGATCCAGACCGTTACGCACGATCGGATGTTCCCAGCTGATAAACTGTGCATCTTCACGCGAGAGCGCCTGTTCACGATCGAAGGTCACGGTGCAACCGTCTTCCGGCAGACCCGGGAAATCCGGCACCAGCATGTGATCAGACGGTGTCAGGACGATCAGGTTATCGCTGCGATCTTCCTGATTGATGCCGACGATATCGAACAGGTTCAGCGCAAAGTTGACCAGGTTAACGTCGTTATCCTGCTCGCCGATTTCCTTCGCCAGTTGTTGAGCACGTTCGCCACCGTTGGAATGCATCTCCAGCAGGCGGTCACGGCCATTTTCCAGCTTCTCTTTCAGCGCGTCATGTTCGGCGCGACATGTAAGAATGAACTCGTCCAGACCTTCCTGCGCGGCCGGTGCCGCCAGGAACGCAATCAGTTGCTCATAAGCGCTGTCGTAAATGGTGCGGCCGGTCGGACAGGTATGTTCGAATGCGTCCAGACCTTCATGGAACCAGCGAACCAGTACCGACTGCGCGGTCTGCTCGAGGTATGGCACCATGATGTCGATATTGTTTTGCTGGCCGATACGATCCAGACGCCCGATACGCTGTTCCAGCAGATCCGGGTTGAACGGCAGGTCGAACATCACCATCTTGCTGGCAAACTGGAAGTTACGGCCTTCGGAGCCGATTTCAGAACACAGCAGAACCTGCGCGCCTTCTTCCTGGGAAGCAAAGTAAGCGGCGGCGCGGTCACGTTCGATGATCGACAAACCTTCGTGGAACACAGCAGCACGGATCGCTTCACGCTCCCGCAGAACCTGTTCCAGTTGCAATGCAGTGGCGGCTTTAGCGCAGATCACCAGTACTTTTTCGTCGCGGTTGGCGGTCAGATAACCGAGCAGCCATTCGACGCGCGGATCAAAGTTCCACCAGGTAGCGTTCTCGCCTTCAAATTCCTGATAAATCTGTTCCGGATACAGCATGTCGTGCGCACGGGCTTCGGCGGTTTTCTTCGCGCCCATAATGCCCGAGACTTTTATCGCGGTCTGATACTGCGTCGGCAGCGGCAGTTTAACCGCATGCAGATGACGCTCAGGGAAACCTTTCACGCCATTACGGGTGTTACGGAACAGTACGCGGCTGGTACCGTGACGGTCCATCAGCATGGAAACCAGCTGTTTCGCTGCGGCTTCGTCGCCTTTATTGGCGGCGGTCAGCAGGGCATCGGTATCGGCATTGCCGACACTTTCACCGAGCAGCGCCAGCGCTTCCGGCGTCAGCGGTTCTTTGTTGAGTAACAGCGTCACGGCATCAGCCACCGGCTGATATTGCTGTTGTTCTTCGATGAATTCTTCGTAATCGTGGAAACGGTCCGGATCCAGCAGGCGCAGGCGCGCAAAGTGGCTTTCCTGGCCCAGTTGTTCCGGCGTAGCGGTCAGCAGCAGAACACTCGGGATTTGCTGGGAAAGCTGTTCGATAACCTGATATTCGCGGCTCGGCGCGTCTTCGCTCCACACCAGATGGTGGGCCTCGTCGACCACCAGCATATCCCAGGCCGCATCGGATAACTGCTCCAGACGGGATTTATTGCGGCGCACGAAATCAAGGGAACAGATCACCAGTTGTTCAGTTTCAAACGGGTTCGTTGCTTCGTGGATGGATTCAGCGTAGCGATCGTCGTCAAACAAAGAGAAGCGCAGATTGAAGCGGCGCAGCATTTCTACCAGCCACTGGTGCTGCAGGGTTTCTGGCACCACGATCAGTATGCGTTCGGCACGGCCGGACAACAGTTGCTGATGAATAATCATGCCCGCTTCGATGGTTTTGCCCAGCCCCACTTCATCGGCGAGTAAAACGCGCGGCGCATGGCGCTGACCGACTTCATAAGCGATGTGCAACTGATGTGGGATGAGGCTGGCACGCATACCGCGCAGACCGCCGAATTCCAGACGGAACTGTTCACGCTGATATTTCCGGGCGCGGAAACGCAGGGCAAAACGGTCCATACGGTCAATCTGACCGGCGAACAGACGATCCTGCGGTTTGCTGAAGGTCAGTTTGCTGTCGAGCAGCACTTCGCGCATGGCAACGCCGGTTTCTTCTGTGTCCAGACGGGTGCCGATATAGGTCAACAGACCTTTGTCTTCAACAACTTCTTCGACCTGCAACTGCCAGCCTTCGTGACAGCTGATGGTATCACCGGGGTTGAACATCACGCGGGTGATCGGGGAATCATTTCGGGCATACAAACGGTTTTCACCGGTGGCGGGGAAAAGCAGGGTGACCATGCGCACATCCAGCGCGACTACGGTTCCTAATCCTAATTCGCTTTCCGTATCGCTTATCCAGCGTTGACCTAATGTAAACGGCATAATTTCTCTCTGTGTTGTGTGCTCTGTATACGGCGACTGCGCAATGCTTGTTCAGCCCGAGAGGTTTCACGGGCAATAGTTTTCTTTCCCCGCCCGGAGGCGCGGAGTAATTCACTGTGTGAGGATGATTCAGAAATGGGAAAGGGCGCTATGGTAATGGAAGGTAAGCGATTCGTCACCTGTGAATCACAAGAGCTGCGCCTTCTTTTGTTTAAAATAAACCCATCTGACCTGTAATCAGTGTAGCAAAGTCATCGTGAAGGAAAGGTAAAATGCCATCGGCGACCGGCTCGAGCTGACGCTCGATGTAGTGATCGTAATCGACAGGTGACTGACGGTTTTCCAGCGGCTCCGGGCCGGAAGTGGTCATCACATAGCTTATCCAGCCACCATTCTGATACTGTTTTGCCCGGCCATGCAGCGCGTTATAGTCATCGGCCAGCCGCGCGGCGCGAACATGCGGCGGCACGTTTTTTTCATAATCACTCAGTTTGCGCCGCAGGCGTTTGCGGTACACCAGTTTGTCATCAAACTCGCCACTGAGCGTGCGTGCGACATATTCGCGCACGTAATCCTGATACGGCTGGCGGTGGAATATGCGTTGATACAGCTCCTGCTGAAATTCCTGCGCCAGCTTCGTCCAGTCGGTGCGTACAGTTTCCAGCCCTTTATAAACGATGTGCTCACCGTCGGCGTCATTCACCAGCCCGGCATAGCGCTTTTTGCTGCCGGTTTCCGAGCCACGAATGGTCGGCATCAGGAAGCGCTGATAATGGGTTTCGAATTCCAGCTCGAGTGCGCTTTCCAGCCCGTATTCCTGTTGCAGATGGGCTTTCCACCAGGCATTAACCCGCTCCACAAGATGGCGGCCGATAACGTCGGCGTCTTCCTGTGAATGGGCTGTATTCAGCCAGACAAAGGTGGAATCAGTGTCACCGTAAATCACCTGATAACCTTCGGCTTCAATCAGTTCGCGGGTCTGACGCATAATGTCGTGCCCGCGCAGGGTAATAGAAGAAGCCAGACGCGGATCAAAGAAGCGGCAGCCGCTCGAACCGAGCACACCGTAAAACGCGTTCATGATGATTTTCAGTGCCTGCGAGAGCGGTTTGTTTTTCTGCTTCTTGGCTTCTTCGCGACCCATCCAGATCTGGCGGACAATTTCCGGCAGGCAATGTGTTTCCCGCGAGAAGCGGGCGTTGCGATAACCCGGCACCGAATGTTCATCGTCCGGTTGTTGCAGCCCGGCGACCAGTCCGACCGGGTCGATCAGGAAGGTGCGGATAATCGACGGGTACAGACTTTTATAATCGAGCACCAGCACCGAATCGTACAAACCGGGACGCGAATCCATCACAAAACCGCCGGGACTCATTTCGCCCTGCAATTCGCCCATATTGGGCGCGACGTAACCGGCGCGGTGCATGCGCGGTAAATAAAGATGGGTAAAGGCCGCCACTGAACCGCCGCTGCGATCCACGGCCAGACCGGTGACCGAGGCGCGTTCCAGCAAAAACGGCATCAGTTCAGTTTTGGCAAAAATACGCGTCACCAGTTCGCAGTCTTTCAGGTTATAGCGTGCCAGCGCCGGTTTATCTTCCCGAAAACGTTGTTCGATTTCGGCCAGCCGCTGATAAGGATTGTCGCTGGCTTTGCCTTCGCCTAATAAACTTTGCGAGACGAATTCCAGGCTGAACGAGTTGAAGTTCCAGAACGCCGATTTCAGTGCTTCAATGCCGTCGATGATCAGACGACCCGCAGCGGCAGCAAAAAAGTGCCCCTGTTTGAAACCGTGTTCACGCCATTCCAGTTCACCGCCGCCGCGCCCGAATTTCAGCGGGATTTTGTAGCGGTCTGCGTGTTTTTGTAAAACCCGCAGGTCAAACTGCACTACGCTCCAGCCGATTATCGCGTCGGGATCATAGATTTCCAGCCACTCATTGAGTTTTTCCAGCAACTGCGGGCGGCTGTCGACGTAGACCATGTTGAAATCAAATTGAGCATTAGGATCGCCGTTCGGCGGGCCGAGCATATACACGTGGCGCTGCCCGCAGCCTTCCAGCCCGATGCAGTACAACTCGCCGTTGCCGCTGGTTTCGATATCCAGAGAACACAGTTTCAGCGGCGGGCGGTAGTCCTCCGCCGGTTTCATTTTGGTGTCCATCAGCAGCTTGTCCGGCCCCGGTTTACCGCTGAACCACACCGGTGCGGTGATATAGCGTTCCATCAGGAAGCGTTCCGGCGGGCGGATATCCGCTTCGAAAACACTGACGCCATTTTCTTTCAGCAGTTTTTCAATCCGCATTAACTGCCGGTGTTGCGGGCAATACAGGCCGAGAACCGCGCGGGAATGGAAATCCTGCAACGGCAACGGACGCAGACTGATATTTTTTTCATCAATGAGAATGCGCTCCGCCGCCGCGCGTTGTTCGGCCGGAATAAACGCCACCGATTCCTGTAAAGGCAGGCGCACTTTCTGCGGACCTTCGTCGGTCGCCAGCCACAATTCCACCTCGGTACCGCGTGGCGTGTCGCGCCAGTGGCGGGTCAGCACAAATCCCTGACGCGGCGGGGTGTCAGTGGCAGCAGAAGCGGGACGGACAAAGGTTGAAGTGATAAGCGCCTCGGAACGGTAAAGATGAACAGATAAGGAATCAGAACAGAGTATGGTTATTTATACAGTCTTTGTCTATGGCTCAGGTTTCTGCCAAATACGCATACAATTACCCGGTTGACTGTGATAGTTCATGCGCTGACAATTCAGCCGCTTGATGTATTTACTACAATGAGAATGCAGAAAACTCACACTTGTCTCATTTATCTGCGCAATTGGCGCAACTGAATTCTGGGAAGATATGGAAGCCTATCTACAACATCTGGTCGCTCAGTCGGTGGGCTTCGCATTAATTATCGTCGCGGTGGTGGCTTTCTTCGAGTCGCTGGCGCTGGTGGGGCTGATCCTGCCGGGTACCGTCATGATGGCGACGCTCGGGACGTTGATCGGCAGCGGTCAGGTGGGGTTGTACGAAGCCTGGCTGGCGGCGGGGCTGGGATGTTTCTTCGGCGACTGGGCCTCGTATTTCATTGGCCGCGGTTTCAAGGAACCGCTGCATCGCTGGCGCTTCCTAAAACGTTACCAGTCATTACTGGATAAAACCGGTTATGCGCTGGATCGCCATAGTTTTGCGACGGTGATTATCGGGCGTTTCATCGGACCAACACGCCCGCTGGTGCCGATGGTTGCCGGTATGCTGAACCTTCCGCCTTACAAATTTGCACCACCGAATATTATTGGCTGCATCACCTGGCCACCGGTGTATTTCCTGCCGGGTATTCTGGCGGGCGTGGCCATTGATATTCCGGCCAGCCACAACAGTTCGGTCTTCAAATGGATGCTGTTTGCCGCCGTGGTGCTGATCTGGCTGAGTGCCTGGTTGCTGTGGCGCTGGTTCCGTTCGGGCAAAGCTTCACCTGATGCGATGACAAAATGGTTGCCCTTAGCGCGTCTGCGCATCGTCTGTGTGCTAAGTCTGGTCGCAACCGCAGTGAGTCTGGTGATGCTGAGCGAACAGCCGATGATGCCGGTTTATGGTCATTTGCTGTGGCAAGTGATCACCCGCTGATCCCCGGCATTATCCCCAACACGCTGGCCTGCGGCGCACTGCCGTCGGTCAGTGCCTGCGTCGGCCCGTCGTAAAAAATCCGGCCATCGACGATCAGCAACGTGCGCGGCGCGATCCGTGCCGCATCATCCAGATTGTGCGACACCATCAGCAACGTGAGATGGCGTTGCTCACATACCTTATCCAGCAACGTCAGCATCTCACTGCGCAGCGCCGGATCGAGTGCTGAAAAGGGCTCGTCGAGCAATAAAACCGGCTGACTGCGCAGCAGGCAACGCGCGAGCGCGACACGCTGACGCTGGCCACCGGAAAGTTGTGATGGCAGCCGGTCCAGACATTCAGTCAGCCCGACCTGTCGGGCAATTTCTTCCAGTTCCTGCTTCTGCTGCGCGGTAAGTTTCAGCCCCGGATGCAATCCCAGCCCCATGTTCTGACGTACCGTCAGATGCGAGAACAGATTATTTTCCTGAAACAACATCGACACCGGACGTTTTGCCGGTGGCGTCACGCTGTGATCTGCGCCGTTGAGCAGGATCTGCCCGCTGACCGGCGCCAGAAAACCGGCGACCAGACTCAGCAGGGTACTTTTCCCGGCGCCGCTCGGGCCGAGGATTGCCACACGTTCACCGGCGTCGATCTGTAAATCGAACCGCATCGGCAGATGTTCGTACAAATACGTCAGTTTATTCAGCGTCAGCATGGCGGCCCGGCAGTTTCTCAATCAGGGTGAATAACAGGAAGCATAGCAGCAGTAATAACAGCGCCGTCACCGCACCGTCCTGGCTGCGATAGGAACCAATCTGCTGATACAGATAAAACGGCAGGGTGCGGAAATTCTCGTTGCCGAACAAGGCAATCACACCGAAATCCCCCAGAGAAAGTACACAGGCGAAAGCCAGTGCCTGTGCAATCGGGCGTTTCAGTGCGCTGAGTTCAACCCGGCGCAGCCGCTGCCAGCCATGCATATCCAGCGAAAGACACAGCAGCGTGTAGCGTTCTGCCACATCACGCATCGGGTTATCCAGCACTTTTAATGCATAAGGTACGGCCATCAGCGCATTCGTGAGGATCACCAGCGGCCATGGCGATTGTGGCAAACCGGTGGTATCGCCGAGCAACAGGAAGAAACCGGTCGCCAGCACAATACCCGGCATCGCGAGGATCAGCATGCCGCTCAGGTCCATCGCCTGCGCCCAGCTATTTCTCTTGCGTAACCGCAGTTCGCGGCTGCTCCACAGCAGCATCATGGTCAGCAGCACACACAATAATCCGCTGCCGAGCGCGATACGCACGGATGTCCATAATGCCTGCCAGAGCGCGGGTTGTTGCAAGACACCGACCGCTGCCCGGTTTATGCCATCGGTAATGACGGCGAGTAATGGCGGCAGGATCAGCAACAACGCCAGGCCAATCAGTACGGCATCGGCGATGCGCCGCAGCCAGGAATCGTCAGGATTACGCCAGCGCTGAGAATGCGTTTGGCCCACCGGCAACGCCTGACTGAGTTTCTGACTGAGCAACACCAGCGCCAGGCAACAAAACAGCTGGATCAGGGCCAGCGTGGCGGCGCGGCTTAAATCGTAGTCGTAACTTAGCGCCTGATAAATGGCGAGTTCAATGGTCGTCGCCTGCGGACCGCCACCCAGTGAAAGCACCGTGGCGAAGCTGGCGAAACACAGCATAAAGATTAAGGCGGCGGCGGGGAATATCTGCCGGCGAATGGCAGGCCATTCCACAAAGCGGAATTGCTGCCAGATATTCATACCGAGTTGTGCGGCGAGCTGGCGCTGCTCAACGGCGATATTTTCCAGTGCCTGCACTAAAAGACGGGTTGCCAGCGGCAGATTGAAAAACACGTGCGCCAGCAAAATGCCCTGTAAACCGTAAGGCGAGAAACGGTAATCCATGCCCAGCCAGCCGCAAATTTGCGCCAGCCAGCCCTGTCTTCCGTAAACACTGAGAATGCCAAACACCGCCACCAAAACCGGCAAGACCAGCGTCATCGCACATAAACGTAATAACAGCTGACGGCCGGGGAAACGGCGGCGGAACAAGGTGCGTGCCAGCAAAATCGCGGGCAGCACCGAGCAAAGCGCTGAAAGCAGCGCCTGCCAGAAAGTAAAGCGGATCACATGCCAGAGATAAGGATCCTGCCAGAGCGAGGTGCCGTTCATCTGTGGCGCATGACGCCACAGAGAGCCTAAAGCCAGTACGGCCACCAGCAACATAGCCAGTGATGCGATGACGCCCGGCAACAGCCAGCGGGGGATCAATGGCTGACGGCGTTCTGCCATGCCTGGATCCATTGTGAACGATGAGTAGCGACATCCTGTGCGCTGTATTGCAGAGATTTGGCCGGAACCGTCAGCTGTTTAAACGCGTCAGGCAGCGGCGTATCCACCACCGGATACATCCAGTTGCCGGTCGGGATCACTTTCTGGAAATCTTCCGTGGTGACGAACTTCATAAACTGTTCAGCCAGTTTCGGTTGCTTGCTGTTTGCCAGCTGGCCCGCCACTTCGACCTGCATGTAATGCCCTTCGGTAAAATCGGCTGCGGCGTAGTTATCTTTCTTCTCTTCGACAATATGGTATGCCGGAGAGGTGGTGTAGCTCAGCACCAGGTCGCTTTCACCTTTGAGGAATAAACCGTAAGCCTCGCTCCAGCCTTTAGTGACGGTGACAGTTTTCTTCGCCAGTTTTTCCCACGCTTGCGGCGCTTTATCGCCGTAGACTTTTTGCATCCACAGCATCAGGCCCAGACCCGGTGTACTGGTGCGTGGATCCTCATAAATGACTTTCCATTTCTGGTCGCTGTTGATCAGTTCATCGAGGCTTTTTGGCGGATTCTTCAGTTTATTTTTGTCGTAGACGAAGGCGAAATAACCGTAATCGTAAGGCACGAAAGTGCTGTCATTCCAGCCGCCCGGCACCGTCAGTCTGGCGTTGGTTTTCGGTGCTTTGGCGAATAAACCGGTTTGTTCAGCGGCCTGCAACAGGTTGTTATCCAGCCCCAGCACGATGTCGGCTTTGCTGTTTTTACCTTCCATCCGCAGACGGTTGAGCAAAGACACGCCATCTTCCAGCGCCACGTATTTCAGTTCGCAGCCGCATTGGGCTTCAAAGGCTTTTTTAATGGCGGGACCGGGGCCCCAGTCAGCAGAGAAAGAATCGTAGGTATAAACCGTCAGAACAGGTTTTGCCGCAAATGTAGGTGCAGAAAGTAACAGCAGGCAGGACAGTAATTTTTTCAACTTTGCGCTCCAAAAAAATGAAAGGGCAAAGGATTTTGAGTAAGCATCGCGCAGTCTCAAATCCCTCCGCCGGGGTTAACCGGATCAGGTTCGACGGGTATCAGGTCTCAGCCATATTTAAACTTGCTTTCACAAGTGCTGGCACCCCGTTGAGAACGGATGTCATTCTAGTGATTAACGGCGCGATGCGATAGTCCGATTAACTGTCCGGTGGGGCAAACCAGGCGGATTTAAAGTCGAACCAGCCGAGGGTGTTCATACGCACGCCGCGCATACTGCGTTGCCCCTGTAGCACCAGCCAGTGATGGAACAGGGGATGGATCTGATGGCTGACCGTCTGTTTCTGGCTCCATTTCGCCATCGATAAATTCCCGGCGTGCCACAGGGCGGCATCGTCGTTCATCTCTTCGCTAAAGCAATGCTTTGCCAGCGGCAATTCGTAGAAATGCGCGAACAGTGAAAACTCCAGCGGCAGGGTGAAGTTGGCACTGCCGAGCCACAGATCACTTTTGGCATCGCCGCGGTGCCAGACTGCGTAATCCACTATCTGAATAATCAGTTCGATACCTTCTTCCGCCAGCAACGGGCGCAGGGCGTTGCAGATCGCCTGATGTTCGGAATGCTCGCCGTAAAATGTCAGCGTTACCTGCGTCAGGTTTTGCGGTTTGGGCGGACGTGGCCGGGGCGCTTTGTGATGCCATCGCGGCAGCAGGCCATACGCCGGAGACCAGTAGCGCTGGTAAATCGGTTCGGCATTATTCAGTAAGGCGATGGGATTGAGTAAATCGCACAACCACTGGCGTGTTTCTTCAGATTGTCCGACCGGCGAACGCTGGTCAAATAACAAGAAATAGCAGCCTTCTTCAAGGCGACTTTCCAGCTCGCTTTTGCCTGATTCATCAGCCTGAAGCTGTACGCCGGAATGCACCAGCTCTTCACTCAGTTCCGGTAATACCCAGATATTCACCTCGTCGATCAGTGCCCGGAAGCCAAAATAATCGTCAAAGGCGCGGATGCGCAGCTGTGTTTTCAGATTACGCACCACGGCGTAAGGGCCGGTGCCGACCGGATGGCGGGCAAAATCAGGCAGTGACTGCCATTCCTGCGGCAGGATCATCGCGTGGATATTGCCAAACAACCACGGCAGCCAGCGGTCGGGTTCATTCAGGTGGATATCTATGACATTTGCCGTGGGCGTCATGACTGATTTCAGGTTGCTGAACAGCGGATGTGATTTCAGGCGAATAAACGTGGCGATAATATCTGCCATCTCGAGTTCGCGACCATGATGAAAATGAATGGCGGGGCGCAGATAAAACCGCCAGTGCAGCGGCGAAACTTCCTGCCAGTGATGGGCTAAATCGCCTTCTGCTTCCCCGTTTTCCTCATTTATGCGTGTCAGGCCGCTAAAGATTTGTCTGGCAATGTGGGTTTCGGAACGGCGCAACATGGTGCCGGGCAGCAGATTCATCAGCGGGCGATAATACAGTACGCGCAGAATATGTTTGCCCTGACGAAAGCTGCGACCGAGCTGGGAGAGCAGCATCTGGCGCACCAGGGTTTTGTCGCCGACCAGTTGTACCAGCTGATCAATGCTGTCCTGTTCCAGCAGCTCTTCAGCGCGCTGTTGCTGGAGTGCCAGCCCGGTATAAAGAAATTTCAGCGTGGATCGTTTGCCGCGTCCGGCCTCTGCATCCCACGTCAGCCAGCCCTGTTCTTGCATGGTGCTGAGCAACGAGCGCATGTGTCTGCGTGAACAGTTCAGGACTTCTGACAGTGCCTGTAATGTCGTTTCAGTTTCTTCACCGTGACAGCTTTGCCATAAGCGGATGAACTGTTGTTGCAAACGGGATGAGGACATAAAAGAGGAACTCCGTGGCCGATCTTCATCAATTTATCTTTCCTCATATTACGCCGATACTGTTTCTCAACGAAAGCCTGTTGTGAACAACCGGAGATCATCATGAAACGCAGTCTGAACGCCCGTTTCTATCAGCGTTATTTTGAAGCCATCAAAAAGAACGCCTCTAAAAATCATGCTGACTGGCTGTCCTGGGTTCCGGTGCAGTACCGTCTGGATATTCTGTCCCGTCTCACGCAGTGGGATATGGAAACGATGGACGACGAGCAATACCGCCGGCGACTGTGACTTCAGGTCTGACTAAATTCGATTTTCTGAGTAATGGTGTATTGTCACCAGCCAGTGAGGAAACTCACTGGTTTTTTTATGCTCATTTTCCAGAACCGACTGAAACTTCGCTACACTGTCTGTCTTGCTTTATCTGCATTCATTTCTCAGGGACGACGTCATGTCAAAACCTCGTTTTAATCGTATTTATGTCACCTTTCTGGTGGTCTCCTTGCTGTGCGGCGTGGCGGGTGCATTACAGGCGCCGACGCTGAGTCTGTTTCTGACCAATGAAGTGAAAGTCCGGCCATTGTGGGTCGGCTTCTTTTATACCGTTAACGCTATCGCCGGGATTGCCATCAGCTTCCTGCTGGCTAACCGCTCGGATAACAAAGGCGACCGGCGGAAATTGCTGATGTTCTGCTGCCTGATGGCGATCGGCAACAGTCTGGTCTTTGCCTTCAGCCGCGATTATCTGGTGTTGATCACCGTCGGTGTGTTGCTGGCAGCGATAGGTAACGCGTCGATGCCCCAGCTCTTTGCACTGGCGCGGGAACATGCGGATCGCTCCGCCAGTGAAGTGGTGATGTTCAGCTCGATGATGCGTGCGATGCTCTCGCTGGCCTGGGTGCTTGGCCCGCCGCTGTCGTTCATGGTGGCGTTGAACTACGGCTTTACGCCAATGTACCTGAGTGCGGCAGCGGTGTTTGTCGGCAGCATACTGATGATCCTGTTTTTCCTGCCCTCAGTACCACGCCTTGAACTGCCAGTGGACGAAAAAGTAGTGCATGCCAGCGCCTGGCGTAACAAAGATGTTCGTCTGCTGTTCTTTTCTTCTTTGCTGATGTGGACCTGCAATATCATGTATGTCATTGATATGCCGCTGTACATCACCAGCGATTTGGGCCTGCCGGAAGGACTGGCAGGCTTGCTGATGGGGACGGCGGCCGGGCTGGAAATTCCTGCCATGCTGCTGGCCGGATATCTGGTGAAACGTACCGGCAAACGCAAGCTGATGCTGTACGCCGTGGCGAGTGGTGTGATTTTCTATGCCGGACTGGTGGCGTTTCAGTTCAAGGCGGCGCTGATGATCCTGCAACTGTTCAATGCGATTTTCATCGGCATCGTGGCGGGGATCGGCATGCTGTATTTTCAGGATCTGATGCCGGGAAGGGCAGGTTCAGCGACTACGCTATTCACCAACAGCATTTCCACCGGTGTGATTTGCGCGGGGTTGCTGCAGGGCTTTATCGTGGAAAACTTCGGCCATTATCCGGTCTACTGGGCGGCAACTGTGCTGGCGGTGGTGGCGCTCGGGCTGATGTATAAAGTCAAAGATGTTTAAATGACGTAAGGTTAAAGAGCGATTTATTCGCTCTTTAACCTATTCAACTGAATAATATATTCCGTTTTTTGCTTGTTCCGGCAACGTCTTAATGATTTTGAAGTATCTGTTTTTATCCTGCAAAGATTAATATTTTAAGTGCTTCGCATCCTCTTTACCTGTATGGCTAATGAAAAGTATTTTCTATAATAGCGTCTTTCTTAAAATTCTAATGCAGGGTGTTAAATATGATTCCAGTTGTACTTATCAGGAAAACATATAATTCATTTATTGATGAGAAAAAATCTGAGGGCTGCTGTATTGGGTTATGCCTGACGTGGCTGGGCGATATATTAAAAGAAAGGCCGGTACAACAAAGGGGGGGCTGGTTTTCCGGCTGGCTTTCCGGTTGGTTCTCCACGCCACTGACACCTGACAAGAAAGCCTTAATCCCCTCTGATACTGCGAAGCTGAGGCTATTGCTTGAACGTTCATACCGGCGGCACGAGAGCTATCTGAGGAGCTGCAAGGAGAGCCAGCAGGATCCGAAACGTCAGACAGGACGCCATCAGGTCTTTGTTAATTATAAAAATTTCCGTCAGGCAGAAAAGGAAAGAATAACTGGCGTTCCCGGTTTACAGTATCGTCTGATAACACGTAATGATTTCATGTTATTTAACGGGGTAAACAGTTTTGGTCACGCTCACCCTCTCACCGGAGCGATCATTGCTTTCCGGTTTTCTGAGGTGCCGGGTGAGGTTGGCTATCATGCCGTTGCGGCGTTTCGCTACAGTGCTTCGGAATGTTTTTTTCTCGATCCCAATTTAGGATTATTTAAAACATCCTCTTCTTATCCTATGTTAGATATTACTAAATATATTAAACAAGTATACAGAGAGGCTGTTCCATTAATGGAATTTATAGTTTCTAAGAAAGGCTAATTAAATGGTGGCCGATTTTTGTGCATTAGCCGTTGTTGAGTAAAAATAGTAGAAGTGTTTTGAATATGATTAATGTTATTTCCATCGAAAAAAATTATGGTTAAGTCGATTTTTTATCAGGCAAGTACCAGGATCCCATCGCTGTAAGTGAAATAATCGTGACAAAGAAACTGAAGACAGGATGGCTATGCAGGGGGAACTTTGCAGAGGCTTTCGGGGATGTCTTAAGGCTGATGAAGAAAGCGGGGCTGGGCCCGCCTTCTTCATCGTTTACAGATAATAATCACTGCATAAACGCAGGCTGATTCTTCTCGTAGCCGGAGATATTTTCTTCGTGTTGCAGGGTCAGACCGATGCTGTCCAGACCGTTGATCATGCAGTGACGACGGAAGCTGTCGATGACAAACGGATAGCTTTTATCGCCCGCTTTAACAGTCTGCGCTTCCAGATCCACTTCGAACTGAATGCCTTCGTTAGCTTTCACCAGCTCAAACAGTTCATCCACTTCGGCGTCGCTCAGCGTGATTGGCAGCAACTGGTTGTTGAATGAGTTACCGTAAAAGATATCGGCAAAGCTTGGCGCGATCACAGCATGGAAACCGTAATCGGTCAGTGCCCATGGCGCATGTTCGCGGGAAGAACCGCAGCCAAAGTTTTCGCGTGCCAGCAAAATGCTCGCGCCTTTGTAGCGCGGTTTGTTCAGCACGAAATCAGGATTTGGCACCTGACCGGCATCGTCCAGAAAACGCCAGTCATTAAACAGATGCTGGCCGAAACCGGTACGGGTAACTTTCTGTAAAAACTGTTTAGGAATGATGGCATCGGTATCGACGTTAGCTGCATCCAGCGGAACCACCAGACCGATGTGTTGGGTAAATTTAGCCATGGTGTTTTCCTCAGTTCAGTTCACGGATATCAGCGAAACGGCCGGTGACCGCCGCCGCTGCCGCCATTGCCGGGCTGACCAGATGCGTGCGACCGCCACGACCCTGACGGCCTTCGAAGTTACGGTTGCTGGTAGACGCGCAACGTTCGCCCGGTTCCAGACGGTCATTGTTCATCGCCAGACACATAGAACAGCCTGGCAGACGCCATTCAAAGCCCGCTTCGATGAAGATCTTATCCAGCCCTTCTTCTTCCGCCTGCGCTTTTACCGGGCCGGATCCCGGTACCACAATGGCCTGTACGCCGTTCGCCACTTTACGGCCTTTGGCCACCGCTGCCGCAGCGCGTAAATCTTCGATACGGGAATTGGTGCAGGAGCCGATGAACACTTTATCAATCGCCACGTCGGTCAGTTTAATGCCCGGCTGCAAATCCATATACGCCAGCGCTTTTTCCGCTGAGGCACGTTCTACCGGATCGGCAAAGGATGCCGGGTCCGGGATGGTCTGATTCACGGCCATCACCTGACCCGGGTTAGTACCCCAGGTGACCTGTGGTGCGATTTCAGACGCATCCAGCGTAACAACGCTGTCGAACTTCGCCCCATCTTCGGTTTTCAGGGTTTTCCAGTATTCGACCGCCGCGTCCCAGTTCTGATCTTTCGGCGCAAACTGACGGCCCTTCAGATAAGCAAACGTAGTTTCATCCGGCGCAACCAGACCGGCTTTCGCCCCCATTTCGATCGCCATGTTGCACAGGGTCATACGACCTTCCATGCTTAACGCTTCAATGGCTTTACCGCAGAATTCCACAACGTGACCGGTGCCGCCTGCGCTGCCGGTTTTCCCGATAATCGCCAGAACGATATCTTTCGCTGTGATACCGACAGGAGCTTCGCCGGTCACTTCAATTTTCATGGTTTTAGCGCGACCCTGTTTCAGGGTTTGTGTCGCCAGAACGTGTTCAACTTCCGAAGTCCCGATACCGAATGCCAGTGAGCCAAACGCGCCGTGCGTGGCGGTATGGGAATCACCGCAGACAATCGTCATACCCGGCAACGTCATGCCCTGTTCAGGGCCGATAACGTGAACGATGCCCTGATACGGGTGATTCAGGTCATACAACTGCACGCCGAATTCAGCACAGTTCTTGATTAATTCCTGCATCTGGATGCGCGCCATTTCGCCGCTCGCATTGATGTCTTTAGTTTGCGTCGACACGTTGTGATCCATGGTCGCAAAGGTTTTACCTGGCTGGCGAACCTGGCGGCCCATCGCACGCAAGCCGTCAAACGCCTGCGGAGAGGTCACTTCGTGAACCAGATGGCGGTCAATGTATAACAATGGCGTTTCGTTTTGCGCTTCGTAAACCACATGCGCATCAAACAATTTCTGATACAGAGTTTTGGCCATGTTATGCCCCTTCTTTCACAAAGCGGGCAATGATATCGCCCATTTCATTGGTACCCAGCGCCTGCTGACCGTTAGCTAAATCGCCGGTGCGGTGGCCTGCTTCCAGTGCTTTATTAACCGCCTGCTCGATAGCATTGGCTGCATCATCAGCACCCAGACTGTAACGCAGTAACAGTGCGGCGGACAAAATTTGTGCAATCGGGTTGGCAATGTTTTTACCGGCGATATCCGGGGCTGACCCCCCCGCAGGCTCGAACAGACCAAACGCCTGCTCGTTCATGCTGGCAGAAGGCAACATCCCCATCGAACCGGTGATCATCGCGCATTCGTCCGACAGGATGTCGCCGAATAAGTTTGAACACAGCAACACGTCAAACTGCGACGGATCTTTAATCAGCTGCATGGTCGCGTTATCGATGTACATGTGGCTCAGGCTGACATCCGGGTAATCTTTAGCGATTTCGTTAACCACTTCACGCCACATAATGGAAGTCTGCAACACGTTCGCTTTATCGATGGAGGTCACTTTGCTGCGGCGTTTGCGCGCTGATTCAAAGGCGATGCGGGCGATGCGTTCAATCTCAAAACGGTAATACACTTCGGTATCAAATGCTTTCTCGTGCATGCCCTGACCTTCGCGACCTTTAGGCTGACCGAAGTAAATACCGCCCGTCAGTTCACGAACACACAGAATGTCGAAGCCTTTTGCGGCGATATCGGCACGCAGCGGACAAAACTCTTCCAGCCCCTGATACAGGCGCGCAGGGCGCAGATTACTAAACAACTTGAAATGTTTGCGCAGTGGCAATAATGCGCCACGCTCAGGCTGATCGTTTGGGGGCAGATGTTCCCATTTCGGGCCACCCACGGAGCCGAACAGAATCGCATCGGCTTGTTCGCAACCGGCAACGGTCGCTGGCGGCAACGGGCTGCCATGTTTGTCGATGGCTGCGCCACCCACATCGTATTCGCTGGTGGTGATCTTCAGGCCAAAACGCTGACGTACTGCGTCCAGAACTTTGTATGCCTGGGCCATGACTTCCGGGCCAATTCCGTCTCCGGGTAAGACGGCAATATGATGGGTCTTGCTCATGTTCACACCGTTTCCTGATTATTTTGAATGTTGTTGTGTTGCTGACCTGTCTGCTGCAAACGTTGTTTTTCGATCTCAACTTGTTTGCTGCGCCAGATGTTATTCAGTACGTGTACCATCGCTTTTGCGGAGGATTCGACAATGTCTGTCGCCAGCCCGACACCGTGGAAGCGGCGGCCATTGAAGGAGACGACCACGTCAACCTGACCCAGGGCATCGCGGCCCTGACCTTTGGCGCTCAGCTGGTATTTCACCAGTTCAATCTGATAACCGGTGATGCGGTTGATAGCCTGATACACGGCATCTACCGGACCGTTGCCGGTAGCGGCTTCGGTAATGATTTCTTCGCCACAGGCCAGATTGACTGACGCAGTGGCGGTAATTTTTGAGCCGGACTGCACGCTGAAGTTATCCAGACGATAGAATTCAGGTTCTTCCTGCTGCTTGTTAATGAAGACCAGTGCTTCTAAATCGTAGTCGAAAACCTGACCTTTTTTGTCGGCCAGCTTCAGGAACGCGGCATACAGATGATCCAGATTGTAATCAGCTTCTTTGTAGCCCATTTCTTCCATGCGATGCTTAACGGCAGCACGACCGGAACGGGAAGTCAGGTTCAACTGAACCTGATTCAGACCGATGGATTCCGGGGTCATGATTTCGTAGTTTTCACGGTTTTTCAGCACGCCGTCCTGATGGATCCCGGAGGAGTGTGCGAAGGCGTTAGAGCCGACAATGGCTTTGTTGCCCGGGATCGGCATGTTGGTTATCTGGCTGACAATCTGGCTGGTGCGGTAGATTTCTTTGTGATTAATGTTGGTGTGAACGTTCATGTAGTCGCTGCGGGTGCGGATCGCCATGATCACTTCTTCCAGCGCAGTGTTACCGGCGCGTTCACCGATACCGTTCAATGTGCCTTCAACCTGGCGCGCACCGGCCTGTATCGCGGCGATGGAGTTACCGACAGCCATGCCCAGATCATCGTGGCAGTGAACGGAAATAATCGCTTTATCAATGTTTGGAACACGCTCATACAAATTGGTGATGATGCCACCGAACTGAACCGGCGTCGTGTAACCCACGGTGTCAGGAATGTTGATGGTGGTCGCCCCGGCTTTGATTGCAGCTTCGACCACGCGGCACAGATTATCCAGTGGGGTACGGCCGGCATCTTCGCAGGAGAATTCGACGTCGTCAGTATAATTACGGGCGCGTTTCACGGAATGCGTGGCCATTTCCAGCACCTGATCAAACGAGCGCTTCAGTTTGGATTCAATGTGCAGGGTAGAAGTGGCCAGGAAGACGTGGATTCGGAAAGCTTCTGCGACGCGTAATGCTTCGGCAGCGGCGTCGATGTCACCGTCCACACAGCGGGCCAGACCGCAAACACGGCTATTTTTAATCTGGCGCGCGATAGTTTGTACAGACTCGAAATCGCCGGGAGAGGAGACCGGGAAGCCGACTTCCATCACGTCAACGCCCATTCTTTCCAGCGCCATTGCAATTTGAATCTTCTCTTTAACACTCAGGCTGGCTTGTAACGCCTGTTCACCGTCACGCAGCGTGGTATCGAAAATAATGACTTGCTCGCTCATGGGTTATTCCTTGTCTGCTTTTACTTTCGCGCCCTGCGGGAGATAAAAAAAAACCCGCGCATCGGCGCGGGTTTATTGTCTGTGGAAGTTGAATCAGTTCTGATTTTCGCCCACTGGCTTACCGCGCAAATATTCTGCGTTGAGTAGTAGGCCTAGGAGACGGGTCATCATGAACATGTGTTTCAGCTTCTCATCATCGGGTGGTCAGAACGGATATCGTTCAAACAGTGACTAAAGTGATACGGGAATGTGTGCGGTATGTCAACCTTCACTGTGTGGAAATTCAAGAAAATCGCCAAAATGATATTTAATCTCATTTAGCATAAAACACTGGCGTCGCCGAGGTACTCGGGATGAAGGTTTTAAAGGGGGGCGGAAAAATAAGAACAAAAAAAATGCACCCGCCCGGGGGCACCTGGATAAATACTCTATTTAATACAGTGAATTAAAAATGATTTAGTATGGCTTAACTTATTATTCATTTTTAGAATGTTGTTTACGGAAATATTTTGCTGTTTGATATCATCAGTTTCTTTGTGGGAAATAAAATTTGTATTTCTGTTTCTGATTATTGGAAACAAAAATTCATATTTTTCTGAAAATGAATTGATGAGAATTTGCTGCGTTTTCTCTGCCAATATTTATGTTCCCCAATACCATCTCAATGCTGCGCTTTACGAAATAGATTATTGAAGATAATCATTTTATTTGGATTCGAATGTCTATTATGAGGGATATCATGTCTGACGCCGATACAGAAATACAACCTAAAACCGCTGAGGCAGAAACGCACCTTCGCAATGTTGATTTAAATTTATTAACGGTTTTTGATGCCGTCATGCAATTACAAAATATTACACGTGCAGCCAATATGTTGGGGATGTCCCAGCCAGCGGTCAGTAATGCCGTTGCCCGTTTGAAAGTGATGTTTAATGATGATTTGTTTGTGCGTTTCGGGCGCGGGATCCAACCGACGATGCGTGCACGTCAACTGTTTGGCCCGATCAGACAGGCTTTGCAACTGGTGATGAACGAACTGCCGGGGGCAGGTTTTGACCCTTATCTCAGCACACGCCAGTTTAATGTCGCTATTTGCAGCCCGCTCGATAAACGCTTCACCAGCCTGGTGCTGAATGCCGCCGAAGAATTATCGCCGGGTGTCAGTGTTAAACTGCAAACGATTGTTAACGATGATATTGAACATCAGCTGCGTTACCAGAATATAGAATTTGTGATCAGTTATCGTAAATTTGAGCGTGCTGATTTTTGCAATCATGCCTTATTTAATGATGAGCTGGTTCTGGTTGCAGCGCAAAATCATCCCCGCATCAGCCCGCATATGTCTGATGAAAAGTATCTGAAAGAAAAACATGCTGTCATGATGATGGACCGCTTCTATTCTTTCAGTTCACCTTATTACGACGACTCTGAATTAGTTTCGCTGATTTCCTATCAAGGAACCGATCTGTTCAGTGTCATGGAAATTGTCTCCAAAACCGACATGGTTGCACTGGTGCCGCGCTGGCTGGCACAGGCAAATGCAGGAATACTTAATTTATCCGTCATTCCATTGCCGTGGATGAAAAATACGCTGACTTGTTATCTTTCCTGGCACGAATCATCCAGCAAAGACAAAGGTAATATGTGGATGAAAACATTATTGAGCCAGTGTGTTGTTTCTCTGTAATCAGTCAGTCATTACGACTTTTTTGGCAGCCGCGATTGCAGCGAAAGTGGCTGCCTGTTCTTTATCAGATAGTTTTTTATCCTGCAGGTTTTTTTCTCCTCGTTAGAGTCCTGCAGGTTTTTTTTGTCTTAGAAATTCCGCGTGATATTTCCAAAACCCTGCTGCAGCTCCTACAATTTCATTTCGCCTTGCAATCTTTGTCGGTAGACTGCGTTAAATCTTTGTAACAGAGCAATGCAGTCAGCTCCCTCCTTTTACTGACTACGCTGGACGCCGGTATAAACGCTCAATGAATCCAACCTTAAATGATTACCATCTGATTTCCCGTTTTCGTCAGCAAGTCGTTGCCCGCGCTGAACAGACTGCATTTCGCGAGTGGTCGCCAGCGGCAGAATCTGCCCTGACCTGGCGTGAGCTGGGCGAGAAAGTGGATGCCTTATCCGACGTGTTATTGCAGGAGCAAGTGGGCGTTCAGGAACGGATCGCCATTTGCGGGAATAATTCGATGGCCTGGGCGACAGCAGATCTTGCGATCCTGCAATTGCGTGCTGTCACCGTGCCGGTTTATGCCACCAATACACCCGCGCAGTCCGCATATGTACTCAATGATGCGGATGTCCGTATTTTGTTTGTCGTCGGTCAGAAACAATATGACGCGGCGGTGGCTGTGCGTGATCTCTGCCCGCAGCTGAAACACATACTGGTGCTGGACAATGATGTCGATTTACGTGGCGTACCCATTGCCCGGCATGTTTCAGGCGTTGTTCCCCGGGATGCTGCTCTAGCTGCTGAGCGTGAAGTGCGGGTGAATGCCCGTGACCTGAGTGATCTGTTCACGCTTATCTATACCTCGGGCACCACCGGAGAAGCAAAAGGCGTGATGCTGGATTACCGCAGCATGGCGACGCAACTGATGCAGCATGAAAGGCGTCTGAGCATTTCGGAGCATGATGTTTCCCTTTGTTTTCTGCCGCTGGCGCACGTTTTTGAACGCGCATGGAGTTTCTTCGTGATGCATTGCGGTGCGCAAAACGTGTTCCTGCGCGAAACTGATCTGGTGCGTGATGCTTTGCAGGCCATTAAACCGACAGTAATGTGTGCGGTACCGCGCTTCTATGAAAAAGTGTTCAGCGCGATCCACGACAAAGTCGCGCGCGCAGGAACCCTCAAAAAGCGGCTTTTCCACTGGGCCGTCGGGCAGGGCAAAGAGAAGTTTTTGATCGAGCGCCGTGGCGAACGTTATCCGTTCTGGCTGGCGCCTGCGCATTTTCTCGCCGATAAACTGGTGCTAAAAAAGCTGCGTGATTTGCTGGGTGGCAATCTGCGTTTTCTGCCTGCCGCCGGTGCAAGTCTGGACGACAATGTCATTCTGTTTTTCGAATCACTCGGTCTGAAAATCAAATACGGCTACGGCCTGACGGAAACGTGCGCGACGGTGACCTGCTGGGAAGAAAATGATTTCCGCTTTGGTTCTGTCGGAACGGCGTTACCAGAGATTGAAGTGCGGATCGGCGAGGAGAATGAGATTCAGGTTCGCGGCCCAACACTCCTGCGGGGTTACTTCAATAAACCGGAAGAGACGGCGGCCAGTTTCACTGCCGACGGCTGGTTTAAAACCGGTGATGCCGGGAAAATGGATGCACAAGGGAATGTGTTTATTACCGAACGACTCAAAGATCTGATGAAAACGTCGGGCGGAAAATACATTGCTCCGCAGCGTATCGAAGGCACGCTGGTGCAGGATCGTTATATCGAGCAGGCGGCAGTCATCGCCGATGAAAGGCACTTTGTTTCTGCGCTGATCGTGCCTGATTTTGATGTGCTGAACGTGTATGCCCAGGCGCACCGTATTGATTATTTCAATCGCGCCGGACTGGTGAAAAACGAGCAGATCCTCTCGCTGTTTGCTCACCAGCTACGCGAGATTCAGCATGATCTTGCCGGTTTTGAGCAGGTGAAAAAGTTTGTGTTGCTGACCAAACCTTTCACGATGGAAGCGGGTGAACTGACCCCGACCCTTAAACTGCGCCGCAAAAATATTTTCAGCCGTTATCAGAAGGAAATCGATCAGCTTTATCAGGAGTAATGCTTCATCTGCCCGTTTCATCACTTTCCTTTCTGAATCACCGGCGTATGTCACTTCGCCGGTTTTCTTCCCTCGTTTTAGTTTCAGGTCCGCTATGGACATAATTTAATACTGTAATTTTTCCAGCCTTCCTGATATTTCTGACTGGTTAGTGCTCGCAGGCAGTGTTTTGTCCCGAGCGGGAGAATGAAGGCAGTGCGAGGCGATAAAATCATGCCTGTGCAGAATTTTTGGCGTTTGCCTGACTCCGGTTCTGACGCTAAGGTACTGAGTTAGATTCTTGAACGCCAATAAGAACAGCAGGGTTTTGTGAGCCCGATAGAAAGTCCTAAAATTCAGCAATTTATCTTTAAATTGCTGCTGATAGAACAGCTAGCTGAAACACAAGTCATCCTATAAAAGAAGCAAAAAGCCTGGAGGCAAAACCATGGAGATGTTGTCAGGAGCCGAGATGGTCGTCCGGTCGTTAATCGACCAGGGCGTTAAGCACGTATTCGGTTATCCCGGCGGTGCGGTGTTGGATATCTATGATGCCCTGCATACGGTCGGTGGGATAGATCATGTGCTGGTGAGACATGAACAGGGTGCTGTTCATATGGCTGACGGTTATGCGCGTGCCACGGGTGACGTGGGCGTCGTGCTGGTGACTTCCGGTCCCGGCGCAACCAATGCGATCACCGGCATTGCCACGGCTTATATGGATTCCATTCCGCTAGTGGTGCTATCCGGCCAGGTACACAGTTCACTCATCGGTTATGACGCATTCCAGGAATGCGACATGGTGGGGATTTCACGCCCGGTGGTGAAACACAGTTTTCTGGTAAAACGTGCGGAAGATATTCCGACTGTGCTGAAAAAAGCGTTTTATCTTGCCTCTACCGGCCGTCCTGGCCCGGTGGTTGTCGACCTGCCAAAAGATGTGGTGAACCCGCAGATTAAACTGCCTTACGCCTATCCTGATCAGGTTGCGATGCGCTCCTATAACCCGACGGTGCAAGGCCATCGCGGGCAAATCAAACGCGCAGTCCAGACTTTACTGGCGGCGAAGAAACCGGTGTTGTACGTCGGCGGCGGTGCGATTAATTCTGAGTGTGATGCTGAACTGTTGCAACTGGCAGAGAAACTGAATCTGCCCGTCACCAGTTCCCTGATGGGGTTGGGCGCATTTCCCGGAACCCATCGCCAGAGCCTCGGTATGCTCGGCATGCACGGTACTTACGAAGCCAATATGGCGATGCACAACGCGGATTTAATCTTCGGTGTGGGTGTGCGTTTCGACGACCGTACCACCAATAATCTGGCGAAGTACTGCCCGAATGCGACGGTTATGCACATTGATATCGACCCGACGTCCATTTCCAAAACCGTGAATGCGGATATTCCGATTGTGGGTGATGCGAAGCAGACGCTGATTCAGATGCTGGAATTGCTGGCACAAAGCGACGAAAAGCAGGAATTCGATGCGCTGCGCGACTGGTGGCAAAATATTGAGAACTGGCGCGGGCGTGAGTGCCTGAGCTACGACAAAAATACCGGTACCATCAAGCCACAGGCGGTTATCGAAACGCTGCACCGTCTGACCAAAGGCGATGCCTACGTCACGTCGGACGTCGGGCAGCATCAGATGTTTGCTGCACTATATTATAAGTTCGATAAACCGCGTCGCTGGATCAACTCCGGTGGCCTCGGCACGATGGGCTTTGGCCTGCCTGCTGCGCTGGGTGTGAAACTTGGCCTGCCGGATGAGACGGTAATTTGTGTGACCGGTGACGGCAGTATCCAGATGAACATTCAGGAGCTGTCGACCGCGCTGCAATACGATTTGCCAGTGATCGTCGTGAACCTGAACAATGGCTATCTGGGCATGGTGAAGCAGTGGCAGGACATGATTTACTCCGGCCGTCATTCTCAGTCTTACATGCAATCGCTGCCTGATTTCGTGAAACTGGCGGAAGCTTACGGGCATGTGGGTATTGCTATCCGCACGCCGGATGAGCTGGAAAGCAAGCTGGCGCTGGCGCTGGAACAGAAAAATCGTCTGGTATTTGTTGATATCAGCGTGGATGAAACAGAACACGTTTACCCTATGCACATCCGTGGCGGTGCGATGGACGAAATGTGGTTAAGCAAAACGGAGAGGACCTGATCATGCGCCGGATTTTATCAGTATTACTGGAAAACGAATCGGGCGCGTTGTCCCGCGTGGTTGGCCTGTTCTCTCAGCGTGGCTATAACATTGAAAGCCTGACCGTTGCACCGACGGATGATCCTACCTTGTCGCGCATGACGATTCAGACCGTGGGTGATGCCAAGGTGCTCGAGCAAATCGAAAAACAGCTGCATAAGCTGGTAGACGTATTACGAGTCACGGAACTGGTGCAGGGCGCTCACGTTGAGCGTGAAATCATGCTGGTGAAGGTGCAGGCTTCCGGTTATGGCCGGGAAGAAGTTAAACGCTCTACCGAGATTTTCCGCGGTCAGATTGTGGATGTCACAGCAACGCTTTACACCGTTCAGCTGGCGGGTACCAGTGACAAACTGGACGCGTTTTTAGCCAGTATCCGTGATGTGGCTGAAATCGTCGAAGTTGCGCGCTCCGGCGTAGTGGGTGTCTCCCGTGGCGACAAAATCATGCGCTAAAGCGTAAATAATCAGCAAGATGTGAAACTTATCTGATATTTAAAAGCCCGGCTCTTGAGTTGGGCTTTATTTTTTGCGAGACAGGTGAAGCGATTCGGTAAAACACCTTGCCCGGCAGAGGCTTCTGCGGTTAGATAAAGCATTATCTTTATTAAGGGGTTTCTCAGTGAAGCTGGATGAGATCGCGAGGTTAGCGGGCGTTTCGCGTACAACGGCCAGTTATGTGATTAATGGCAAAGCGAAACAGTATCGTGTCAGCGATAAGACAGTCGAAAAAGTTATGGCTGTCGTGAAGGAACATAACTATCACCCGAATGCGGTGGCAGCGGGTTTACGCGCCGGTCGCACCCGTTCTATTGGCCTGGTGATCCCCGATCTGGAAAATACCAGTTACACCAAAATCGCCAACTTCCTCGAGCGTCAGGCCCGTCAGCGGGGTTATCAACTGCTAATCGCCTGTTCAGAAGATCAGCCTGACAACGAAATGCGCTGCATCGAACATCTGCTGCAACGTCAGGTAGATGCGATCATTATTTCCACGTCATTGCCGCCGGAACATCCTTTCTATCAGCGCTGGGCCAACGATGATTTCCCGATCATTGCGCTTGATCGCGCTTTGGATCCCGAACACTTCATCAGTGTTGTGGGTGCCGATCAGGATGACGCACTGATGCTGGCGCAGGAGTTGCGCACCTTTCCTGCTGAATCGGTATTGTATCTCGGCGCGTTGCCTGAGCTTTCCGTGAGTTTTCTGCGCGAGCAGGGATTCCGCCAGGCATGGGCTGAAGATCCACGCCAGCCGGAATACCTTTATGCCAATGCTTATGATCGTGAATCAGCGGCCATAGTGTTTGCCGAATGGCTAAAAACGCACCCGATGCCGCAGGCGTTATTTACGACGTCATTCCAGCTGTTGCAGGGTGTGATGGACGTGACGCTGAAAATGGAAGGGCGTTTACCGGTCAATCTCGCTATTGCCACATTCGGCGATAACGAGCTGCTCGATTTCCTCGAATGCCCGGTTCTGGCCGTGGCGCAGCGTCACCGCGATGTGGCTGAACGTGTACTGGAGCTGGTTCTGGCCTGTCTGGATGAGCCGAAGAAGCCGAAAGCCGGGCTGACCCGTATCCGCCGTAATTTGTTCCGCCGTGGTCGCCTGAGCCGCAAATAAATCCCGGACGGGTATTCACCTGACTGCCCGTCTTTTTCACCGTTGCTGAATCGCGTTAAAACATTCCGGTAATTTGCGTTGCCGTTTCTGATAATCAAAATACGAGAATTCCCATATGACTTTAATGGGCAATTTAGGAGCATTCCCATACTGCTGAATTATTAACAAATGTTTTTGCTTTCCTTCTGCTGATATAAACCTTCCAATCAATTTCTAAAATACGTTAATGCTCGCCGCAAAAGTGCTGTAGAATTCCCCGCTTAAATTCCAGCGGTGTGAGTTTGCTGCGGTACTGATGGCTTTTAAATCTGCCCGAAGGCTTATGCCATGCGGGTTGGCATGTAAAATGATGTTGATTTAGACGTGACAGCCAGAAAAAAATTGAAAATGATTTTTGTTAAGGCAAAACGGTCAGGAAATGAGAGTTGGATAGCAGAAGAATATAAATAGTTAAATAATGTTCAGTTTGGCTTTTTTTTAAACGAAATTATTAACCCTCCGAAATTTCTTCAACTAATCATGACGTTATTTTCTATACCCCCTCTAAAAAACCTCATCACATTGCGCTAAGCATTTGTGTGGCTGCGTAAATATTGCCAAACCGTCTCCGCTCTGGCTTGACAAGGTTTTAAAACCATCCGTAAACTCTTTTCTGTGGGAATTTGTGGGGGAAAGTGGTGAAAAGGGTCACAGAGGGGTAGAGCGGTCATGTTTCGTGGCGCGACGATGGTTAACCTCGACAGTAAAGGGCGACTTGCCGTACCCACCCGTTATCGGGATTTACTGAGCGAAGAATCGCAAGGTCAAATGGTGTGCACCATAGACCTCCATCACCCATGTCTCCTCCTTTACCCCCTCCCTGAGTGGGAAGTTATCGAACAAAAATTGTCCCGTCTGTCGAGTATGAACCCCATTGAGCGCCGTATTCAGCGCCTTTTACTGGGGCATGCCAGTGAATGTCAGATGGATAATGCCGGGCGTCTGCTGATTGCAACAACATTGCGTCAGCATGCCGGGCTCGCAAAAGAAGTGATGCTGGTTGGGCAGTTCAATAAGTTTGAATTGTGGGATGAACAGACCTGGTATCAACAAGTTAAGGAAGACATCGACGCTGAACAATCGTCTCAGGAGCCACTTTCTGACCGATTACAGGACTTGTCATTATAAGCATGGTTGAAAACTACAAACACACTTCCGTTTTGCTGGATGAAGCCGTTAACGGCCTCAACATTCGACAGGACGGCATTTACATAGACGGAACTTTTGGCCGTGGTGGCCATTCACGTCTGATTCTGTCCCAGCTTGGGCCGGACGGACGCTTGCTGGCGATTGACCGTGATCCACAGGCGATCAAAGCCGCAGAATCTATTGATGATCCGCGTTTCTCTATCGTTCACGGACCTTTTTCTGATCTGGCCGACTATGTGCGGGATCGGGGTCTCGAAGGCAAGATCGACGGCGTACTGCTGGATTTAGGCGTTTCTTCTCCTCAGCTTGATGATCCTGAACGTGGATTCTCATTTATGCGTGACGGGCCTCTGGATATGCGTATGGATCCTACCCGTGGTTATTCAGCAGCTGAATGGCTGATGAAAGCCGAAGCCGAAGATATTGCCTGGGTGTTGAAAACTTTTGGTGAAGAGCGTTTTGCCAAACGCATTGCACGCGCGATCGTTGAGCGTAACCGCGAATTGCCGATGACCCGGACTAAAGAGCTGGCGGATCTGATCGCTAATGCCTCGCCAGTGCGTGAGAAGCACAAGCATCCGGCCACGCGCAGCTTCCAGGCGATCCGTATCTACATCAACAGTGAGCTGGAAGAGATTGAACGTGCGCTGGATGGCGCACTGGAAATTTTGGCACCTGAAGGACGTTTATCCGTGATCAGCTTCCACTCTCTGGAAGACCGGATTGTGAAACGCTTCATCCGTCAGCATAGCCGTGGCGCGCAGGTGCCAGCCGGTATCCCGATGACGGAAGCGCAAATCGCGGAACTTGGCGGACGTTCTCTGAAATCAGTCGGGAAAATGATGCCCTCTGAAGCCGAAGTGGCAGAAAACCCGCGGGCACGCAGTTCTGTTCTGCGTTTTGCTGAGAGAACAACAGCGTGATAGGCAACGAACGCCACGGATTAGTGGGAGTGATCGCCAGCGATATCCTTCGTAACGGCAAGATCCCGTTAATTCTGATGATCGCCGTTTTGGTCAGCGCAATTTTAGTGGTCACTACCGCTCACCGTACGCGTTTGCTGACGGCTCAGCGTGAACAATTAGTCCTGGAAAGGGATGCGCTGGACATTGAATGGCGCAACCTGATCCTTGAAGAGAACGCCCTCGGTGATCACAGCCGGGTAGAACGCATCGCAACGGAGAAATTGCAAATGCAACACGTTGATCCATCTCAAGAAATTATTGTGGTTCAGCCTTAAAATGCGCACGGAGAATACAGGCAGCGAATGAAAGCAACACGCACCGCGAAGTTAAAGCGTCCCGAAAATCAAGCCAGCTTTATCAGCTGGCGTTTTGCGTTGTTGTGCGCTTGTATCCTGCTGGCATTGGTTGGCCTGATGTTGCGTGTGGCGTATCTGCAGGTGATTAATCCGGATAAGCTGGTGAAGGAAGGTGACCTGCGTTCCCTTCGCGTACAAACCATTCCAACCTCCCGTGGCATGATTACCGATCGCTCTGGTCGCCCGCTGGCGGTCAGTGTACCGGTTAATGCCATCTGGGCTGACCCAAAAGAAATTAGCGATCGCGGCGGTATCACCTCCGATACCAAATGGAAAGCGCTGGCCGATGCACTGAATATGCCTCTTACCCAACTTTCTTCCCGCATTACTGCCAATCCAAATGGGCGCTTCGTGTATCTGGCGCGTCAGGTCAATCCTGCGGTCGGCGAATATATCCGTAAACTCAAACTGCCGGGGATTTCCCTGCGTCAGGAATCCCGCCGCTATTACCCGGCCGGGCAGGTGACGTCGCATGTTATTGGCGTCACCAATATCGACGGAGAAGGTATTGAAGGCGTCGAGAAGAGTTTTGACCGCTGGCTGACCGGTAAACCGGGTGAACGTACCATTCGTAAAGACCGCTTCGGGCGCGTCATCGAGGATATTTCTACTGTAGACAGCCAGGCAGCACACAATCTGGCGCTCAGCATCGATGAGCGTTTGCAGGCGCTGGTTTACCGCGAGCTTAACAACGCCGTGGCATTCAACAAAGCCGAGTCGGGCACTGCGGTGCTGGTCGATGTGCAAACCGGTGAAGTGCTGGCGATGGCTAACAGCCCGTCCTACAACCCGAACAACATGCCGGATACGCCAAAAGACGTGATGCGTAACCGTGCCATCACCGACATCTTCGAACCGGGTTCCACAGTGAAACCGATGGTGGTGATGACGGCATTGAAAAACGGTGTGGTGCGCGAGAACAGCGTACTGAATACTTTGCCGTACCGGATTAACGGTCATGAGATTAAAGATGTGGCCCGTTACGCGGAGCTTTCCGTTACGGGTATCTTGCAGAAGTCGAGTAACGTCGGTGTTTCACGACTGGCGTTATCGATGCCATCCGCTGAGCTGGTAGATACTTACTCGCGATTCGGATTGGGAAAACCGACCAATTTGGGGCTGGTCGGAGAAAGCAGTGGCTTATACCCTAAAAAACAACGGTGGTCTGACATAGAGAGGGCCACCTTCTCTTTCGGCTACGGGCTAATGGTGACACCTCTCCAGTTAGCGCGAGTCTACGCAACAATCGGCAGCATGGGCGTTTATCGCCCATTGTCGATCACACGAGTTGATCCGCCGGTTTCCGGCGAGCGCGTCTTCCCTGAACCGCTGGTACGTACCGTTGTGCATATGATGGAAAGCGTGGCACTGCCTGGCGGCGGTGGCGTGAAAGCGGCAATCAAGGGCTATCGCATTGCGATTAAAACCGGTACCGCAAAAAAAGTCGGCCCGGATGGGAAGTACGTTAACAAATACATTGCCTATACCGCCGGCGTTGCGCCAGCAAGCAATCCAAGATTTGCCCTTGTGGTGGTTATCAACGATCCACAGGCAGGGAAATATTACGGTGGGGCCGTTTCCGCACCGGTGTTTGGCGCCATCATGGGCGGCGTATTGCGCACCATGAACGTTGAACCGGATGCGCTGACTGCCGATGAAAACGCAGACATAGTGAATAATCAAAAAGAGGCTTCAGGTGGCAGATCGTAATTTGCGCGACATCTTAGCGCCCTGGGTGAGTGATGCCCCGGCGGTAGCGCTAAAAGACATGATTCTGGACAGCCGCGTTGCGGCTGCCGGCGATCTGTTTGTCGCGGTTTCAGGCCATACCAGTGACGGGCGTCGTTTTATTCCCCAGGCAATTGCCCAGGGCGTCGCCGCCGTTGTGGCCGAGGCAAAGGGTGAGCAACAGCACGGAACGGTCTGCCAGATGCATGGCGTACCGGTGGTTTATCTTGAGGATCTCAATATTCTGCTGTCAGAGCTGGCGGGACGTTTTTACCAGCAACCGGGCAAAGAATTACGTCTGGTTGGCGTAACTGGCACCAACGGCAAAACCACGACCACGCAACTGCTGGCGCAATGGAGCCAGTTGCTGGGCGAAACCAGTGCCGTGATGGGCACTGTGGGCAATGGCCTGCTGGATAACGTGATACCAGCGGAAAACACCACCGGTTCTGCCGTACAGGTTCAGCACATTCTGGCTGACCTGGTGAAACTGGGTGCAACCTTTGCCGCAATGGAAGTTTCTTCACACGGGCTGGTTCAGCACCGTGTTGCCGCACTGCCGTTTGCCGCTGCCGCATTTACCAACCTGAGCCGTGATCACCTTGATTACCACGGTGATATGCAAAGCTATGAAGATGCCAAATGGCAGCTTTTCGCCTCACATCAGGTCGGTCAAAAAATTATCAATGCTGACGATGAAGTCGGTGCACGCTGGCTGGCGAAAACGCCAAATGCTATTGCGGTCAGCATGGAAGACAAAATTCCGGCAGGCTGGAGTGGCCGCTGGCTGGTGGCACGTAGCGTGAATTATCACGATAACGGTGCCACCGTAAACATCGATTCAAGCTGGGGTGAAGGCAAGCTGGAGAGCCGCCTGATGGGGGCCTTCAACGTCAGCAATCTGCTGGTTGCGCTGGCCACGCTGCTTTCTCTGGATTATCCGCTGGCGCAATTACTGGCGACCGCCTCTCAGCTGCAACCGGTTTGTGGCCGTATGGAAGTTTTCAATGCGCCGGGTAAACCTACGGCAGTGGTTGATTATGCGCACACTCCTGACGCACTGGAAAAAGCGCTGGCGGCAGCGCGGCTACATTGTCGCGGCACGTTGTGGTGCGTTTTTGGTTGCGGTGGAGATCGCGATAAAGGCAAGCGTCCGCTGATGGGCGCTATTGCTGAGCAATACGCTGACCGCGTGATTGTTACCGATGATAATCCTCGCAGCGAAGAGCCTCGCGCTATCGTTGCAGATATCCTTGCCGGTCTGCTTGATGCAGGACGTGTGCAGGAAATCCATGGCCGCGCAGAAGCAGTCACCAGCGCGATCATGCAGGCGAAAGAAGACGACGTTGTGTTGATTGCCGGTAAAGGGCATGAGGATTACCAGCTCGTCGGAAACCAGCGTCTCGACTATTCCGACCGTGTGACGGTTGCACGTTTGCTGGGGGTGATCGCATGATCCGTGTTTCCCTGCAAACGCTGGCTGATGCGCTCAACGCTGAGCTCATCGGCACTGATACTCAAATTGACAGCGTGACGACGGACACCCGTCAGATCACTGAAGGCTGTTTGTTTGTCGCCCTGAAAGGCGAAAAATTCGATGCCCACGACTTTGCCGCTGATGCCGTAAAAGCCGGTTCAGGGGCTTTACTGGTAAGTAAGCGCTTACCGGTAGATGTTCCTCAGTTAGTGGTTGCTGACACCCGTATTGCGCTCGGGCAACTGGGCGGCTGGGTGCGTCAGCAGGTTCCGGCGCGTGTCGTCGGCCTGACCGGTTCATCCGGCAAGACGTCTGTGAAAGAGATGACCGCGGCGATTTTGCGCGAGTGCGGCAATGTGCTGTATACCGCAGGCAACTTCAATAACGACATTGGCGTTCCTCTGACGTTGCTGCGCTTAACGGCAGAACATGATTTTGCTGTCATCGAAATGGGCGCGAATCATGCGGGTGAAATCGCCTACACCACTGCGCTGGCACGACCTGAAACGGCGCTGGTGAATAACTTGTCCGCCGCACATCTGGAGGGTTTCGGTTCCCTCGCAGGCGTGGCCCGTGCGAAAGGCGAGATTTTCGATGGGCTGCCGGAAAACGGCATTGCCGTGATCAATGCGGATAACAACGATTGGGCGAACTGGCAGCATAAGCTGAACGGTAAAACCGTCTGGCGTTTTTCTCCCGCTTTCGGTGAAGGCATCGATTTCAGTGCGACTGATGTCAACATCAGCCCGCTGAATACCGCGTTCACACTGCATTCTCCTCAGGGCAGCATTGATGTTTCGCTGCCGGTTCCGGGTCGTCACAATATCGCTAACGCACTCGCGGCGGCTGCGCTGGCAATGTCTGTCGGTGCATCGCCGGAGAACGTGCGCGCCGGGCTGGCGACGCTGCAATCCGTGAAAGGGCGCTTATTCCCGATCGTTATCAGCGAGGGCAAAACCTTGCTTGATGACAGCTACAACGCGAATGTGGGTTCAATGACCGCTGCTGCACAGGTGCTGGCGGAAATGCCGGGCTACCGCGTGATGGCAGTGGGCGATATGGCTGAACTGGGCGCTGAAAGCGAACATTGCCATCGTCAGGTCGGTGAAGCTATCCGCGACGCCGGTATCGACAAAGTATTCAGCATTGGTCATGACAGCCGCATCATCAGTGATGTCAGCGGGTGTGGTGAACATCTGGAAGATAAGGCAGCCCTGACGGCCCGTTTAACGAGCTTACTGTCTGAACATGCGGTAATTACCGTTTTGATTAAAGGTTCACGTAGTGCCGCAATGGAGCAGGTAGTACGCGCGTTACAGGAGAATGCAACATGTTAGTTTGGCTGGCCGAACATTTGGTCAAATATTATTCCGGCTTCAACGTCTTTTCTTATCTGACGTTTCGCGCCATTGTCAGCCTGCTGACCGCTTTGTTCCTGTCGCTGTGGATTGGGCCTCGCATGATTGCCCGTCTGCAGAAAATGTCTTTCGGCCAGATTGTCCGTAACGACGGCCCGGAATCACATTTCAGTAAACGTGGTACACCAACGATGGGCGGCCTGATGATTCTGGCGTCTATCACGATTTCCGTATTGATGTGGGCCTATCCGTCCAATCCATACGTGTGGTGCGTACTGTTCGTATTGCTGGGTTACGGTGTGGTGGGCTTTATCGATGACTATCGCAAAGTCGTGCGTAAAGACACCAAGGGGCTGATCGCCCGCTGGAAATACTTCTGGCAGTCAGTCATTGCGCTGGCCGCCGCTTTCACGATGTATGCCATTGGTAAAGACACGCCAGCGACCGAGCTGGTGGTGCCGTTCTTTAAAGACATCATGCCGCAGCTGGGTTTGATGTACATCCTGCTGAGCTACTTTGTGATTGTCGGTACCAGTAACGCCGTCAATCTGACGGATGGTCTGGACGGGCTGGCGATTATGCCAACGGTTTTCGTCGCGGCGGGCTTTGCGCTGGTGGCATGGGCGACCGGTAACATGAATTTTGCCAGCTACCTGCACATCCCTTATCTGCGTCACGCGGGTGAACTGGTGATCGTGTGTACCGCAATTGTCGGTGCCGGGCTCGGGTTCCTGTGGTTCAACACCTATCCGGCACAAGTTTTCATGGGCGATGTCGGTTCTCTGGCGCTGGGTGGCGCGCTGGGCACTATCGCTGTGCTGCTGCGTCAGGAGTTTTTGCTGGTGATTATGGGCGGTGTGTTTGTTGTCGAAACCCTGTCGGTAATCTTACAAGTTGGGTCCTTTAAGTTACGTGGGCAGCGCATTTTCCGTATGGCGCCTATCCATCATCACTACGAACTTAAAGGCTGGCCGGAACCGCGCGTTATTGTGCGCTTCTGGATTATTTCGCTGATGCTGGTGCTGATTGGCCTGGCGACGCTGAAGGTACGGTAATTATGGCTGACTATCAGGGTAAAAAAGTGGTCATCATCGGGCTGGGTCTTACCGGCCTGTCTTGTGTTGATTTCTTTGTTGCACGTGGCGTCACGCCGCGTGTCATTGATACCCGCGTCAGCCCGCCAGGACTCGATAAACTGGCGGATAACATTGAGTGTCATCTCGGTTCACTCAATGAAGACTGGCTGCTGGACGCTGATTTGATCATTTCAAGTCCGGGTGTTGCGCTGGCAACGCCAGCACTGAGTGCAGCTGCAGAGGCTGGCGTGGAAATCATTGGCGATATCGAATTGTTCTGCCGCGAAACGCAAACCCCAATTGTGGCTATCACCGGTTCGAACGGTAAAAGCACCGTCACCACGCTGGTCGGCGAGATGGCGAAAGCGGCCGGATGGCGCGTGGGCGTGGGCGGCAATATCGGTTTGCCTGTGCTGACCATGCTGGATCACGAATACGATCTGTTTGTGCTTGAGCTTTCCAGCTTCCAGCTTGAAACCACACACAGTCTTCATGCGGCGGCGGCGACTATTCTCAACGTAACTGAAGACCACATGGACCGCTATCCGTTTGGTTTGCAGCAATACCGTGCAGCCAAACTGAAAGTTTATGAGAACGCAGCATTATGCGTCGTCAATGCCGACGATGCGCTGACCATGCCGGTACGTGGCGCGGATAAACGCTGCGTGAGTTTTGGTGTTGATGTGGGGGATTACCATCTGACCCGTCAGCAGGATGATATCTGGTTACGTGTGCGTGGCGAGAAAGTCCTGAATACCCGTGAGATGCCACTGACAGGACGCCATAACTACACCAATGCCCTGGCGGCGCTGGCGCTGGCGGATGCAGTCGGTATTCCTCATGCGTCCAGCCTGAAAGCCCTGACGACCTTTACCGGTCTGGCTCATCGTTTTCAGGTGGCATGGCAACATAACGGCGTTCGCTGGATTAACGACTCTAAAGCGACCAATGTCGGCAGTACCGAAGCCGCATTGAACGGTCTGCACGTTGAAGGCACGCTGCATCTGTTATTAGGCGGGGACGGTAAATCTGCTGATTTCTCGCCACTGACGCGTTATTTGCAGGGCGACAATCTGCGTATTTACTGCTTTGGCCGTGATGGCGCAGAGCTGGCGGATTTGCGCCCTGACGTTTCTTCCTTGTTTGAAACGATGGAACAGGCGATGCGTGATATCAGCACGCGTGTGGTTTCCGGCGATATGGTTTTACTGTCGCCAGCCTGCGCCAGCCTGGATCAGTTCCGCAGTTTTGAACAACGCGGCGATATCTTTACCGCGCTGGCGAAGGAGTTGGGTTGATGCGGATACCCGGGCTGAGCCTCGTCGGCAAATTTAATGATTGGGTGATGGGCGCCAAAGAAAGCGAGTCCGTCACACTGGTGTTGTATGACCGGACTTTGCTGTGGCTGACCTTCGGGCTGGCTATCGTCGGCTTCGTGATGGTGACATCAGCGTCGATGCCGATTGGTCAGCGTCTGGCAGACGATCCGTTTTTGTTTGCTAAACGTGATGCTATTTATCTCGGTCTGGCCTTTGGTTTATCGCTGGTGACATTGCGTGTGCCGATGGCGGTCTGGCAGAAGTACAGCAATGTCCTGCTGCTGCTGTCGGTCATCATGTTGCTGGTGGTGCTGGTGGTGGGCAGCTCGGTTAACGGGGCATCACGCTGGATTTCTCTCGGGCCGCTGCGTATTCAGCCGGCAGAGTTCTCCAAGTTGTCACTGTTCTGCTACCTCGCCAGCTATCTGGTGCGAAAAGTGGATGAAGTGCGCAGTAACTTTTGGGGCTTCTGCAAACCGATGGGTGTGATGGTCGTGCTGGCAGTATTGCTGTTGGCTCAGCCGGACCTTGGTACGGTGGTTGTACTGTTCATCACCACGCTGGCGATGTTATTCCTGGCAGGGGCCAAAATGTGGCAGTTCCTGGCCATTATCGGTTCGGGCGTATTCGCAGTGGTACTGCTGGTTCTTGCCGAGCCATACCGTATGCGCCGTGTGACATCGTTCTGGAATCCGTGGGCGGATCCGTTTGGTAGTGGCTACCAGTTAACTCAGTCACTGATGGCATTTGGTCGTGGCGAATTCTGGGGACAAGGTTTAGGTAATTCAGTCCAGAAACTGGAGTATTTACCTGAAGCACACACCGACTTTATCTTCTCCATTTTAGGCGAGGAATTGGGGTATTTCGGTGTGGTTCTCGCCCTGTTAATGGTATTCTTCGTCGCTTTTCGCGCCATGTCCATCGGGCGTCGCGCGTTAGAGACCGACCAGCGTTTTTCTGGGTTTTTGGCCTGTTCAATTGGCGTGTGGTTTAGCTTCCAGGCGTTGGTTAACGTCGGGGCTGCGGCGGGCATGTTGCCAACTAAAGGCCTGACATTGCCGCTCATCAGTTACGGTGGGTCGAGCCTGTTAATTATGTCGACGGCAATCGTGTTATTGCTGCGAGTGGATTTTGAAACGCGGCTGGCAAAAGCCCAGGCGTTTGTAAGGAGTGCCCGATGAGTGGCAATACCCGGCGTTTAATGGTGATGGCAGGTGGTACCGGGGGACATGTTTTCCCGGGACTGGCAGTAGCCCATCATCTTATCGCGCAAGGTTGGGAAGTTCGCTGGCTGGGTACAGCAGACCGAATGGAAGCGGATTTGGTTCCAAAGCATGGTATCGAGATTGATTTCATTAAAATTGCCGGATTGCGTGGGAAAGGTCTGAAAGCGCAACTAACGGCACCGGTTCGCATATATCATGCGTGGCGTCAGGCGAAGGCCATCATGAAGCGCTTCCAGCCTGATGTGGTATTGGGCATGGGCGGATATGTGTCCGGTCCCGGAGGCCTGGCTGCCTGGTCACTGGGTATTCCGGTGGTGTTACACGAACAAAATGGCATTGCCGGCATGACCAATAAAGGGTTGTCGCACATTGCCAAAAAAGTATTGCAGGCGTTTCCGGGGGCATTTCCAAATGCTGACGTTGTTGGCAATCCGGTGCGTACTGACGTGCTGGCGCTGGAATTACCGGCAACCCGACTGGCCGGCCGCGAAGGTCCAATCTGTGTATTAGTGATTGGTGGCAGTCAGGGCGCGCGAGTCCTTAATCAGAGCATGCCGGAAGTGGCAGCGCTGATGGGCGATAAGATTACGTTGTGGCACCAGGTCGGTAAAGGTGCTCTGGCGTCAGTGAATCAGGCTTATGAAAAAGCCGGTCAGACGCAGCATAAAGTGACCGAATTCATTGATGACATGGCAGAGGCTTATGCCTGGGCCGATGTGGTGGTTTGCCGCTCCGGTGCGTTAACGGTCAGTGAAATTGCCGCCGCAGGTTTACCCGCGATTTTTGTGCCTTTCCAGCATAAAGACCGTCAACAGTACTGGAATGCGCTGCCGCTGGAAAAAGCCGGTGCCGCGAAGATTATCGAACAGAAAGATTTTAGTGCCGCCGCCGTCGCTGATCTGATGGCCGGATGGGACAGAACCCATCTGATGGAAATGGCGATGGCAGCACGTGCTGCCGCCATCCCTGATGCGACAGAGCGTGTAGCCGCTGAAGTGGTTGCCGCAAGCAAAAAATGAAAATGAACGGGCCACGCAGTGTGGGGTCCCAGCCGTAAGAAACGGATTAATCAGTAACCTGAAATAGTGAATAAAAACGTGAATACACAACAATTGGCGAAACTGCGTACCTTCGTGCCCGAGATGCATCGTGTCCGGCACATTCACTTTGTTGGCATCGGTGGTGCCGGCATGGGTGGTATCGCCGAAGTGTTGGCCAATGAAGGCTATCAGATCAGCGGTTCTGATTTAGCACCTAACGCGGTGACTCAGCAACTGACCGCGCTGGGCGCGACGATTTATTTCAATCACCGCCCGGAGAACGTGCTGGATGCCAGTGTGGTGGTAGTTTCCACCGCTATTTCATCCGATAACCCGGAAATTGTTGCGGCGCGTGAAGCCCGTATTCCGGTGATCCGCCGTGCAGAAATGCTCGCTGAACTGATGCGTTTTCGTCACGGTATTGCCGTGGCAGGTACGCACGGTAAAACAACGACCACGGCGATGGTGACCAGTATTTATGCCGAGGCCGGACTAGACCCGACCTTTGTAAACGGTGGACTGGTGAAAGCGGCAGGTACGCATGCGCGTCTGGGTTCAAGCCGTTTTCTGATCGCTGAAGCAGACGAAAGCGACGCGTCTTTCCTGCATCTGCAACCGATGGTGGCCATCGTGACCAACATTGAAGCGGATCACATGGACACGTATCAGGGTGACTTTGAAATCCTGAAGCAGACGTTCATCAATTTCCTGCACAACCTGCCGTTCTACGGGCGCGCAGTGATGTGTATTGATGATCCGGTTATCCGTGAGCTGATCCCACGCGTAGGACGTCATATGACGACGTACGGTTTCAGCGAAGACGCCGATGTGATTATCGAAAATTACCGTCAGGTGGGCGCGCAAGGTCACTTCACGCTGCGCCGTCAGGACTTGCCGCTGATAAGCGTTACGCTCAATGCGCCGGGTCGTCACAATGCGCTGAACGCCGCGGCCGCAGTTGCCGTCGCGACGGACGAAAATATCAGCGACGATGCTATTTTGCGTGCGCTGGCAGGTTTTCAGGGTACCGGCCGCCGTTTCGATTTTCTGGGCGAATACGCGCTGGAAAATGTGAACGGTAAAACAGGTAGCGCGATGCTGGTCGATGACTACGGCCACCATCCGACAGAAGTGGATGCGACGATCAAAGCCGCGCGTGCGGGCTGGGCAAACAAGCGCCTGGTGATGATCTTCCAGCCGCACCGTTATACCCGTACTCGCGATCTGTACGACGATTTCGCAAATGTGCTTTCGCAGGTTGATGTGCTGATCATGCTGGATGTGTATCCGGCCGGTGAAGCGCCGATCCCTGGCGCAGACAGCCGCTCGTTGTGCCGCACTATTCGCGCACGCGGCAAGCTTGATCCGATTTTGGTTTCTGATATTGAGGCGGTGCCGGAAAGTCTGGCGCAAATCCTCGAAGGCGACGATTTAGTTCTGGTTCAGGGCGCCGGTAATGTCGGCAGAGTGGCCCGTAAATTGGCAGATCAAAAGCTGCAACCAGTAAAGAAAGGTGAAGAACATCATGTCTGAGAAAGTAGCGGTATTGTTGGGTGGTACTTCCGCAGAACGCGATGTGTCATTACAGTCAGGTGCCGCAGTGCTGGCTGGTTTACGTGAATCCGGTGTTGATGCCCACGGCATTGATACCAAAACGTTTAATGTGGCGCTTCTCAAAGAAGAAGGGTACAGCAAAGTCTTTATCGCACTTCACGGTCGCGGTGGCGAAGACGGAACGTTGCAGGGTTTGCTGGAGCAAATCGGTTTGCCTTATACCGGCAGCGGCGTGATGGCGTCGGCGCTCACTATGGACAAGTTCCGCACCAAACTGGTGTGGCAGGCTTTAGGGTTACCGGTCACGCCGTTTGTCGCACTGCATCGTTCACAAATTGAAGAAGCAGGGCAGGGCACTCTGGCGGCAAAAATCGCCGAATTAGGCCTGCCGGTGATCGTCAAACCAAGCCGTGAAGGTTCCAGCGTCGGGATGAGCAAAGTGACGACTGAAAAAGAGTTGTTACCCGCCCTGCAGGAAGGTTTCAGGCATGACGATAACGTACTGATCGAAAAATGGCTGAGTGGCCCGGAATATACCGTGGCTATCGTGGGCAACCAGGTGATGCCCTCGATTCGCATCCAGCCAGCCGGTACGTTTTATGACTATCAGGCAAAATATCTGTCTGATGAAACACAATATTTTTGCCCGAGCGGTTTAAGCGAAGCGCAGGAGCAGCAGTTGACTGCACTGGCCTTGCAGGCTTATCAGGCGCTCGATTGCAGTGGCTGGGGACGTGTCGACGTCATGCAGGACGGTGACGGCAACTTCAACTTACTGGAAGTGAATACGTCGCCGGGAATGACCAGCCACAGTCTGGTGCCGATGGCGGCTAAACACGCCGGGCTGAGTTTCCCGCAACTCGTTTTCCGTATTCTGGAACTGGCAGACTGATATGTCTCAAGCCGCCCTGAATACCCGAGAGCGTGAGACGGCCGAGAGCAACGGCCGTCGCAGTAACGGTGGCCAGCTGGCAGGGATCGTGTTTCTGCTGTTGGTGGTAGGAACGATTTTATGGAGTGCGTGGGCTGTTGTGGGCTGGATGCAGGATGCAAACCGATTGCCGTTGTCCCAGTTAGTTGTCACCGGGGAGCGGCATTACACGACCAACGATGATATTCGTCAGGCGATTCTGTCCTTAGGGGCACCGGGAACGTTCATGACGCAGGATGTAAACGTCATTCAGCAGCAGATTGAGCGTTTACCCTGGATAAAACAGGTCAGCGTACGTAAGCAATGGCCGAATGAACTGAAGATACATCTCGTGGAGTATGTGCCGGTCGCACACTGGAATGATCTGCATATGGTTGATGCCGATGGCAAATCTTTCAGCATACCCGCCGAGCGTGTGGTCAAACAAAAAATGCCGTTGCTTTACGGTCCGGAAGGCAGCGAACAGGATGTTTTGCAGGGCTTTCAAACGATGAGTCAGGCGCTGGCCGCCGGCAAGTTCACGTTGAAAGCAGTGGCAATGAGTGCACGTCACTCGTGGCAGTTAACTCTGGATAATGACGTCCGGCTGGAATTGGGGAGAGATGACCGGATGGGGCGTTTACAACGTTTTATCGAGCTTTACCCGCGATTCCAGCAACAGGCTGAAGCCGATAAAAAACGCATCACTTATGTCGATTTACGTTATGACAGCGGTGCGTCAGTAGGTTGGGCACCAGAGTTTATTGACCAGCAAAACAGTAATCAGCAACAGAATCAGGCACAGGCTAAACAACAATGATCAAGTCGACGGACAGAAAACTGGTAGTTGGGCTGGAGATCGGTACGGCAAAGGTCGCCGCATTGGTGGGGGAAGTTCTGCCCGATGGCATGGTCAATATTATTGGCGTGGGCAGTTGCCCATCCCGTGGCATGGACAAGGGTGGCGTGAATGACCTGGAATCGGTGGTGAAATGCGTACAGCGCGCCATCGATCAGGCTGAATTGATGGCGGATTGCCAAATTTCCTCTGTTTACCTTGCTTTGTCTGGTAAACATATCAGTTGTCAGAATGAAATAGGGATGGTTCCTATTTCAGAAGAGGAAGTCACGCAGGAAGATGTAGAGAACGTGGTGCATACCGCTAAGTCGGTACGCGTACGTGATGAGCATCGGGTTCTGCATGTGATCCCTCAGGAATATGCCATTGATTATCAGGAAGGGATTAAAAACCCGGTCGGACTTTCCGGCGTGCGTATGCAGGCTAAAGTTCACCTGATTACCTGCCATAACGATATGGCGAAGAACATTGTGAAAGCGGTAGAACGCTGTGGCTTAAAAGTCGACCAGCTTATTTTTGCCGGTCTGGCAGCCAGTTATGCCGTTCTGACGGAAGATGAACGTGAATTAGGTGTTTGTGTCGTTGATATTGGTGGTGGAACCATGGATATCGCGGTTTATACCGGCGGCGCACTACGTCATACTAAGGTAATCCCTTATGCAGGGAATGTGGTCACCAGCGACATCGCTTATGCGTTTGGAACGCCACCGACCGATGCCGAAGCGATCAAGGTTCGCCACGGTTGTGCATTAGGTTCAATTGTCGGCAAAGACGAAAACGTCGAAGTGCCGAGCGTCGGTGGGCGTCCACCACGCAGTCTGCAGCGTCAGACACTGGCTGAAGTTATCGAGCCTCGTTACACAGAATTGCTGAATTTAGTGAACGATGAAATTTTGCAATTGCAGGAGCAGTTACGTCAGCAAGGCGTAAAACATCATCTGGCCGCCGGCATTGTTCTGACAGGCGGTGCAGCACAAATTGATGGTCTGGCAGCTTGTGCGCAGCGGGTATTCCATACCCAGGTGCGTATCGGGCAACCCCTGAACATCACCGGGCTGACGGATTATGCGCAGGAACCTTACTACTCAACGGCTGTAGGGCTGCTGCACTACGGGAAGGAGTCTCACCTGAGCGGTGAGGCCGAAGTAGAAAAACGTGCCTCAGTGGGCAACTGGTTCAAACGAATCAACAGCTGGCTGAGAAAAGAGTTCTAATGTTTTAACAACGGGATCATGCTGTTAAGGTTTTTGATCCCGACGCGACAGGCACAAAACGGAGAGAAACTATGTTTGAACCTATGGAACTGACCAATGACGCGGTGATTAAAGTCATCGGCGTCGGTGGTGGCGGCGGTAATGCTGTCGAACACATGGTGCGTGAGCGCATCGAAGGTGTTGAATTCTTTGCCGTTAACACAGACGCTCAGGCGTTACGTAAAACGGCAGTAGGCCAGACGATTCAGATCGGTAGCGGTATTACCAAAGGTCTGGGAGCTGGTGCGAACCCGGAAGTGGGTCGCAATTCTGCAGAAGAAGACCGTGAAGCCCTGCGCGCTGCGCTTGAAGGTGCTGACATGGTCTTTATCGCAGCGGGCATGGGTGGCGGTACCGGGACCGGTGCAGCGCCAGTGGTTGCTGAAGTAGCAAAAGATTTAGGTATTCTGACCGTTGCTGTTGTGACTAAGCCTTTCAACTTCGAAGGCAAAAAGCGCATGGCATTCGCGGAGCAGGGTATTGCTGAATTGTCAAAACATGTGGACTCCCTGATCACTATCCCGAACGACAAGCTTTTAAAAGTTCTGGGCCGTGGCATCTCTCTGCTGGACGCCTTCGGTGCGGCCAACGACGTGCTGAAAGGTGCGGTGCAGGGTATCGCTGAACTGATCACCCGTCCAGGTCTGATGAACGTCGACTTCGCTGACGTGCGCACAGTTATGTCCGAAATGGGTTATGCCATGATGGGCTCCGGTGTGGCATGTGGCGAAGACCGTGCTGAAGAAGCCGCTGAAATGGCGATTTCCAGCCCGCTGCTGGAAGACATCGATTTGTCCGGCGCGCGCGGCGTTCTGGTCAACATTACTGCGGGCTTCGACCTGCGTCTGGATGAATTCGAAACCGTGGGTAACACCATTCGTGCTTTCGCATCAGACAACGCAACCGTCGTTATCGGTACGTCTCTTGATCCGGAAATGAACGACGAATTGCGTGTGACCGTTGTTGCAACGGGTATCGGCATGGACAAACGTCCTGAGATCACTCTGGTGACCAACAAACCGGCCAGCCAGCCAGTCATGGATCATCGTTACCAGCAGCACGGGATGTCTCCGTTGCCGCAGGAAACGAAACCCGCGGCGAAAGTGGTCAATGATCAAAGCGCGCAATCTAATAAAGAGCCCGACTATCTGGACATCCCGGCCTTCCTGCGTAAGCAGGCAGACTAGTCCGAATTGTAGGATCTCCGCTCTTTGTGCTAAACTGTCCCGCCGACCTTAAGGTATGCTTAGGTCGGTTGGATGGATAAACATTGCGAGATAAAAACGATGATCAAACAACGTACATTAAAACGTATCGTTCAGGCGACGGGCGTCGGTTTGCATACCGGCAAGAAAGTCACCCTGACTCTGCGTCCTGCACCGGCAAATACCGGGGTCATCTATCGTCGCACTGACTTGAATCCACCGGTTGATTTCCCGGCAGATGCAAAATCCGTGCGTGATACCATGCTCTGTACTTGCCTGGTTAATGAGCATGACGTACGTATTTCTACGGTAGAGCACCTTAATGCGGCATTAGCTGGCCTTGGCATCGATAATATTGTTATCGAAGTCGATGCGCCTGAAGTGCCGATTATGGACGGCAGTGCTGCACCTTTCGTCTATCTGTTGATGGATGCAGGGATTGAAGAGCTGAACAGCGCGAAGAAATTCTTGCGCATCAAAGATACCGTGCGTGTTGAAGACGGTGATAAGTGGGCCGAGTTCAAACCATTTAATGGTTTCTCTCTGGACTTCACTATCGACTTCAATCACCCGGCGATTGATTCCAGCTCACAGCGCTACAAAATGAACTTCTCCGCAGAAGCATTTGTTCGCCAAATCAGCCGCGCACGTACTTTTGGTTTCATGCGTGATATCGAGTACCTGCAGTCACGCGGTTTGTGCCTGGGTGGCAGCTTTGATTGCGCAATTGTTGTGGATGATTACCGCGTGCTTAACGAAGATGGCCTGCGTTTTGAAGATGAATTCGTTCGTCACAAAATGCTGGATGCTATTGGTGACTTGTTCATGTGTGGCCATAACATCATTGGTGCGTTTACCGCATACAAATCGGGTCACGCGTTGAACAACAAGTTATTGCAAGCGGTATTGGCTAAGCAGGAAGCCTGGGAATTAGTCACATTCCAGGATGAAGCTGAAATGCCACTGGCTTTTAAAGCACCGTCTACAGTCTTGGCGTAATCGGTACTTTTGGTATTACTTATTACGACTGGTTGGTTTGGCACTCTCTCCGGCCAGGCCAGCCAGTCGTTCTAAAGCCTTTCTGAGTTTCTCCGGGCTACGGCTCGCAAGTCCCCTTAATTCTTCTGCACTCTGCGCGCTTAAATGCCTGACGGGCATAGATTCTGCAGCGATCGCTTTATTTTTAATCGCGATCTGCGAAGCATTTTCCATTTTCGCCATGAGCGAAGGATTAATCCTGATGTCGATTGATGACAATGATGGTAGAATTTGCGCTCGAAGTGCAGAGAGTAATGCGGGTTGTTCATAGCGTAATCGCATCATCCAGCTGGCATTAGCTATTTCAAGTACTAAAACTCCCTGTCGATAATTACCGACACGACACCATGGTTGCATGGGCGTCGGTAACAGACCTTTCACTGCGCGGTTGAGTTTCAATAACGCCGCAGCACGCTGTTGAACAATACGCAGCGGGCTTTGTTCAGTCGAAGAGGCATCATCGAACAGGATATCTAATAATTGTGGGCGACTATCGCGCATGATGGGCTCCGGCGGATTGTAAACTTGTGATTGGCATTCTAAATCGTTGGCGACAATTTGGCAGAAGGTATTTTTGGCCGCATCTCCTGTTGGGGATGGTCGCGGCAAGCCTTGGCGTGTCCACGAGCCTGTCGCAAACGGAACTGCCAGCCGTTCCTAATACGTCCTCAAGTCTAAATCGTCTTAACATCGCCAGTACAGGGCTGAGTAATCTTGCGTTACTCCAGGCGAATCGCCGCCCGGCTTTTGGTGTTGATTACTGGCAACAGCATGCATTACGCACGGTCATCCGTCATCTTTCTTTTGCTTTGGCCCCGCAGGTGGTTTACACCGTAGCGCAGCCGGAAGCAGAAATGCAGGCCGCTGAGCCGTTGCATGTTCAGCAACTCGCGTTGCTGGTTACCCTTAATGCTTTACTGACCCATGAGCCAAAACCTCCGGTTATCATCCGTCAGACGCAACAGCCATTCCTCCCTCTTGCTTCATCGCATCAAACCGGCCTGTGGTTAGCACAGGTGCAAGGCATTCGTGCCGGCCCGTTCTCTCTGATTTAACAGACTGTAATTCTAAACTCTATTTATAAATCAACAAATTATTGGCTGCATTTGGTGGCCTCCAAGAGATATTAAGCACTATGTTAATCAAATTATTGACCAAAGTTTTTGGTAGCCGTAACGACCGCACATTGCGCCGCATGCGTAAAGTGGTTGACCTGATCAACCGTATGGAACCTGAAATCCAAAAGCTGACTGATGAGCAACTGCAGGCGAAAACCAACGAGTTCCGTGAGCGTCTGGCGAAAGGTGAAGTGCTGGAAAACCTGATCCCGGAAGCTTTTGCTGTGGTGCGTGAATCCAGTAAACGTGTCTTCGGGATGCGTCACTTTGACGTGCAGTTACTCGGCGGTATGGTACTGAACGAGCGCTGCATCGCAGAAATGCGTACCGGTGAAGGTAAAACGTTAACCGCAACCCTGCCCGCTTACCTGAACGCATTGAGCGGAAAGGGCGTTCACGTCGTCACTGTCAACGATTACCTGGCACAGCGTGACGCCGAAAATAACCGTCCGCTGTTTGAATTCCTTGGCCTGAGCATCGGAATCAACTTGCCAGGCATGCCTTCTCCGGCTAAGCGTGCTGCTTACGCTGCTGATATCACTTACGGCACAAACAACGAATACGGTTTTGACTATCTGCGTGACAACATGGCATTCAGCCCTGAAGAACGCGTGCAACGTAAACTTCACTACGCGCTGGTGGATGAGGTTGACTCCATCCTGATCGATGAAGCACGTACTCCGCTGATTATCTCCGGCCCGGCCGAAGACAGCTCAGAAATGTATACCCGTGTGGATAAACTGATCCCTAAACTGATCCGCCAGGAAAAAGAAGATTCCGATTCCTTCCAGGGGGAAGGCCACTTCTCTGTTGATGAGAAATCACGTCAGGTTCACCTGACTGAACGTGGTCTGGTCCTGATCGAAGAATTGTTGGTTGAAGCCGGTATTATGGAAGAAGGTGAATCCCTGTATTCCCCGACTAACATCATGCTGATGCATCACGTGACCGCAGCGCTGCGCGCGCACGTCCTGTTCACCCGCGATGTCGATTACATCGTCAAAGACGGCGAAGTTATCATCGTTGACGAACACACCGGTCGTACCATGCAAGGTCGTCGCTGGTCAGACGGTCTGCATCAGGCGGTTGAAGCGAAAGAAGGCGTGGACATTCAGAACGAAAACCAGACACTGGCTTCCATTACTTTCCAGAACTACTTCCGTTTGTACGAAAAACTGGCTGGCATGACCGGTACTGCGGACACCGAAGCGTTCGAATTCAGCTCTATCTACAAGCTGGATACCATTGTTGTGCCAACTAACCGCCCTATGGTGCGTAAAGATATGGCCGACCTGGTGTACATGACTGAAATGGAAAAGATTGGCGCGATTATCGAAGATATCCGTCAGTGTACTGCCAAAGGCCAGCCGGTTCTGGTCGGTACTATTTCCATCGAAAAATCAGAAGTTGTTTCTAACGAACTGACCAAAGCAGGCATTGCGCACAGCGTTCTGAACGCCAAATTCCACGCTAAAGAAGCGGATATCGTCGCGCAGGCAGGCCAGCCAAGCGCAGTGACCATCGCTACTAACATGGCGGGTCGTGGTACCGATATCGTGCTGGGCGGCAGCTGGCAGGTTGAAGTTGAAAACCTGGGTGAAGAAGCCACCGATGAGAAAATTGCAGAAATCAAAGCTGCCTGGCAGATTCGCCACGACGCGGTTCTGGCTTCCGGCGGTTTGCATATTATTGGTACCGAGCGTCATGAATCCCGTCGTATTGATAACCAGCTGCGCGGCCGTGCGGGTCGTCAGGGTGATGCCGGTTCATCCCGCTTCTACCTGTCTATGGAAGATGCACTGATGCGTATTTTCGCCTCTGACCGTGTATCAAGCATGATGCGTAAACTGGGTATGAAACCGGGCGAAGCGATTGAGCATCCATGGGTGACCAAAGCGATTGCCAATGCGCAGCGTAAAGTCGAAAGCCGTAACTTCGATATCCGTAAGCAACTGCTGGAATACGATGATGTGGCAAGCGATCAGCGTCGTGCGATCTACAGCCAGCGTAACGAATTGCTGGACGTGTCTGATGTGAGCGAAACCATCGCCAGCATCCGTGAAGACGTGTTCAAGGCGACCATCGACAGCTACATTCCGCCACAGTCTCTGGAAGAAATGTGGGATGTACAGGGTTTGGAAGAACGTCTGAAAAAAGACTTCGAGCTGGAAATGCCGATTGCAGAATGGCTGGACAAAGAGCCGGAATTGCATGAAGAAACCCTGCGCGAACGTATCATGGAAATCGCGAAAGAATCTTATGCCCGTAAAGAAGAAGTGGTTGGCGCTGAAATGATGCGCAATTTTGAGAAAGGCGTGATGTTGCAAACGCTGGATTCTCTGTGGAAAGAACATCTGGCGGCAATGGATTACCTGCGTCAGGGCATCCATTTACGTGGTTACGCTCAAAAGGATCCTAAGCAGGAATACAAACGCGAATCCTTCGCGATGTTTGCTGCCATGCTGGAATCTCTGAAATATGAAGTGGTCAGCGTACTAAGCAAAGTTCAGGTTCGTATGCCTGAAGAAGTTGAAGCGATGGAAATTCAGCGTCGTGAAGAAGCTGAACGTCTGGCTCGTCAGCAGCAGCTTAGCCATCAGGATCAGCAAGAAATCGAAGTAGCCGAAGCTGCACGTCTTGCTTCTTCTGGTGATCGCAAAGTGGGTCGTAATGATCTCTGCCCGTGCGGTTCTGGTAAAAAATACAAACAATGCCATGGCCGCCTGCAAAAGTAAGATCTCCGGCTAAGTCATCGTGTTAATCTTGAAGGCGGCGTAATTGCCGCCTTTATTTTTGTCTAAAAGTCCCCATAAAGACAGTCATTGCAGTCAGCGGATAGGTGGAAACTGTGGCGCTTAAACAACTTAATATCGCAGCGGGCATTATCCGGAATGCCAGCAAAGAAATCTTTATCACTCAACGCGATGCATCGTCACATATGGCGGGGTTCTGGGAGTTTCCGGGCGGTAAGATTGAAGCGGGTGAAACACCTGAACAGGCTGTTATTCGCGAATTACAGGAAGAGGTCGGCATTGATGCTAAATCTCCTGTGCTGCTGAAAACATTGGAGCACCGATTCCCGGATCGCATCATTACACTCTATTTTTTCCTGGTGGAAGACTGGCAGGGCGAGCCGTATGGCAAAGAAGGGCAGCCGAAGCGCTGGGTTGCGCAGGCCGATTTGAAAGAGGAGGAGTTCCCTCCCGCCAACGAAGTGGTTGTTACAGCCCTCAAAAACAATCAGTACTGAGTACGTGTAGAATTTGATGGCATATAGAAAAAGGGACCGAAGCCCCTTTTTCTATACCCGTTGTCTGGATTAAATCTCTTCTTCACTCCAGTCGTCCAGATCATTCACGTCACCCTTACTTGGGATGCGTTTCTCTTCATCGGCCCATTCGCCGAGATCAATAAGCTGGCAACGCTTGGAACAAAAAGGGCGGTAAGGGCTTTGTTCACCCCAAACCACGATTTTCTGACAGGTCGGGCAATTTACTTCAATGATTTCAGGGTCCATTTGCAACTCCTAGCAGCAGGCAAGTTCAAAATTCAGTCGCGCGGGAACCACGCCATGTTCGCTGTCGAGGGGTAAAAAGCGAATGGCATAACGGGTTTTATGCCCGGATACTTGCGGGTAAAGCTGATTTTCCATCGAGAGCCGCAATCGTAACAGATCTGCGCCTTCAGCGTTGTCCTGGAAAAAACCATTCAGACTGATTTGATTGCGAAACGCGCCTGACTGGCGGATCAGATCCAGTACCATCATGAGCGAATTATTCAGCGGAGCCAGTGTTTCGAGCCAGTTTTGCACTTCACGATCACGTTGTGATTGTGCCAGATGCAGCCAGATATGCAGTGTCGGCAAATCAAAGCTGCAACACCCGCCGGGGATACTCAGACGCTGGCGAACCAGGGCCATCAGGCGATCTTCCTTCAGCGCTTGCCCTATGCGTGGTGCTTTCATTAACACAGATGCACATTGCTTAAGCTCAGCGCGCAGCCCCTCTATCCTTGCTAAATCAACGCCCGGGACATCTTTCCATTGAGACAATTTTTGCTGCTGGCGTTCAAGCTCTTTCAGTAAATCGGTACGGACTTCACCACGTTCCAGTACATCCAGTAAATCTGAAGCGGTGCGAAAAAATAGCAGAGCAGAAGCAATATCAGTGAGTTGTGCGTTGGAATGCATCTGTTGCAACAAAAATTCGATGCGAAGCCAGGTGCGCATTTTCTCATTCAGTGGATGTTCAAAGAGAACGGTTGCAGCTACATCAGTCATGCTTGGCAATATCCTGTCTGTTTACTCACACCGCAAGTTGCAAATAGCGGTGATGTAGTTGGGCAACACGCGGTTCAATTAATTTCGGATCACCGCTGTTATCAATAATGTCATCCGCACAGGCCAGACGTTTTTCACGACTGACCTGTGCAGCAATAATACTTTCAGCCTGCTGGCGGCTGATGCCATCGCGCGACATCGTCCGGGAAAGTTGAATATGTGGCTCAACATCCACCACCAGAACGCGATTTGCTTGCGTCTGTAATCCATTTTCAATCAGCAGCGGTACGACCCAGAGCACGTACGGCGTCTGCGCCTCAGCAATCAAACGTTGTGTTCTGGCATGAATAATGGGGTGTAATAATTTATTAACCCATTCTTTTTCATCAGGATTGCTAAAAATCCGCGCCCGAAGGGCCGGGCGGTTCAGTGAGCCATCAGTGGAAATAATGCTTTCACCAAATCGCTGTCTTAATTCTTCCAGCGCTGGCTCACCTGGAGCAACGACCTGGCGGGCAATCACATCTGCATCGACAATGCTTACGCCATGACGGGCGAAGCTTTCGGAAACGGTACTTTTGCCACTACCGATACCCCCGGTCAATGCAACGATATAGCTCATGCTGGTGCTCTGATAAAATTAGTTAGGTAAATGATAAAGAGATTATGAGTAAGTGCAAGCCGTGGTGTTCTCGGTTTTGATGCGAAAAATTATTAATCTGCACAATCAAAAGTCTGTGATGAAGGTTGTAAAAGCCATCTTGCCGTTGTCATTTTCCTGTGTATGATAAAACCACTGGAAAGGGTGTGTAAAAATTTTTCGTGCACCCTAGCGACCCGTCGCCAAACCAGGACTAACCCGCCATGCGCATTGAAGAAGATTTAAAGTTAGGTTTTAAAGACGTACTCATCCGCCCTAAGCGCTCTACCCTCAAAAGTCGTTCCGAAGTTGAACTGGAGCGCACATTCACATTCAAACACTCAGGTTTTAACTGGACCGGCACCCCGATTATTGCTGCGAATATGGATACCGTCGGCACATTCCGTATGGCGACCGTACTGGCGTCTTTTGGTTTGCTTACGGCCGTGCACAAACATTACACCGTAGAACAGTGGCAGGCATTCGTGACTTCCTCCGATGAATCCGTGCTGCGTAATATCATGGTATCGACCGGGACGTCAGAAGCTGATTTCGTTAAAACCCTGCAAATTCTTGCTTTGTCGCCTCTGCTGAAGTTTGTTTGCCTGGATGTCGCTAATGGTTATTCCGAGCACTTTGTGGGTTTCCTGCAACGTGTACGCGAAGCTTGCCCCGATAAAGTCATTTGTGCAGGCAACGTGGTGACCGGTGAAATGGTGGAAGAACTTATTCTTTCTGGCGCGGATATTGTAAAAGTCGGCATCGGTCCGGGATCGGTATGTACGACTCGCGTAAAAACCGGCGTGGGATATCCGCAGCTTTCTGCTGTTATCGAATGTGCTGATGCTGCTCACGGTCTGGGCGGACAGATTGTCAGCGACGGCGGCTGTGCTGTTCCGGGTGACGTGGCAAAAGCGTTCGGCGGCGGTGCTGATTTCGTTATGCTTGGCGGGATGCTGGCTGCGCATGACGAGTGTGAAGGCACGGTCGTTGAAGAGAATAGCGAAAAGTTCATGCTTTTCTACGGTATGAGCTCAGAATCTGCGATGAAACGCCACGTCGGCGGTGTTGCTGAATACCGCGCAGCGGAAGGTAAAACAGTCAAATTGCCTCTGCGTGGTCCGGTTGAAAACACCGTGCGTGACATTCTCGGTGGGCTGCGTTCTGCCTGTACTTACGTCGGTGCAGAGCGCCTGAAAGAACTGACCAAACGTACAACCTTCATCCGCGTTGCGGAACAGGAAAACCGTCTGTTCGGCAGTAAGTAAGGATATGACCACAATGGCGGCGAAACATTTTTCGCCGCTTTTTCCTCTTTGATTTATCCCATAACCGAACCTAGCTGGAAAATTGGCAGATACATCGCAATCACCAGCCCACCGACAATCACCCCCATTACGGCCATGAGTACCGGCTCAATCGTTTGTGACAACGTTTCTGCCAGCGAGTTAGCTTTGTCATGATGCAGATATGCGAGTTTCAGCAGTAACTCGTCCAGAGACCCTGATTCTTCACCGATTTTTATCAGCTGATGACATAAGGTCGGGAACAGTGGCGACTGGACAAAAGCTTTGTGTAACGGTGTTCCTTGCATGATTTGCTCACGTATCTGGTTCAGTGCGGCCTGAAAATGCAGATTGGACATTGATGCAGACGCTGCTGCCAGCCCGGCAATTAACGTCATGCCCGCCTGTTGTGTCATTGCCAGCGTTTGAAATATCTGGCTGAGGCAACTGTCTGTCACCAGTCGTGACGTCAGAGGTAACCTGAGCAGTAACATCTGCTCACGCAGTTGCCAGTGCTTAAGCGGGTGTAACTTCTGCAGATAGCCGAAACAACAAAGCGAAAAAATACCCACCAGCCAGGGGCCGGTGCTGATGAGGGCACCAGAAGCAATGACCAGCATGCGTGTAAACCAGGGGAGTTCGGCATCAAAGGAAGCATAAATTTTGGCAAACTCAGGCAATACTAAAGTCAGCATTAGCAGAGTGACCACGATAGCGATAGCGCTGACAATCAGCGGATACCGCAACGCCTTTTTTACTTTGCTTCTTAATTCAGCCTGTTGTTCCTGCTGAGTCGCCAGTTGCAGGCAGCATTTGTCCAGTTGTCCCGTTAGCTCACCAATAGAAATTATCTGTCTGTAAATATCAGGAAATACATCGGGATAATGATTCAGTGTTACCGACAGCGGTTTTCCTTCGCGAACGCCTTTCGCAACATTTGACAGTACACAATGCCACGCGGGTTTCGGGTGCTCGTTGGTCAGCAACGTCAGGCTATTGACCAGCGGTAGCCCGGCTTGTAGCAGCGTTGCAAGTTGCCTGACGAATGCAACACGTTCCTGATTTTTCCAGAAACGTCGTCCCAATCGCTGCTTCATTCTGATTTTCAGCGGTTGCAATCCAGCAGCAAAAAGCTGCTGGTAAATGCCGTCCTTACCCACCTCAATGCAGTGATCTTGCTGAAGGCTTCCCAGAGTGTCGATAGCCTGCCAGTGATATAACCGCCAGGACTGAGGCGCGCCGCCGTCAGTTTTCATGTATCCGCGCCTTCACCGGTAACACGATAAAGTTCTTCAAGTGAGGTGATCCCTTGTTCGACCAGCGCCATACCGGCTTCCTGCAACGTTTTTTGCCCTTGTTCGCGGGCAATCTTACTCAACTCATTGACACTTGCCTCTGCCACCAGCGCCTGTTGTAAACCGGGTGTTATGTTCAGCGTTTCATAAATACCGGTGCGTCCGTAATAGCCCGAAAAGCATTGATGGCATCCTGCAGGTAGCCACAACTGCATGTGTCCGCTGCTGCCATCAGCACCTTTTTCGACCAGTGATACATGCGGTTTACGGCAATGCGGGCAGAGTTTTCGTACCAGCCGCTGGGCAATAACCAAACGTAAGCTGGCAGCAATATGAAAACCTTCAATCCCCATCTGTCGCAGGCGGGTCAGTGTTTCGCAAGTGGAATTGGTATGCAGTGTTGAGAGCACCAGATGTCCGGTCTGAGCGGCTTTTACCGCGATTTCGGCCGTTTCTTTATCGCGGATCTCTCCGACCATAATCACATCAGGATCCTGACGTAATAACGCACGCAGGACACTGGCAAAACTGAGGTCTGTTTTGCTGTTAATCTGGGTCTGATTGATGCCACTGACCGGGATCTCAATCGGGTCTTCCACGCTGCAAATATTGCGGGAGATGGCATTAAGATGACGAAGACCACTGTAAAGCGTGACCGTTTTTCCGCTGCCTGTCGGGCCGGTGACCAGAATTAGCCCTTGCGGATGTTTAAGTGCGGCTTTGAAATAGTCCAGATCCCGTGGTGTGAAGCCCAGTTGAGGCATAGAGAGATCCTGCTGAGTCATATGCAGAATGCGCAGCACGATCTTTTCGCCGTGTAAGGTCGGCAGAGAAGATACTCTCATAGAATATCTCTGATTTTGCAGCATGACTGAGAGCTGGCCATCTTGGGGTAACCGTCGCTCAGCGACATTCAGCTGCCCCATAATCTTTAGTCGTGCGCACACGCCCGCGGCCATCGAAAATTCAGGCCCGGGGACTTCCTGCAATACTCCGTCAATTCGCATACGAACCCGGAAACTGTGTTCGTACGGCTCAAAGTGGATATCCGAAGCCCTGCGGGTGATGGCCTGCCTGAGTATCTGATTGAGAGCATTAATGACCGGCGCATCACTCTGATTATTCAGTTCATTGTTTTCATCGGTTTGTGCGGATGCCCACGATTCGTCTGCGGCCGTTTTTTTCTTTATTTCTGAATTTCCTTGCTCCATGACTTGTTCAAGCCGCGTTTGTGGCCAGCGTTCAAGCTGCACTTTTAAGCCGGTGGTAAAGCGCAGTACATTACTTAAGGCATCCGTGTCTGCTTCTGTTTCATGGCATGCAACATGAAGAGTCTGGTTGTCGCGATGCAATACAACGGCTTTGTAGCGCTGACACAGTGCTTCAAGTGACGCTTCACTTTGCAGGCGATCATTATCGGGCGGAGACTCGGGGCGCAGTGGCATATCACTCATTATGGCGCTCCTGTGGTGTCAAACCGAAAAACGCTTTCGCAAGCTTCAACCATCGAAGTATTACTGGCATTGGTGCAGATTCTGCTCCATGTGATACCGCCCGCCTGATTATCCCGGACCGGTGTCATCACAACGCTGAGACCGTCCAGTGCCTGCTGACCTGTCAGTGAAATTACGCCCGCATTAACCTGAATCTGGCTGACATAACGACTGGTAGCTGCCGCCGGAATTCCCTGACTGCCGGCGCTGCAATTCGTCAGCGCCCCCGTATCGATGACGCACAGTTCGACGCCGGTTTTGTAGGGCACCATAGTTTGCAGCATGTCAGTCATGGCTGCTTTCTGGATATAACTCTGGTAAGCGGGTATGCCGATGGCACTCAGGATCGCAATAATCGCGATCACTACCATCAGTTCAATGAGGGTAAATCCTTGTTGCCGTTTCATGGCGTTCTCCGTTTCGTAAGACTGCGTGGTTGTTTCTCAGGCAGCAAACTAAACGGAGAAAAAGCCTGACTCCAGCGCTATTGCTGGCTTTTCCACGACATCTGCCAGGATAAATATGTATGCCAGCAAGGCAGGCAAAACATATGTGCGATGTCTCGCAACAATAAAGATGAAATGAAAAAGGGGGTGGTGTTCAGAAAGGGTGAATGCGAGGGTAGTGCGGCAAGATGAAATAGATCGCAAGAATTCGTGTTGCCCCTCGAAAGGAATTCAGGGGCAACAGCGCAGCGATTAGCTGAAGCGCATGGAAAGATCCATGGCCCTGACATGCTTGGTCAGCGCGCCGACAGAAATGTAATCCACGCCGGTTTCCGCGAATTCGCGTAGCGTTTTTTCCGTCACGTTACCGGAGACTTCAAGTAGCGCACGACCTGCGGTGAGGGCAACGCCTTCGCGCATCATCGGCACAGTGAAGTTATCCAGCATGATAATGTCAGCACCCGCATCCAGCGCCTGCTGAAGTTCATCCATGGATTCGACTTCTACCTCGACGGGCACGTCGGCGTGGATCCATAAGGCGCGTTCTACGGCGGCTTTTATCGAGCCACAGGCAATGATGTGGTTTTCTTTAATCAGAAATGCATCGGCAAGACCAAGGCGGTGATTGCTTCCGCCACCGCATAACACGGCATATTTCAGTGCCGTACGCAGGCCAGGCAAGGTTTTCCGGGTATCGAGCAACTGAGTTTTTGTGCCCTCAAGGATTTTCACATAGTGATTCACTTCGGTTGCCACGCCGGACAGGGTTTGCACGAAGTTAAGAGCAGTGCGCTCACCGGTCAGCAGCATGCGTGCGGAGCCTGAGAGTTCACATAAGGTCTGGTTTTCAGAAACGTGGTCGCCGTCTTTGACATGCCATTTGACGGTGATTTTATCGCCTGCCAGTTGGAGAAAGACTTCGTCCAGCCAGCGCTGTCCGCAGAAAATACCGGCTTCGCGGGTAATGATGGTGGCCTTAGCATTTTTGTCTTGCGGCAACAGTTGAGCAGTTAAGTCATTGTTGGCATTGGCTTCGCCCCCAAGATCCTCACCGAGAGCCTGAGTAACAAGAGAAGGAATATCATTCTGGATACGTTCGAGTAACTGTGCGCGGCGACTTTCACGGCTGTAGCTGCGGGTAGACATACAAATACTCCGAAATGGCGGATAAGAAGGACAAAAAAACATGCTACCCTGTTGCTGTGATAAGTACCACCTGAGCACATCATTGAGGTCTTTGATGCACTTAAAACAAGGCTGGATAACAGAAGCCCGGCAGGTCGTTTCCCCTCATTTTGATCTCCGTCCTGAAGATGAAATTCCCTCATTGCTGGTGATCCATAACATCAGTTTGCCGCCTGGAAAATTCGGCGGTCCTTATATTGATCAATTGTTTACCGGTACACTGAATCCGCAGGATGATCCTTATTTTGAAGGGATCAGTCACTTACGCGTTGCTGCGCATTGTTTAATTCGTCGTGATGGCGAGATTGTGCAATATGTGCCCTTTGATAAACGCGCCTGGCATGCGGGTGTATCCAGCTGGCGGGGGCGTGAGCGCTGTAATGATTTTTCGATTGGTATTGAGCTGGAAGGGACGGATTTTGAGCCTTTTACTGATGCGCAATATCGCAACCTGGTTGCCGTTACTGAGTTGTTAATGAAGCATTATCCCATTAGTCTTGAGGCAATTACCGGACACAGTGATATTGCCCCCGGGCGTAAGACCGATCCCGGCCCTGAATTCGACTGGGCATTTTATCGCAAGCTGTTAGCGCTGCCGGTAGGGCAGAATGACCTTTCTGACCTGTAATTAACCGGTTTTCGGTTTCGTTTTTACGGGTGTGATGTGTTGAGAGAGAGTGACAATCGATGACGTTATTTACTTTGCTCCTGGTGCTGGCTTGGGAACGCTTGTTCAAACTGGGTGAACACTGGCAGTTGGATCATCGGTTTGAGGTGATTTTCCGCCGCGGCCGGCAGGCTTCTCTGGCTAAAACGCTGGTCATTACGATTGTCTGGATGGTGATCATCTGGGCAGTATTGCGCGCAGTGCAGGGGATCTTCTTCGGGGTGCCAACCCTGATTTTGTGGGTGATTCTATGTCTGCTGTGTATTGGCGCTGGCATCAAACGCAAGCATTACCGCGCTTACCTTAAGTCCGCCCGTCAGGGCGATGCTGATGCCTGTAAGGAAATGGCAGAAGAGCTGGCCTTGATCCATGGGTTGCCGACAGATTGCAGCGAAGAAGCCCGGCTGAGAGAGCTGCAAAATGCGCTGCTTTGGATTAACTACCGTTACTATCTCGGGCCGTTGTTCTGGTTCGTGGTTTGTGGGCCTTACGGACCGATAGCGCTGGGCGGTTATGCCGTATTGCGCGGTTACCAGACCTGGCTGGCGCGCCATATGCCGCCGTTGAAACGTTCCCAGTCCGGTGTGGATGCCCTGTTACATATTCTCGACTGGATCCCTGTTCGTCTGGCCGGCGTGGCTTATGCATTGCTTGGTCATGGCGAGAAAGCCTTACCGGCCTGGTTTGCTTCGCTGGGCGATATTCACTCTTCGCAATATCATGTATTAACGCGGCTGGCGCAGTTCTCTCTGGCGCGCGATCCGCATACCGATCCGGTACAGACACCTCGCGCTGCTGTGAGCCTCGCGCGTAAAGTGACGATGATAATCCTGGTGGTTGTTGCGCTGCTGACGATTTACGGCACCTTGATTTAATTCTCTTTTATCATCCGATATTGCATAAAAAAGCCCGGTACATTTTTAGTGTCCGGGCTTTTTGTTTTTTGTCAGTGCTGTTTTTGTAACGTCAGCGGACGGTTATCGGCGGCGGGTTCTCCGAAATCGGGCATGCCATTCTCGTCCCAGCGGAAGGTTTTAATGCGCGTATGCCGGTTCGGGTCGTACAGCGGATCACCCTCGATTTCAGTGTAATTTCGGGCGTGGTATACCAGCACGTCTGCGCCCTGTTCGTTGCGAGTGAAGCTGTTATGTCCCGGCCCGAACTGCCGGTTCTGGGCCTGCGTGGTGAATACCGGACGCTGGGATTTATGCCAGCTCACCGGATCCATCAGATTGCTGTTGATGTCTGCAGTGAGGAGGCCGATACAGTAATTTTCGTCTGTGGCGCTGGCGGAATAGGTGATGAAAATTTTATCACCGTGTTTGATCACCGCCGGCCCCTCATTAACCCAAAAACCGATGATTTCCCAGTCCAGCTCCGGCTTGCTGAGCATGACGGGCGGTGATTTCAGCGTCCACGGGTTTTCCATTTCAGCCAGATACAAATTGGAGTTTCCGCGAATTTCCGGGTCTTTCTGCGCCCACAGATAATAGCTTTTGCCCTGATGCTCAAAGTGCGTGGCATCGAGCGAGAAGCTGTCGATCGGCGTCTGGATCCGGCCTTTCTCCTGCCATTTCCCTGTGAGCGGATCCGCCTCTTCACACACCAGCGCATACATTCTGTGCTGGAATAAACCGTCAACAATCTCCTGCGAGGGGGCGGCCGCGTAATAGATCACCCACTGTCCGTCGATAAAATGCAACTCCGGTGCCCAGATAAGTGCGCTCATCGGGCCGGTATCAGGTTTATGCCAGACAATGGTGGCAGGCGCGTCGGCAAGCCCTGTCAGCGTTGACGAGCGGCGGATCTCCAGCCGGTCATATTCAGGCACTGATGCGATAAAGTAATAGTTTCCGTCGCTGTGCAGCCAGATATGCGGATCTGCACGTTGCTCAATCAGCGGGTTGGGATAATTACTCATGTTTCAGCTCCTTGCTGGTCAGTGGGACGCTGAGTGCTTCTGCGTCCTGTGCATTTTTCTCGTCGTGATATTCATTCAGCTCGCGGTAATTACGGCGGCGAATCTCCAGATCTGCCTGAATGGTACGCATGGTTTCGCGATCAACTTTCAGTAAGCGTACAACACCGGCAGTGATGAGGTAGCCCACGCCTGGAATGACGGTGAACAACAACATGATGCCGTTGATGGCATGGTCGCTTTGCTGCGTTGCGCTGGCATTGTAGCCATACGCGGAGAGCAGGAAGCCGACCATCGCACCCGCTACCGCCAGTCCGCATTTCAGGAAGAACAGGTTACCGGAGAAGCTGATGCCGGTAACACGTTTGCCGGTTTTCCATTCGCCGTAATCGTCAACGTCGGCCATCAGCGACCAGTGCAGCGGGGAAGGGAGCTGGTGCATGATGTTGAGGATGAAGTACGCCACCAGAATAAGCGTGGTGGCGTGCGGGTCGAGGAAATAGAATCCGCAGGAGAAAATGGTCAGGATGATATTGGCCCAGAAGAACACTTTCAGTTTGCAGTATTTATCGGTCAGCGGTTTTGCCAGTGCACTGCCGATCATCATGCCCACCACGCCGAGGCTGATAAACATGCTGGCAAAGGATGTGGATTTTTCCATTACCCAGGTGACGTAATACATAGTGGCTGCCATACGGATAAAGCCCGGGCACACGTTGCAGAACGTCAGCAGCAGGATGCGTACCCACTGGTCGTTTTTCCACACATCTTTCAGGTCAGATTTTAAGGCATGTTTTGACGGTACCGCAGGCTGAATACGTTCTTTTACCGAGCTGAAGCAGAACAGGAACATGAACAGCGCGATGATTGCCATCACCCCCATCGACATCTGATAGCCCTTGGCTTTGTCTGCGCCACCGAAAAAGTCGGCCATCGGCAGTAAGGTGGAAGACAGGATCAGTGTCGCGATCCCTACCATAAAGAAGCGGTAAGACTGGCAGGCAACGCGCTCATGCGGATCGGCAGTAATGACGCCGCCCAGCGAGCAGTAGGGAATGTTGATGGCGGTGTAAGTCAGGGACATCAGGAAGTAGGTTACAAACGCATAGATAACTTTGCTGTTGTAACTCCATTCTGGTGTAGTGAACATCAGCACACTGAACAGTACGTATGGCACCGAAACCCATAACAAATACGGGCGGAAACGGCCCCAGCGGGTGGTGGTACGGTCAGCAATCGCGCCCATGATCGGGTCGGTGACGGCATCGATAACACGCACTGATAGCAGCAATACGCCAACCAGTGCCGGGGCTAAACCGAAGATATCTGTGTAAAAATAATTAAGAAACAGCATGATGGCGCCGCCAATCATATTGCAGCCCGCATCCCCCATTCCGTACGCCACTTTCTCTTTGAACGACAGTGCGCCTTCCTTCATGGATGTTCTCTCCGGATTGTGGATAAAAGGATTTTGTTAAAAAACTGTTTGTTAGCCCTGAGTATTGGCCGGAGAAGGGAAGAGGGGTCAGGAGGTAAGAGTCATGAAGATGGACATTTTGGTCATACGGGAGGAAATGTGACGTACCTAACAAAGCGCCCCGGTAAGTCTTCACTTAACCGGGGCGCATTTCCGTTTCAATTTTAAAACGAATACTTAAGCGTTAACGGATTTCCCGCTTTGCTGATTTTTGACCCAGTAACCGATGGCCAGAACTACCAGCCACACCGGGATCAGCCATACGGAGATCGCCATGCCCGGGGTGATAGCCATGATCACCAGAATTGCCGCCATAAACAGCAGGCAGATATAGTTACCCAGCGGATACAGCAGCGCTTTGAACTTAGGTTCCACGCCTTCACGACGTTTCGCCTGACGGAATTTGATGTGCGCCAGACTGATCATCGCCCAGTTGATCACCAGTGCAGACACCACCAGAGCCATCAGCAGACCAAACGCTTCACCCGGCATCAGGTAGTTAATCAGAACACACAGCGCTGTGGTGGCAGCAGAAACGAGGATAGAAGCCACCGGCACGCCGCGCTTGTCGACGTTGAGCAATGCTTTAGGCGCGTTGCCTTGCTGAGCCAGACCAAACAACATGCGGCTGTTGCAGTAAACACAGCTGTTATAAACCGACAGCGCTGCCGTCAGGATCACCACGTTCAGAGCATTCGCTACCAGTGCATCACCCAGGTCATGGAAGATCAGCACAAACGGGCTGGTATCCGGCCCGACACGGGTCCATGGCATCAGGGAAAGCAGGACGGCAAGTGAGCCCACATAGAAAATCAGAATACGGTAGATAACCTGATTGGTCGCTTTAGGAATGCTGGTTTCCGGATTATCCGCTTCAGCCGCAGTAATCCCGACCAGTTCCAGGCCACCGAAAGAGAACATGATGATCGCCATCATCATCACCAGCCCGGTCATGCCATGGGGCAGGAAACCGCCTTGCTCCCACAGGTTGCGAACTGTTGCCTGAGGGCCTGCCGTGTCGCTGAACAGCAGCCAGCCACCGAACAGAATCATCGCCACTACGGCAACCACTTTGATGATCGCAAACCAGAACTCCATCTCGCCAAACACTTTAACGTTAGTCAGGTTGATAGCGTTGATCAGCACGAAGAAAACCGCGGCAGAAGCCCATGTCGGGATTTCTGGCCACCAGAATTGAATATATTTACCGACGGCAGTCAGTTCGGCCATCGCGACCAGAACGTACAGCACCCAGTAATTCCAGCCGGAAGCAAAACCTGCAAATCCGCCCCAGTATTTATAGGCAAAATGACTGAATGAACCGGCAACCGGTTCTTCAACCACCATTTCACCCAACTGACGCATAATTAAGAATGCGATAAAACCCGCAATGGCATAACCGAGAATAATCCCCGGCCCTGCGGACTGAATGACGGAAGCGCTGCCCAGAAACAGCCCTGTACCGACGGCCCCACCTAATGCAATCAACTGAATATGCCGGTTTTTGAGACCGCGCTTCAGCTCATCGCCTTGTTGTTGATCAACCATTTACCTGTCCTCTGTCATTGGGGCAAAACCCATAACATTCTGTGTGTTAGAGAGAATGTAAGGCGATAATTACACTTTTTGTATCTAATTATTTACGGCTGGATTGTGCCTAAAAATCAGGATCATCTACCGTTCGGGCAAGAATAATGTTATGCGGAAAAGTTTGCACGGGGTTTATGCATCATCTGCATAACAAATAGCCAAATTGACTGTAAATTTGTTCAGGATCCATAAAATGTGATCTGAGGCCGGGTAAAAAAGATAAATGATAAAAATTTGTTAAAATGTGCGGGGTCGACGCATTTACTGGGTAGCCATATGGACACAAGGTGAATACTTTGTTACTTTACGGCCACGTTTTTTAAATTGGTATTACCAATTGACTCCGGCAACTTAACAGAGTCGCTACTCGCAGAGAACCGCACATATATGGCTTACAGCAAAATCCGACAGCCTAAGTTATCCGATGTGATCGAGCAGCAACTTGAGTTTCTGATCCTCGAAGGCACCTTGAGACCCGGGGAAAAGCTTCCGCCAGAGCGCGAACTTGCCAAACAGTTTGATGTATCGCGACCTTCTCTCAGAGAGGCAATCCAAAGCCTGGAAGGGAAGGGGCTACTCCTGCGCCGTCAGGGTGGTGGTACTTTCGTACAAAGTAACCTGTGGCAAAGCGTGAGTGATCCGCTGGCTGAGTTACTGGCCGACCATCCTGAATCACAATTCGATCTCCTTGAAACACGACACGCCCTTGAAGGTATCGCTGCGTATTACGCGGCGCTTCGTGGCACAGAGGAAGATCTGCAGCGCATTCGCGATTGTCACGTGGTCATTCAGACCGCACAAGACAGCGGAGATCTGGACGCAGAAGCCGACGCGGTTATGCAGTATCAGGTCGCTGTAACAGAAGCAGCCCATAATGTGGTGCTGCTGCATCTGGTTCGCTGTATGGGGCCGATGCTTGAGAAGAACGTTCGACAGAACTTTGAATTGCTTTACTCACGCCGGGAAATGCTGGCGACGGTAAGCAACCACCGCGCCAGTATTTTCGAGGCGATTGTTGCACGGGAACCAGAAATAGCGCGTGCCGCATCTCACCGTCACCTGGCGTTCATTGAAGAAGTTTTGCTGGATCTCAGCAGGGAACACACCCGGCGGGATCGGTCTTTACGACGGCTCCAGCAACGAAAAGATGAAAGTTAACCATCAGGGTTAATTTTTAGAGCCTTCATTTGAGGGCTCACGGCAACTACATGACGGGCCTGTCTTCGTGCGTTCTCTTAGCGGCGAAGCGCGTTTTAGAAAGAGCGCAGGAAGACAGGCTCCAGATAAACCAACGTATTAGAGACAGATAAGGAAAAGCACCATGTCAGAACGTGTAAATAATGACGTGGATCCGATCGAAACTCGCGACTGGCTACAAGCGATCGAATCGGTCATCCGTGAAGAAGGTGTTGAGCGTGCACAGTTCCTGATCGATCAGGTTCTCAGTGAAGCGCGCAAGGGCGGCGTAAGCGTCGCTGCTGGCGCAGCCAGCCGTAACTACGTCAATACCATCGCTGTTGAAGACGAACCTGAATACCCGGGTAACCTGGAGCTGGAACGTAACATTCGTACTGCTATCCGCTGGAACGCTATCATGACCGTTCTGCGTGCGTCCAAGAAAGACCTGGAACTCGGCGGCCACATGGCTTCCTTCCAGTCTTCTGCGACCGTGTACGAAGTGTGCTTCAACCACTTCTTCCGTGCGCGCAACGAAAAAGACGGCGGCGATCTGGTGTACTTCCAGGGCCACATCTCTCCGGGCGTGTACGCGCGTGCTTTCCTTGAAGGCCGTCTGACTGAAGACCAGATGAACAATTTCCGTCAGGAAGTTCACGGTAAAGGTCTGTCGTCTTATCCGCACCCTAAACTGATGCCTGAATTCTGGCAGTTCCCGACTGTATCCATGGGTCTGGGCCCGATCGGTGCCATCTATCAGGCCAAGTTCCTGAAATATCTGGAACACCGTGGTCTGAAAGACACCTCCGCACAGCGCGTTTACGCATTCCTGGGCGACGGTGAAATGGACGAACCAGAATCCAAAGGGGCGATCACCATCGCGACCCGTGAGAAACTGGACAACCTGTGCTTCATCATCAACTGTAACCTGCAGCGTCTTGATGGCCCTGTCACCGGTAACGGCAAAATCATCAACGAACTCGACGGCATCTTTGCAGGCGCTGGCTGGAACGTGATCAAAGTCATCTGGGGCAACCGCTGGGATGAACTGCTGCGTAAAGACACCAGCGGTAAACTGATCCAGCTGATGAACGAAACCGTGGATGGCGACTACCAGACCTTCAAGTCCCGCGACGGTAAATACGTTCGTGACCACTTCTTCGGCAAATACCCTGAAACCGCCGCTCTGGTCAAAGATATGACCGACGACGAAATCTGGGCGCTGAACCGTGGCGGCCATGATCCGAAGAAAGTCTTCGCTGCGCTGAACAAAGCACAGAACACCAAAGGTCAGCCGACCGTTATCCTTGCGCATACCATTAAAGGTTATGGCATGGGCGACGCTGCCGAAGGTAAAAACATCGCTCACCAGGTGAAGAAAATGAACATGGATGGCGTGCGCTATATCCGTGATCGTTTTAGCGTGCCAGTAACCGATGAAAATCTGGAAAAACTGCCGTACATCACGCTGGAAAAAGACTCTGCAGAATACAAATACCTGCACGAACGTCGCGCTGCGCTGAAAGGCTACCTGCCGACCCGTCTGCCAAACTTCACGCAGAAGCTGGAAATGCCGAAACTGGAAGACTTCTCACAACTGCTGGAAGAGCAGAAGAAAGAGATCTCTACCACTATCGCTTTCGTCCGTGCACTGAACGTGATGCTGAAAAACGACTCCATTAAAGACCGTCTGGTGCCGATCATCGCCGATGAAGCGCGTACATTCGGTATGGAAGGTCTGTTCCGTCAGATTGGTATTTACAGCCCGAACGGCCAGCAGTACACCCCGCAGGACCGTGAGCAGGTTGCTTACTATAAAGAAGACGAGAAAGGTCAGATCCTGCAGGAAGGTATTAACGAACTGGGTGCCGCGTCTTCATGGCTGGCCGCAGCGACGTCTTACAGCACCAACGATCTGCCAATGATCCCGTTCTACATCTACTACTCCATGTTCGGTTTCCAGCGTATCGGCGACCTGTGCTGGGCAGCGGGTGACCAACAGGCGCGTGGCTTCCTGATCGGTGGTACGTCAGGTCGTACTACCCTGAACGGCGAAGGTCTGCAGCACGAAGATGGTCACAGCCATATTCAGTCTCTGACTATCCCTAACTGTATTTCTTACGACCCGTCTTACGCGTACGAAGTGGCTGTCATCATGCATGACGGTCTGGTGCGTATGTACGGTGAAGCGCAGGAAAACATTTATTACTACATCACCACGCTGAACGAAAACTACCACATGCCAGCCATGCCGGAAGGCGCGGAAGAAGGCATCCGTAAGGGTATCTACAAGCTGGATACGCTGGAAGGCAGCAAAGGGAAAGTGCAGTTGCTGGGCTCCGGTTCCATCCTGCGTCACGTACGTGAAGCGGCAGAGATCTTGTCCAAAGACTACGGCGTAGGTTCTGACGTTTACAGCGTGACCTCCTTCACTGAACTGGCCCGCGATGGTCAGGACTGTGAGCGCTGGAACATGCTGCACCCGACTGAAACCCCACGCGTTCCGTACATCGCCCAGGTGATGAGCGACGCGCCAGCGGTGGCGTCTACTGACTACATGAAACTGTTTGCTGAACAGGTTCGTACATACGTTCCGGCCAGCGATTATCGCGTACTGGGTACGGATGGCTTTGGTCGTTCAGACAGCCGCGAAAATCTGCGTCACCACTTCGAAGTGGATGCGTCTTACGTTGTGGTTGCTGCGCTGGGTGAATTGGCTAAACGCGGCGAAATCGAAACGTCTGTAGTGGCTGAAGCCATTAAGAAATTCGATATCAATCCAGAAAAAGTTAACCCGCGTCTGGCATAAGAGGTAAAGACAGATGGCTATTGAAATTAACGTACCGGACATCGGTGCAGATGCAGTGGAAGTCACCGAAATTATGGTGAAGGTGGGCGATAAAGTTGAAGCAGAACAATCGCTGATCACCGTTGAAGGCGATAAAGCTTCTATGGAAGTGCCTTCTCCACAGGCTGGCGTGGTCAAAGAAATTAAAGTTGCGGTCGGCGATACCGTCGAAACCGGCAAACTGATCATGATCTTTGAAGCCGCTGACGGTGCTGCTGATGCAGCACCTGCGAAACAGGAAGCCAAAGCAGAAGAGAAACCTGCTGCTGCTGCCGCCCCTGCTTCCAGCGAAAGCAAAGAAGTGAACGTACCTGATATCGGTGGCGACGAAGTTGAAGTCACTGAAATCATGGTGAAAGTGGGCGACACAGTAGAAGCGGAACAATCGCTGATCACCGTAGAAGGCGACAAAGCCTCTATGGAAGTCCCTGCGCCGTTCGCGGGCAAAGTTAAAGAAATTAAAATCGCTGCGGGCGACAAAGTCAGCACCGGTTCCCTGATCATGGTCTTCGAAGTGGCAGGTTCTGGTGCAGCCGCACCTGCCGCCGCTGCAGAAACCCAATCAGACGCGGCACCTGCGGCTGCGGCTCAGTCCGGCAGCAAAGAAGTGAACGTGCCTGATATCGGTGGCGACGAAGTTGAAGTCACTGAAATCATGGTGAAAGTGGGCGACAAAATCAGTGCAGAACAGTCACTGATCACCGTTGAAGGCGACAAAGCCTCAATGGAAGTCCCGGCTCCGTTCGCGGGTACCGTGAAAGAAATCAAAATTGCTGCGGGCGACAAAGTCAGCACCGGCTCTCTGATCATGGTCTTCGAAGTAGAAGGCGCTGCGCCTGCTGCTCCGGCGGCTAAGAAAGAAGAAGCGGCTGCCCCGGCGAAACAGGAACAAAAAGCCACTGCTCCTGCTGTTAAAGCAGAAAGCAAAGGCGAATTCGCAGAGAACGATGCTTACGTTCACGCCACGCCGGTTATCCGTCGTCTGGCCCGTGAATTCGGTGTTAACCTGGCGAAAGTCAAAGGCACTGGCCGTAAAGGTCGTATCCTGCGTGAAGACGTACAGACTTACGTGAAAGACGCGGTCAAACGTGCTGAAGCCGCGCCGGCTGCTGCAACGGGTGGCGGTCTGCCGGGCATGTTGCCTTGGCCGAAAGTGGACTTCAGCAAGTTCGGTGAGATTGAAGAAGTTGAACTGGGCCGTATCCAGAAAATCTCTGGTGCGAACCTGAGCCGTAACTGGGTGATGATCCCGCACGTTACGCACTTCGACAAAACTGATATCACTGAGCTGGAAGCGTTCCGTAAACAGCAGAACGATGAAGCCGCTAAACGCAAACTGGACGTGAAATTCACTCCGGTGGTCTTCATCATGAAAGCCGTTGCCGCTGCCCTTGAGCAGATGCCACGCTTCAACAGTTCCCTGTCCGAAGATGGTCAGAAACTGACGCTGAAAAAATACATCAACATCGGTGTGGCGGTTGATACGCCAAACGGTCTGGTTGTTCCGGTCTTCAAAGACGTGAACAAGAAAGGCATCGCCGAGTTGTCCCGTGAGCTGATGGCTATCTCCAAGAAAGCCCGTGACGGTAAGCTGACTGCTGGCGAAATGCAGGGCGGTTGCTTCACTATCTCCAGCCTCGGGGGTATCGGGACGACCCACTTCGCGCCAATCGTTAATGCGCCGGAAGTGGCTATCCTCGGTGTTTCCAAGTCTGCCATTGAGCCAGTCTGGAACGGCAAAGAGTTCACACCGCGTCTGATGATGCCAATGTCGCTCTCCTTCGACCACCGTGTCATTGACGGTGCCGATGGTGCGCGCTTCATCACCATCATCAACAACGTGTTGTCAGACATTCGCCGCCTGGTGATGTAAGTGAAAAGCCGGCCAGACGGCCGGCTTTTTTCTGATAATCTCTTCATGCTGTTTGAGATTTTCCAGGGCAAAGCACAAATCGGATGCCGTTTGTTGTTTCAAATTTGTTAACAATTTTGTAAACTGCGGGCGGATAGAACGACCCGGTGGATGATGGGCGTTACGATATAAAATGACGTCAGACCCGCCGGACATAAATTAAGAGGTCATGATGAGTACTGAAATTAAAACTCAGGTCGTGGTACTTGGGGCGGGTCCTGCGGGCTATTCTGCTGCTTTCCGTTGCGCTGATTTAGGTCTTGAAACTGTTCTGGTTGAACGTTATTCCACGCTTGGCGGCGTGTGTCTGAACGTTGGCTGTATCCCTTCTAAAGCTCTGCTGCACGTCGCGAAAGTGATCTCTGAAGCAAAAGCACTGGCTGAACACGGTATTGTTTTCGGTGAGCCGAAAACGGACATCGATAAAGTCCGCGTCTGGAAAGAAAAAGTCATCAACCAGCTGACCGGCGGTCTGTCCGGAATGGCCAAAGGCCGTAAAGTCAAAGTCGTTAACGGCTTGGGCAAATTTACTGGCGCGAATACTCTGGTTGTTGAAGGCGAAAATGGTCCGACGACCATCACTTTCGACAATGCGATCATTGCGGCGGGTTCCCGTCCAATCAAACTGCCATTCATTCCACATGATGACCCGCGTGTCTGGGATTCTACCGATGCGCTGGAACTGAAAACCGTCCCTGAGCGTCTGCTGGTCATGGGCGGCGGCATCATCGGTCTGGAAATGGGCACCGTTTATCACGCGCTGGGTTCTCAGATTGACGTGGTAGAAATGTTTGATCAGGTGATCCCTGCGGCTGATAAAGACGTGGTGAAAGTCTTCACCAAGAAAATCAGCAAGCAATTCAATCTGATGCTGGAAACCAAAGTGACCGCGGTAGAAGCCAAAGAAGACGGCATCTACGTCACGATGGAAGGCAAAAAAGCCCCTGCTGAACCACAGCGTTATGACGCCGTGCTGGTGGCTATCGGTCGCGTGCCTAACGGTAAACTGCTGGAAGCGGGCGCTGCTGGCATTGAAGTGGACGACCGTGGTTTCATCCACGTCGACAAACAAATGCGCACCAACGTGCCACACATCTTTGCTATCGGCGACATCGTCGGTCAGCCAATGCTGGCGCACAAAGGTGTTCACGAAGGCCACGTGGCAGCCGAAGTTATCTCCGGCAAGAAACACTACTTCGATCCGAAAGTCATTCCATCCATTGCCTACACTGAGCCAGAAGTTGCCTGGGTGGGTCTGACTGAGAAAGAAGCGAAAGAAAAAGGCATCAGCTACGAAACCGCCACCTTCCCGTGGGCAGCTTCCGGCCGTGCTATCGCTTCCGACTGCGCAGACGGCATGACCAAACTGATCTTCGACAAAGAATCTCACCGTGTCATCGGTGGTGCGATTGTCGGCACCAACGGCGGCGAGCTGCTGGGCGAAATCGGTCTGGCGATCGAAATGGGTTGTGATGCAGAAGATATCGCGCTGACCATCCATGCTCACCCGACTCTGCACGAGTCCGTGGGTCTGGCAGCAGAAATCTACGAAGGCAGCATTACCGACCTGCCAAACCCGAAAGCGAAGAAAAAGTAATTTTCTCCTTTGCTGATAAACGCCTCTCCGGAGGCGTTTTTTTTTGCCTGAGATTAGGTGCTAGTTATTTATATATCAAATGAGTTGTTAATGATAAATATAAATTGAATATGTTTAATGCGTTGATTGTTTAATTTTTGGTGTCTGATTGCTTTATTCGTGAGCTTGGTAGCATTTTATTTTAAATTCAATGTTAAAAGGGAAGGGGTTAATTGTTTTAATTACATTAGATATATAAATGGAGCAACAATGGACGTTAAGTTAAGGACTACGCTCAGCGTATTATGTTTATTGTCATTATGTCCGTCGGCTAAGGCCGCAACCGAATGTATGTTTACCTCACAATCAAACGTAAATATCACCTACAGCGATACGATTGTAATTACTGATGAAGCGCCGCCTGCCAATGGTTTTAAGCAACTCACCACGCAAACCAGTACGCAATATATTCCTTCAACCGAGATTCATTCAACCTGTAATGCAGGTCAGGATGGGCAAGCTTTTTCAGGCAGTGTTGCCGGATATCAGGGATCATTAGATATTTTTACCGCCATAAATGGTAAAAACGTGCAACTTTATGGCACGTCTATTCCCGGCATATTTTATGCGGTAAAAATGTATAGCAAAAAATGCCCGGAAATGGGGGGCTATGTTCCCCCGAGTAAAGACTGGACGTTTCTCTATGATGTTGGCGATGACGATGAAAAATCGTGTTTGAAAAGTGATGAGCCTTATTATTTTGACCTGGCTTTCTTTATGAATTCAGATTACCAGCCGCGGGAAGATACCATCGCGATTCAAAATATCCCGATACAGGAACACGGCAATTTCAAACTTTCCGGTACGGATGGTGATGATGCGCAGGGGAAGGCTACGGTTGAAACGGTGCAGTTTGTCGCTGAATTAAGGAAGAATGCCACGGAATGTCCAACGTCGGTGACATTGTTGAATGAATTACAAAACAAGCTTGCGAAGAATAACCAAATAGTCACGGCCCAGCATCGAGGGGATTTTAATGACACGCAGCCAGAAAACAGCCTCGGTGCTTTTCATCTGTCCTATGATCGTTGCCGCGCTAACGTAGAAACGGACGTCCGCGCGACGTCAGACGGTGAACTGGTTGTGTTTCATGATCTCAACATCGGTAAGATGCTTGAGCCAACTTATGATCCTATCGCGAACTCCGGGCCGAATGTGGCGCTGAGTAGTTTGACACTGGCAGAATTGCAGCAAAAGTACCTCGTCAATGTTGCCACGCGACAACCGACCACGTATACGGTACCGACGGTCAATCAACTGATAGATGATTACATTGCCTATAATGGCCAGTCACTCATTTATCTCGAAACCAAGTCATCTTCCGTCATCATGCCCACTGCACTGGCCCTGTATAATAAATCGGTTACGTATTCGGGCAGCAACCTGTTACAGCGGATCATTATGAAAGTGAATATGGCGGAATATCCCTCGCCAGACCTTTGGAATAATGCACTGATTAACGCCGGTATCCCGGCGGGGGTCACCATCATGATCGATCCGGTGATTACACCTAATGATGCCAGTAAAATAAATGACTTGCCTGACACCACCTTTGCCTGTCCTGCCGGGATCTCCGATAGCAAGGCGGTTTGTGCCGTTCGCGCATGGGCAAACGCGCCAGCGACACTGGCCCCGATGGTCTCTGTGTTAATTAAAGATTCCGCCGATTTTGAGGAAGTGAGCACCAAACAAAATGAACAGGGCAGCTATGACGCGCCAGCCAATTTCGAGTTATCAAATACAGTGAGTGGTACGGTGGCTGAAATGGTGGCGGTAATTAAAGGGGCAGGGAAAGCGCTGGAGATATTCTCACCCGTACCAGATTACATGTTATGGAAAAATTTAAATTTCTACACCGAAACGGTCTATGACAAAAATATCCCGCAGGATATCTCGGTCAGAGAAGCATTTTATAATAACGACTCATCATGCTGTTACCGCGTGCTGGATAAGCTCAGTCCGTCGACAATAGCGGCAGAAAAAAATGATTATCGCATGAACCTCGGCTGGCTGCGGGATATCGGCGCAAATGTCATTACGGCTGACGACACGGATTCAATTAATACTTATTTTTCTGGCACTGGAGTGCTCGATAGAGCATTAACGCCACATGTCTGGACACCTTCTTTTTATATGCAATCGATTTTGTCCTGGCAATTGGGTAGTGCAGTCATGGAAGACAAGAGTCTGGCTTCCGGGAAAGATGCTTATGCTCTCTATAATAACGATGATTCCTATGCATGGACCTATCGTTCCGACCCACCTATTGCGGTGATGCGAGCCGGCTATTACGCATGGATGTCAGTTAAACGACAGCCCGATGGACGGGTACGTATTTCACCCGCATATAATAAGGAGCAATGCTTGCGCTCAGCGTTGAGCAACCATTCGTGGGATTATGTTGGCTGGAAAAAGGATTGCACCTCGGAGAATACATTGTGGGAGATGCAACCTAAAAGCGGCAGTGATGATTGGTTTTCGCTAATTGATGCCCATCATATGAGCCTGGGTTGGGCATACTCGGGCAAACTGTATTACGCCTATTCCTATGGCTATGTCTACGTCGATAAACCGTCAACGCTATCGGATCCTTACTACTGGTCATTCGGCACAGCAAAATAACACGCGGTCGTCAGGCATAGTGCGCTATGCCTGATTAATCACCTGATACAACGGGATCATCGCCGCGCCCCACGAGGCGCTTTCGGCACCCATCGGGGAGTTCGCCAGCCGGACTTTCGGGCGGTCTGGATCAAGCCTGGCATCGAGCCTTTGCGTTAAAACCTCAGTCAGCCTTTCGGTGATGGTTTTCGGCATGGCACCCCCTAAAATAATCAACTGTGGATCCAGCCATTGCAGACATCCCATGATGCTCTGCTCGACCTGATCGCAACAGCGTGAAAACCAGACTTCCAGCAAGGGATGCTGTTCTGCGGTGAGTGCCGGTAGTTGCGCTTCGCTTAACCCTGCTTGTGTGAGCGTCGCGACCAGATCTTTATAGGATGGACGCGGTTTATCGCCCGGAAATGCCATACCGACTTCACCGGCATTCAGAAACCCGCCGCGCAGGAGTTTGCCATCGGCGATAATCCCGGCACCGATCCCGTAGCCGAGATCGATAAAGGTTATGTCACGATAGGAATTCCACGTACCTGAATACAGCTCGCCAATCGCCGAGGCATTGGCGTTGTTTTCAACCCATGTCGGCCACGGCAAATTGTCCTCAAACGCCTGTTGCAGGTCGACATCGCGCCAGCTTGAAAGCCAGGCCACACAGTGACGCTTTTTGCCATCGGGCTTGAGAAAACCCGGCACGGCATAACCCATGCCGAGGATGCGCGCATGTTTAAGCTGGCGTTTTTTTAACGTCTGCTCCACCAGGTTTTTAATCTGTTTTAGTGTGGTGGCAAGCGGCTGATTTTCCTGATGAGGCTCAGAAATACTGAACAGTTTGCGGCCACTGAGATCGACCAGCGTCATGTCGATAAAGCCAGGGCTGAAAGCCAGCCCGACCGCACACGCGCCGCCAGGATTGAGCCGCAGGGGCAGCGACGGTTGTCCGCGCTGTCCCATATTGCGTTCGCCTTCGATAACCAGACCCGAAAATAAAAGCTCCCGGCATTGTTGGGTGATTGCCCCCGCAGTGAGATTTGAATAGCGCGCCAGTTCGGCGCGTGTCACCGGTGCATGGCGACGAATCAGCTCCAGCAGCAAACGTTGGGTAGGACGCAGTTCCAGACGGTCAGGTTTTACATTCATAATATGGCTATCGTTTTTGTTATCAGGCCCAGCGCAGTCCCGCTTCTTCAATCAGCGCCTGCAGGTACGGAAGATCATCATGGCTGAGCATATCGATCAGACCTTCACGCAGCCAGCCCATGATCTCGGGGCGACTATCATACCCGAATTTGTGCTGGTACTGCTCCAGTGGCGTCATGCCATTTTTCACTTCATGCAGGTACATGCGTACCCCCAGTCCCGCCTGTTTATAGGCCCTAAGATCGTCAACATGGGCGAACTCATATTCAAAACAGACGCAACTGGCATGGGAATGCTGCACGGCGGCCAGTTGATTGTTGTAACGCTCCAGCGTCACGACCTGCAATGCTAAATCTGGGATCAGGGCTTTGACGCGGTTAATCAACACATGATTAAACCCCAGCAACTGAATATGTGACAGCGCCTCTGGCATTGACTGCAACAAGGCAACCAGATGATACACAAATTCGTCATGTCGACGACGTTGCTTCACTTCCACGATCAGACCCATGCCATTCTCTACCGCCCAACGCAGAATATCCTGCAATAAAGGGATCGGCGTGCCCGCAAATTGCGCATGGTACTTAACGCCGAAATCAAATTGCTGTAACTGCGCGAGCGTCATTTGCTCGACAAAACCTGTGCCGGTCGACACGCGATCAATGCGGTGATCGTGAGTGACCACCAGATGATTATCTGCGGTCAGATGAATATCTAACTCAATGCAATGAGTCCCTGCCTCTTTTGCCCCGATAAACGCGGGCAAAGTGTTTTCCGGATAACGGCTGGAGTAGCCGCGGTGACTGTTTGCCAGCACGATGCCTTGTGCGGCCTGATGAAAGTTAAACGCCATTGCCTGTTCCTTTTATGGTGTGAACATATGGCCATTAAATTTACTCTTTAAATTTAATTATGGAAATAAAATAATCATAGTGATTATTTTTGTTATACATCTGCATGATAAATAATAAGTTTTTGTGTTTTTATGGCTTGGTTTTGATTTTGAGGATCTTTGTCACATAAATTTTATATTTAGTGTGTAAATTTAATTGCCGGAGTTTTAACACAGGATTTGTACACTATGTCGACGCTTTCACTGGAACAGGTTACAAAGCAATTTGGCGCGTTTTACGCCGCCCGCGAGATCTCCTTCACCGCCGAGGAAGGTGAATTTGTCACCCTGCTTGGCCCGAGCGGTTGTGGCAAAACCACGCTGCTCAAAATGATCGGCGGGTTTCATCAGCCAGACAGCGGACGCATTCTGATTAACGGGCAATCCGTTAATAATTTGCCGCCGGAAAAGCGCAACACGGCAATGTGTTTTCAGTCGTACGCGCTGTTTCCGCACCTGAATGTGGCGCATAACATCTGTTTTGGTTTGAAGCAAAAACGCTTACCTCTTGCCGAGCAGCAACTGCGGCTGGCGGAGGCGTTGAAGCAGGTTGGCTTGCAGGATCAGCACCTGAAAATGCCGGTGCAACTTTCTGGCGGACAGCAGCAACGCGTGGCACTGGCCAGAGCGATGGTTACGCGCCCGGATGTGGTGTTGTTTGACGAGCCGCTGTCCAATCTGGATGCGAAACTGCGTGAAAGTGTGCGTTTTGAAATCAAAGAGTTACAGCGGCAATATCAACTCACGTCCATTTATGTCACCCATGATCAGGCCGAAGCGTTGACCATGTCCGATAAGATCGTGGTGCTCAATGCGGGCAACGTGGAGCAAATTGGGCCGCCAGAAGAGATTTATTACCGTCCTGCTAACCGTTTCGTCGCTGATTTTATTGGTGCAGCCAATATCGATATCGCCCACATCACTCCTGCGGAACAGCCTGGTTTTTATCGGGTTCGCTGCCAGTTAGGTGAGTTTTATGTACGTTCTCCGCGTCCTCCGCTCGCTGAGCATTGCTATATCTGCTGGCGGCCTGAAGATGCGCGCTTTGTGCCGCAGCCACAAACCGGCGATAACCATTTCTTCCTCACGCTGCGCAAAATGGCGTTTATGGGCAACCTGACCGAAGCATGGGGCGATAACGATGACGGTAAATTGTCGGTACGTCTGCAACTGGTCAAAAAACCGCAGGCTGAAAGCGGGGCGCGGGTTTGCTTCCGTTTACCCGAGGATGCGATTCACTTCCTCGAGCCAGTAGTGGAGGGGCACGATGAAATGGCGTAATGAGCTGACCGCCTGGCTGCTGATGATCAGTGGACTAGGCACCATTGTGTTGCTGATGGGATCGACCTTTTACGTGGTGCTGGTACAAAGCATCGGCTATTTCAATCTTTCCGGCGACAGCCAGTTTTCGCTCGAATACTGGCAAAACGTATTACAAGATCCGGTGCTGCACAGCGCGCTGATCTATTCGGTTAAAGTCTCAATATTGGGGGCTTTCGGTGCGGTGCTGCTCTCTTACCCGCTGGCGTTGTGGCTCCGTCAGCCGCTGGTGGCGAAAGAAGGTATCGTTGCTGTTTTGCGTGCGCCGATGTTTATTCCCGGCCTCGTGGCGGCATTTCTGTTCATCAATATTATTGCTTATCACGGCGTGATCAATGAGCTATTGCTGGCGCTGGGCGTTATTGATCAACCGCTGCGTATGCAGAACGATGACTTTGGCTGGGGCGTCGTTATCTTACAAATCTGGAAGAATCTGCCGTTCGCGCTGATTCTGGTCGGTGGCTCAGTTAACGCAATCCGTACCGATGTACTGGACGCGGCGAGTAACCTGGGTGCCAGCCGCTGGCGCTGTTTTCGGGACGTTATCTTTCCCCTGACGTTACCCGCCGTGCAAGTGTCCCTGATCCTTATTTTTATCGGTGCGCTGGGCGACTTTGCCTTCTTCTCCGTCGCGGGTCCGCGCAATACCTACTCGCTGGCTCGCCTGATGCAGGCCACGGCTATGGAATACGGCGAATGGAATAACTCTGCGGTTATTGCCGTGATTATCATGCTGACGGCAGCATTGGGTACCTTGCTTATCGCCATCCTCCTGACACCGCTCGCCACCCGCAAAGGAGAGGTCAAATGAACCGCACGGCGAATGGACGCCTGATCGTCACGATTTCACTGTTGTTCTTTATTCTGGTCAATCTGGTCTGGCTTGGACTGCCATTTTCAATGGCTATCTTATGGTCGCTGGTTGACCCGCAACACCCGTGGAGCTACCCGGACTTATTCCCGCAAGTGTTGTCGATTAACCGCTGGATACAGGTGTGGCAGCAAACTTCGCTGTCAGAAGCCCTCTTTAACAGCTACACCATTGCACCTGCCGTGGCGATGCTGAGTTTACTGCTGTCGTTACCCACCGCTTATGCGTTTGGGCGCATGACTTTTCGGGGCAAAGCCGTTGCGGAAATGCTCACGCTGATCCCACTGGTCATGCCAGGTATGATCATCGGGATCTTCTTCAGCGCCATGCTGATGAATCTGAATATCAGCAACCCGTTTATCAGCATCGTGTTAGGGCACACTGTGCTGACACTGCCTTACTCGATCCGCATTATGTCCGCAGGGTTTAAAGCGGTGCCGCAGGATTTAATTGATGCCAGTCGCGATCTCGGTGCCAGCCATTGGGGAACGTTCTGCAATGCTTTTTTACCGATGCTCAAGCCCAGTTTCCTGGCCGCGTTGATTTTTTGTCTGGTGCGCAGTTTAGAAGAGTTCAGCATTTCATACGTCCTGGGCGCGCCAGATTTTATTACCGTGCCGACCATTCTTTATTCTTTTCTCGGCTATTCCTTTGTGCGCCCGGATGCGGCGGTAGTCTCAATGATCCTGGTGATCCCGAATGTCGTCCTGATGGTCATTATTGAGAAGCTGTTGAAAGGGAATTATCTGTCACAGTCAACCGGCAAGGCGTGATCCTTGATAAGGGAGTCATTCAACATGAAAACAGGCACGGTTTTATTTCTCAGTGGCATGTTATTGAGCGGGGCAGCGACCGCCACGCCACTGGCGCAACAAGATTGGGATCTTGTCGTCGCACAGGCCAAAAAAGAAGGCTCAGTCACCTTCAACGTCTGGTATTTACAACCGCAATGGCGCAGTTTCGTTGCTGATTTTGAAAAACAGTACGGAATTAAAGTGCGTATTCCGGAAGGGTCGATTGATGGCAACATGAATAAACTGCTGGCGGAAGCTCGCCGCGAGAAAGGCAAAATGGACGTGGTGGCCTTGTCGGTGGCGCAGTTACCGATCATCCGTAAAGCCAATGCCCTGGCGCAGGTAGACTGGCTGCCGGGTTACGGGGATGCGGTGCATCAGTTGCAAAGCGTGAATACCGAAGGATATGCGGTTGCCTTTTGGGGCAACCAAACCGGTATGGCCTACGATCCGCAACAGATGGGCAATCAACCTTTGCCGCAATCACTCGATGATTTACAACACTTTATCGATGCGAATCCGAAGAAGTTTGGTTACAACGATCCGAATAACGGCGGGGCAGGCGAAGCCTTTATTCAGCGCGTGGTCACCCTCTCCTCAGGCACATTTGATGCCGATGCCACGCAAGTCGATCCTGACATTATTAAAAACTGGAAAAAGGGTTGGGAATGGTTCGTCGGTAATAAAGAAAAAATCACCCAGACCGCATCGGGTGCAGATAGCCTGACCCGTCTGAATGATGGCGAATTATTGCTGGTACCCGCCTGGGAAGATCATCTGGCGGGTTTGCAAAAATCCGGGGCGATTACCGGGCGCCTGAAATTTTATATTCCGGCTTTTGGTATGCCGGGAGGGGGCAATATTGCGGCTATTGCCGCAAACAGCACACATCCGGCGGCGTCGGCGGTGTTCCTGAACTGGTTAACGCAAGCTGAAACCCAGCGTGCGTTGAATGTCGCTTTCGGCGCGGTGCCGATGAACAAACAAGTGAAAACAGACGTGGTGCAGCCAGACATTGCCACGCAGTTTTACGGCAAGGAATACAGCATGCAGCTCAGAAAAGAGTTTGTACGCCAGGTTTCTATGCAATAAGTCGTCCATGTCTAAAACCGGAAATATTTCTCATTTCCGGTTTTTTTGCCTTTTTTCACCCGTAGCATACACCGTGCCTGTCCTCATTTATCTCATTACATCCTCATTCATTTATTTTCTTCAGCTCAATGTTATCGATAAAATAATGTGAGGCGATGTGATTACCTCAAATATACCTGCTTGTTTAAAGTGAATGTATATCGCCAGCTTTGATAAATGAATCTGGTGGGATTTATTTAATTTTAATCTCAGGTATTATTCCATGAATAAGCGTAATCCTTTTATTTTACTTCTCGGTACGGTTTTGTGTTTCAGTCAGCCCGTCGTACATGCAGCTGATGGCACCATTAATTTCATCGGACAAATTGTTGCCACGACGTGTGATGTGAATGGCGGAAATAACGCATCCATTAATGTGGATTTAGGCACTGTCGCCGCGACCTCATTTACGGCAGCCGGTGATACCTCTTCGCCGACTGCGTTTACGATTTCACTCACCAACTGCCCGACAGCCTTCACCGCTGCTGCCGTCAAATTCGATGGTACCGCCGATGCAGTGGATAATCAGTTGCTGGAAGTTAGCGGTGGCGCAACCGGTATAGGCATTGAAATTGCGGATAGTCAGGGGACACCAATTCCTCTTTACACGGCCTCACGTTTTTATCCCATTGATGCGACCGCCGAAGGGGTAGATATGAACTTTATCGCCCGCTACAAAAGTACCGAGGCAACCGTAGGCGAAGGCGCAGCAAATGGGACCTCTCAGTTCACCATTAATTATCAATAATAATAATCAACAAATAATCTCTTTAGACTGGCAAGGATGCCAGAGCTTCAGACGCGGATGTCTTTTGTTTTTATTGACGGAAATATGAGAGGAATATATGCGGCGTTTTTTTATTATTTTATCAGGGATGTTATTTGTTCTCTTTTCTGTGCCTCCGGTTTATGCGGGTGTGATTACAGAAGCCACGCGGGTGATATATCCGGGTAATAAAAAAGAAACCTCGCTGACCGTCAGTAATCAGGGGGCACAGTCAGAGCCCTTTCTGATCCAGTCATGGGTGGATAATAACGGACCTGACGGGACACAAAAATCCTCCGTTCCTGCGCCTTTTATCGTGACTCCCCCTTTATTTCGGCTGAATGCCGGTCAAGATAACAGTCTGCGAATTATCCGTACAGGCGGCGTGCTGCCTGAAGATCGCGAATCCCTGTTCTGGCTGAATATCAAATCCATCCCCCGTTTGCCTGAAAATGCCCCCGCCGGTTTATTGCAAATCGTGGTCAAGACGCGCCTGAAGCTTTTTTACCGCCCCGCAGCGTTGCTCGCCCCCACAGCGCAAAGCGCCTGGCGGCAGTTGCAGTTCTCCCGTCAGGACTCAACGCTGCGGGTGACCAATCCGACACCTTATTACTTCACATTTTTCAGGTTAAACCTTGGCAGCAACCGTGTGGCGACAGGTAACACCATGGTTCCGCCCTTTGGGGAAGCCCGCTATCCCTGGCCTCAGGGAGCGGTCACTGGCGAGGTCAGCTGGCAGGTCGTCAATGATTATGGCGGTACCAGTTCAGTGGAAAAAACCCGGATGCGCTGAGGCATGTTATGAATAAAAATCATGTCGTTACGCATCTTTCATCTTCCCTTTTGCGGTCATGGCTTCTGGCGGGGATTGCTTTGGGAACATCCGAAACACTTGCGGATGACCGTTTTAACGTTCAGGCACTGGAAATAGAACATCCGGGCGCGCCGGTGGATATATCGCAATTTTCCCGGGCTGGCGGGCAGAAGCCGGGTGTTTACCGTGTGGATGTGCTGGTGAACAATGTGCCGAAAGGGCGGCAGGATGTGACGTTTATCGCCTTGAAGGATCTGACACTCTCCCCGCTTTTTACTCCGGCACAATGGCAAAATCTGGGACTCAGAACCCGCAGCATTCCGGCATTACGCGACTGGCCCGCACAAAAGCCGGTTGAGGATTTCACGCCGCTGATGCCCGGCGTGGTCAGCCAGTTTGACTTTTCCCGCCAGAAACTCCTGATCACCATCCCGCAGGGGTTGCTCGACACGCTGGCAAGGGGCGCGGTTAGCCCGGAGTTATGGGATGAGGGAACGACGGCCTTACTGCTTAATTACAACCTCAGCGGTGCCCGTACCTGGCAAAATTCAGGCGGCAGCGATCAGAGCCAGTTTCTGAGCCTGAGAAGTGGTGCCAACTGGGGCGGCTGGCGGCTGCGCAACTACAGCACCTGGCGTTACAGCCGCAACATTGACGGGCAATCGCAGCAGGACTGGGATTCGGCGTACAGCTTTCTCCAGCGCGATGTGCCGGTGCTCAAAGGACAATTTATCGCGGGAGAAAGCACGACACCTGCGGATATTTTTGACAGTTTTACCTTTCGCGGCGTGCAGTTGTCTTCCGATGACAATATGTTGCCTGACAGCTTACGCGGCTTCGCCCCCGTGATCCGCGGTATTGCCCGAAGCAACGCGCAGGTGACGATTAAGCAAAACGGCATGGTGATCTACCAGACCTATGTGCCGCCCGGCGCTTTCAGCATCAACGACTTATACCCGACTTCCGCTTCCGGGGATCTGGAGATAACCGTCAGGGAAAGTAATGGCGAAGAGCGACATTTTACCCAGGCGTTTTCTGCTATCCCGATCATGCAGCGCGAAGGCCGGTTGAAATATGCCCTGACACTGGGGAAATACCGCACCTATCAGTCCGGGGGTGATGAACCTGAATTTCTTCAGGGATCACTGATTTATGGTCTGGGTTATGGCGTGACGCTGTTTGGCGGCAGTCAGCTGGCGCAGAACTATAAAGCGGCGAATGCCGGTATCGGCAGTATGGTCGGGGATTGGGGATCTTTGTCGTTTGATACCACGCTGGCCAACAGCGAACTGACGGACAATCACACAGAACGCGGTCAGGCATACCGGCTGCAATATGCCAAAAGTGTGACTGCAACAGGCTCAACGCTGTCGCTGGCAGGGATCCGCTTTGCCGGGGATTTTTATCATTTCAGTGATGCCAGTAACTGGCGTGAGGACGCAAGCAACGGAAATTACTATGGTCAGCCACGGGAACAGTATCGCCTTAACCTGACTCAGATGATTAATAACGGGCAGTGGGGATCGCTTTCGCTTTCGTGGTATCAGCAAAACTACCGACAGTCGCAAGTTAATCAGCGCAGTCTGGGGATCAGTTACAACGTCAATATTGCCAGTATCGATTACGCCTTATCGGTATCGGATAACCGTACTTACGGCACTGAGAGCGATAAACAGATCGCCTTTAATGTCAGTATCCCCCTGGGTCGCTGGCTGTCAAACGCCTGGGCCACGGCTAACGTGAACAGCGCCAGTCACGGGCGGACGCTTTATCAGATCGGTATCAACGGCATGCTGCTTGAGGATAACAACCTCTCTTATGCCGTCAGTGAAGGTTATGGCACTCACGGGCAGGGAAACAGCGGTAGCGCCAGCCTGAATTATCTGGGCAGCGCCGCGCAGCTCAGCGGGGGCTACAACTACAATCAGGACACTCATCAGGTCAATTACGGATGGCAGGGCGCCATTGTGGGCCATCCCTTCGGTGTCACTTTCGCGCAGCCTCTTGCCAGCGATCTCTCTGCCATTGCCATTGTCCGCGCCCCGGGGGCTGCGGGCGTGAAATTGCAAAATAATACCGGCGTGTATACCGACTGGCGCGGCTACGCGGTGGTGAATTATCTCAGTCCGTACAAGCGAACCCGTGTGGCGTTGGATACCACATCACTGGACGAAAACGTCGATATTGACGACAACATCCTTTCCGTTGTTCCCACTGCCGGTGCCGTGGTTATGGCGTCCTTTACCACGCGGGCCGGTAGCAGATTATTGCTCAACCTTATCTATAACGGGCAGCCTGTGCCTTTCGGCGCAGAGGCGTTTGTGGTGGGCGACGAACGAAACCGCGCCATCGTCGGCGACCAGGGGCAGGTGTATCTCAGTGGCTTGTCGGATCAGGGCGCAGTCAGAGTGACATGGCAAGGGGGACAGTGCGAAGCACCGTTTACATTATCTGGTGCGCAAAAAGCGGCGGTCTCTCAGGCCAGCAGCGTATGTCGATGAGGCTTTATATGAAAATGATGATACTGCTGGTCTGTCTGACCCTGTTTTCTGGCAAATTATGGGCAGCCTGTTCTACCGCACCGGTAATGCCGCAGTCCTGGGATTTAAGTTCGGTTGCGGTGACATCCTCTTTGCCTGTTGGGGCGGATATTCCCGGAAGTCAGCATACTTTCAGCATCAGCGGTACTTGCGGTACAAACGGCAGCAACGAACTCTCCGGCGACCCGATCATCGCCTGTTACTACGGAAACGGGACAGAAATCGCGGGTTTCCCCGGCGTTTACTCTACCGGTGTCGAGGGTATCGGTATTGCCCTGACTAACTCCAGCGGACAACGTGTGGTTGGCGGCGGGGTAAGCTGCGATACGCGCAACACATCGCTGGGTAACCTGGACAGCAGCCTCAGCTATCAGATAGCTGTCACGTTATCGTTAGTCAAAACCGCCAATGACATTTCGGATACGGCACTGGCGCAAAGCCAGACCCGTTTCGGGCTGGGGGTGTATGGCAAATCCGGCCTCGGGGGCGGGGGAGCCAACACGCTCTCTTATACAGGCAATATCAACATCAGAACGGAAAGCTGCGATGTGCTGAATAACACCATTAATGTCTCTCTGGGCACGGTCTGGCCGGGGCTTTTTTCCAGTGCCTCCGCTGGCGGCGTCACGCCCGATGTCCCATTTAGCATCGAACTCAATTGTGATGCCGGGGCGAATGTGAATATCCGTATCGATGGCACTGCTGACGATTCGCTGGTCGCCGGTGTGATCAAAATCAGCAATGGTGCGGAAGGGCAGGCATCCGGAGTGGGAATTCAGATCCTGAAAGGCGATACCTCGCCTGTGAGCCTCGGACAACAATGGGCAATCACCCCTTCGGCCAGCGAAGGAAGTCTGAGTATTCCCTTTTTTGCCCGCTACTATCTCAACGGGCAAACACTCAGCAGCGGGAGTGCGAATGGCACGGCCACGTTTACGATGATTTATTATTGAGAAAGGTCGCCTTTGCAGACGACATGAAGTGAAGTTTGTTTTCATAAAACAGTGAGATATGTACGATAACCTCCCGGCGTGTCCGCACTGAGTGTCGGTTTCAGGCTATTTATCATCAAAATCATACTGCGGGCTGCTTTGGAATGAGGGGTAGGATCTGAGGTTTTTATTTTTTAAGCGTGCTTCTAACTCAGTCCTGGTTTTTAAGGGAAAGCTCTCATATTCTCTTTCTAACCGTATATTTCCGGCAGGTAAAAGAGCAAAAAGATCATTATGAAGTGTTTTAACTTGTTGGCTGTAGACGCTAACTTCTGTTAGTGCATCGTAGTAGTCAAATGCCCTGATCATAAACTGATGATGTTCATTCCCGGCACATTGATCGATTTGAGCGGTGCCAAGGTATAAAACGGCGATGCTTACCGTTCTTTTGTCATAATCTGCTATATCGGCTGAAGTAATAAAAGGCCGGGATTTCATTTCTGCCATACATTCCTCCAGTTTAGTGTTGAGATTATTGTAGGCTAAAAGATACTTATCACGGCTATATTCGATGTCTTCATTGATATGCGCAAAGCAAGAGAATGTCATCGTGAGCATAAGCATCAGAAGGTTTTTTTTCATTTTTAACGATCCCTGTTATTTAAACGTTTTTTCCATGCATTTCCAGAAGGCATGTTCTGTACCATGCGTTGTCGAAAATATCAGTTGTCTGTTTATTGAAAGGTAAATTTGGTTTTTCGCATATTGGTCAAATGCTTCTGCTGAATGAAAGAAACTGACAAAGTCTGTTTGGTTTATATAATAACTGCTTGCTAATGCTCCGTTTTTAACAAAAATAGAATACATAACGCCCGATGTGAGCAAGTATCTTCCTAAATTGTACAGTTCAAATTGTTTCCTTATAACTTGAATAGTTTTCCGGCTTTCATTTCCAAATGCTACATTACCATTGCATCCCATCATTTCAACACTCCTTAACTTTCATATTAAATATCAATAGTTAAACTGCCATCATAAATTTGGTGCATTAAATAAACCGGTAATTTTCTTCCTGAGTAATCAGTAATAAATCAATATTCAAAAACATATAGCGAAGTTGTTTTCCCGAGCAATAAGTATTTCCTGCCAATGTTGTGTTTTGCGATCCGAAGATGAGTCCGGGGGTTATAAGATTGCTTTTCACTCACTTTCTGTTCAGGAAGCACCGACCTGCCAGCACTTCGAAGATACAAACCGGCTGTCCTTTGGGGCGGTTTTTTTGTGTCTTTTTTCTGCATTTCCCGCCGTTTATTCCCTTGTGTGATCAGGGTTGTTGTGATGATCTAGAAGGCGAATTGGGATGAACAGCCGATCCGTCTGTGCTCAACGATTCAGCAAAGATTTAATGTTGCTTTTATGTGAACGAATTAACAAGCGGGCAAAATCCTGCTATGCTGCCCGTGCGCTAAAGGGCACTGTGCTCAGGTTCAGGATGTGTCGTAAACCGACAAAGAAACAATCATACCCGCAGTGTCCCCGAATCATCAGACCGTTTGAATTCCCCTGTCCCTACAGGCATGACGCGAGGCTGATGATGGAAGCCAGGCATAATAAATGACAATGAGAGCGAGGAGAAAGTCGTGCTAGAAGAATACCGTAAGCACGTAGCCGAGCGTGCTGCAGAGGGCATCGTCCCTAAGCCACTTGATGCTTCACAGATGGCAGCGTTGGTTGAGTCCCTGAAGAATCCGCCACAAGGCGAAGAAGACACTCTGTTAGACCTGCTGATTAACCGTGTTCCACCGGGCGTCGACGAAGCCGCCTATGTTAAAGCCGGATTCCTGGCTGCAGTCGCCAAAGGCGAAACTACCTCTCCGTTGGTCACTCCTGAAAAAGCCGTTGAACTGCTGGGCACTATGCAGGGCGGTTATAACATTCACCCGCTGATCGACGCACTGGATAACGAAACGCTGGCACCCATTGCTGCGAAAGCGCTGTCTCACACGCTGCTGATGTTTGATAACTTCTACGATGTGGAAGAAAAAGCACACGCGGGCAACGAACACGCAAAAAAAATCCTCCAGTCATGGGCGGATGCCGAATGGTATCTGTCACGTCCGCAACTGGCTGAGAAAATCACCGTCACTGTGTTTAAAGTGACTGGCGAAACCAATACCGATGATTTGTCACCGGCTCCGGATGCCTGGTCCCGTCCAGATATTCCTCTGCATGCGCTGGCAATGCTGAAAAATGAACGCGAAGGTATTCATCCGGATCAACCGGGCAGCGTCGGTCCGATCAAACAAATCGAAGAACTGAACAAAAAAGGTTTCCCGCTGGCTTACGTGGGTGACGTTGTCGGTACCGGTTCTTCGCGTAAATCGGCCACTAACTCCGTGCTGTGGTTCATGGGTGATGACATTCCTCATGTGCCAAACAAACGCGGCGGCGGTGTGGTGCTCGGCGGTAAAATCGCGCCAATCTTCTTCAACACCATGGAAGATGCCGGTGCCTTACCGATCGAAGTGGACGTGTCCAACCTGAATATGGGCGATGTTATCGACATCTATCCGTATAAAGGTGAAGTGCGGAATCACGAAACCGACGAAGTGCTCGCGACTTTCGAACTGAAAACCGATGTCCTGCTCGATGAAGTGCGCGCAGGCGGCCGTATTCCATTGATCATCGGCCGTGGTTTAACCACCAAAGCCCGTGAATCCCTGAAATTGCCGCAGAGCGAAGTGTTCCGCATTGCGAAACCTGTTGCTGCAAGCAACAAAGGTTTCTCGCTGGCGCAGAAAATGGTGGGGCGCGCCTGTGGCGTTGCCGGTGTTCGTCCGAACGAATATTGCGAACCCAAAATGACGTCCGTGGGTTCTCAGGACACCACCGGTCCGATGACCCGTGATGAACTGAAAGACCTCGCGTGTCTGGGCTTCTCTGCCGATCTGGTGATGCAGTCATTCTGTCATACCGCTGCTTATCCTAAGCCGGTTGACGTGACCACCCACCATACGCTGCCTGATTTCATCATGAACCGTGGCGGTGTTTCACTGCGCCCTGGTGATGGCATCATTCACTCCTGGCTGAACCGTATGCTGCTGCCTGACACTGTCGGCACCGGCGGTGACTCCCATACTCGTTTCCCGATCGGGATTTCGTTCCCGGCGGGTTCCGGTCTGGTGGCCTTTGCGGCAGCGACCGGCGTGATGCCTCTTGATATGCCGGAATCCGTTCTGGTGCGTTTCAAAGGCAAAATGCAACCGGGCATCACCTTGCGTGACCTGGTGCATGCGATCCCTTACTACGCGATCAAAGAAGGTCATCTGACCGTCGAGAAGAAGGGCAAGAAAAACCTCTTCTCTGGCCGTATTCTGGAAATCGAAGGCTTGCCGGAACTGAAAGTCGAACAGGCGTTTGAACTGGCGGATGCGTCCGCGGAACGTTCAGCGGCAGGTTGTACGATCAAACTGGATCAGGCGCCGATCAAAGAATACCTCAGTTCTAACATCGTGCTGCTGAAGTGGATGATCTCTGAAGGTTACGGCGATCGTCGTACCATCGAGCGTCGTATCAAAGGCATGGAAGAGTGGCTGGCGAATCCGACCCTGCTCGAAGCCGATGCGGATGCTGAATACGCGGCAGTGATCGAAATCGATCTGGCCGAGATCAAAGAGCCAATTCTTTGTGCGCCAAACGATCCGGATGATGCGCGTCTGCTGTCTTCCGTACAGAACAGCAAAATCGATGAAGTCTTTATCGGTTCGTGTATGACCAACATCGGTCACTTCCGTGCGGCGGGTAAACTGCTCGACAGCCATAAAGGCGCGTTGCCAACCCGCTTGTGGGTTGCGCCACCGACCAAAATGGATGCGGCTCAGCTGACGGAAGAGGGCTATTACAGCGTCTTTGGTAAGAGCGGTGCGCGTGTTGAGATTCCGGGCTGTTCACTGTGTATGGGTAACCAGGCGCGTGTGGCGGACGGCTCTACCGTCGTTTCCACCTCTACCCGTAACTTCCCGAACCGTCTGGGCAACGGCGCTAACGTCTATCTGGCTTCGGCGGAACTGGCGGCGATCGCCTCCCTGCTGGGCCGTCTGCCAACGCCGGAAGAATATCTGGGTTATATGGCGGAAGTGGATAAGACCGCAGTGGATACTTACCGTTATCTGAACTTCGACAAGCTGAGTGAATATACCGATAAAGCTGACGGCGTGATCTTCCAAACCGCAGTCTAAGTCGTTATATTTGCGCCAGTGTTGAAAGGGAGCTTCGGCTCCCTTTTTTATTGTGATTTTTTCAGAGGACTGCACCATGGATTACGATTTTTTGCGCGACATCACCGGTGAGGTCAAAGTGCGTTTTTCAATGGGCCATGAAGTGCTTGGTCACTGGCTGAATGAAGAAGTGAAGGGCGACCTGAGCGTGCTCGATAACGTCGAAGCGGCATTGAGCGATCTGAAGGGCAGCGAACGCCAGACGCAGATGGCCGGCCATGAATACACGCTGCTGTTAGCCGACGATGAAGTGATGATCCGCGCCAATCAGCTGGATTTCGACGGCGATGAGATTGAAGAAGGGATGAGTTATTACGACGAGGAGAGTCTGGCGTTTTGCGGCGTCGAGGACTTTTTGCAAGTCCTCGCCAAATACCGTTCTTTCGTGATGACTAACCGCTGAGTGACTTGCCCCGCGAGGCGGTCCAGCACAGCAGCGAACCGCCGACCACCATCAGCACGCCCGGCCAGAAACTGGCACCTGGCAACGTATGCAGCCACAATCCGGCAATCAGAATCGATGACAGCGGCGTGAAATATGACAGCGCGGCCACCAGCGTCGCATTGCCTTTTTTCATCGCAATATCCCAGCACTGATACGACACCGCGGTCACCGCGCCCATCGCCAGTAATTCGAGAATGGCAGGTAATGTCAGGCTGATACGGCTGGAGGAATACGTGAAGTAAAGCGCCCACAGTACGCCGCCGGTTGCCAGCAGAAACAGCGGCAGCACGCCTTTGCCTTTACACAATACGCGGACCAGATTGGAATACAGTGCCCACGACACGGCCGCGCCCAGTGCCAGACCGTAGGCCACCGGGTTGCCGCGCACATTGCGCATCATCTGGTGAATATCCAGCCCGTGACCGCCGCTGATTGCCCACAGCACTCCCGCAAATGCCAGCACCGCGCCCGGCCAGATCCACCAGCGGACACGTAATTTCAGCAGCGGAACCGCAAACAGCAACGTCAGACTGGGCCAGAGATAATTCACCAGCCCGAGTTCCAGCGTTTGCTGGCGGGTATGCGCCAGACCGATCGCCAGTGAAAATGCCACCATATAAAAGATAAACAACAGACCGCAGATGATCAGATAAGCTGCAGATTCACCACGCAGAGACGGTTTGCCGCCGACCATCCAGACTAAAATTCCGCTGACAGTATAAATAGAGGCGGCCGCACCAAAAGGCCCCAGAGATTCGGACAAACTGCGGGTGAGCGCCACGCTCATGCTCCACAATAAAATGGCGAGAACGCCAGACAGTGTTGCAAAACGATCCATAAGAAAGGTAAGCCTCTGGAAAAGGAGACTTTTAAGATAAGCGATTGTTCCGGTTATTTACACCGGAACAATCCGCTTGAGAGGCGCTTATTGTCTGAAATCATCAGAAGTAGAAACCGGCTTCCAGACCCACGGTGGAAGTGGTGGTCGCGGGCTGATAATAGCCAACGGTGCGTCCGTTCAGATCACCCTGTTTCTCGTCCGACTTACCGTATTTCTGATGCACATAACTGGCTTTCACAAAAACATCTTTGTTGATATTCCAGGTCAGGCTGGTAAATGGCGAAAGCCTGGATTTCGGCTCCAGCCAGACCCCTCCCTGATTGCTGTGCGTCCAGGTTTTAATCGGATACAGCGCACCCCCTTCCAGACTCAGACGTGAATCTGCGGTCATTTGCCAGTTCGCCCCCAGTGACGCTTTGGCGTAAGGCTGCAAAGACACTTCAACGGCGGTGTACTGCCGGGTGGTGTTTTGTGAGGCAATATACACATCGTCAGAGCGGATATTTCGCACCCACGCCTGGCCGCCGACAGCGCCTTTCATATCGAAAGAAACACTGTCGGATGCCCGGTAACGGTAGCCACGGGTCATGTCCGCGCTGTAGCCGGTGTAATAGGTTTTGCCCTTCAGCGAGCCGTTCGGCACGTTGGCCTGATCGTCCAGCGTACTGCCTTTATAACGGACGATCCCGAACATCACGCTCATGTCCCAGGCTTTTAATAAGCCGCTTTGGGTATCGAGATAGTTATTGGATCCGAAATTAACGCGCAGGCGCGGGCCATGTTCAGCAACATATTTACCGTCCATATTACTGACGGATTCGTCCCACTTATAATATTCGGCACCATAACTCACATAGTGCCGCATCCCTTCGGTATTGCTGCTCAACAAACTTTCCCCGGCCCGGGAAACCCCGGAAACCAATAAAGAACTCGCGACCAGCAAGCTGGATACGGTCTTTAATTTAATCATTTTCATGTTTTATTTCTACTTACGGGTGGATGGAGCTGGTTGCTTAGTAAGCAATAAGGGGATGCTAATGTCAGGAGGGGGATAATTAAAGTTATTTATCTGTTTTTAGTAAAAAAGCGATCTTTTGATCTGCCATAAGCTAAATTATTGGTTATATAACGATTTTGTTTGACTTAATAGCTGTATATTATTTCTGTAATTTGGCTTAAATAGCAGATCCTTCATCGTTAAATTTAGCTTAAATAAAGATTTAATGACTGTTTTGATATTAATTTGCCTTAAGGAGTATAGCGGGTATTCATCCATGTAAATATATTTTACTTAAGTAATGCTTATTGAGTTTCAGGCGGGGGAATATTCAATATCAGAATTTGTCTATACAAAAGAAAGGCCGGACATTTCAAAAATGCCCGGCCTTTCCTTTATTCAGCTCTGATCAGACTGACGGCAGATTGCGGCCGTAATAGATTTCCTGCATTTCCTTGTAGAGCAAATCGGTGATTTCTTTACGCTCCTGCGCGCTCAGTTCATCCGGTTTGGCATTAAACAAGTAATGTTTGAGATCGAACTCTTTCAGTAACATCTTGGTATGGAAGATGTTTTCCTGATACACGTTGACGTCCATCATGTCGTACAGCGCTTTCATATCCTGCGACATGAAGTTCTGAATCGAATTGATGGAATGGTCGATGTAGTGTTTAACACCGTTCACGTCGCGGGTAAAACCCCGGACACGGTAATCGATGGTGACGATGTCGGATTCAAGCTGATGAATCAGATAGTTCAGCGCTTTCAGCGGTGAAATCACGCCACAGGTCGAGACTTCAATGTCAGCGCGGAAGGTACACAGCCCGCCTTCGGGATGGCTTTCCGGATAGGTATGCACACAGATATGGCTTTTATCCAGATGCGCGACCACGGAATTCGGCAACGGGCCCGGATGCTCGGTGGTATCGACATCACGCGGGTCCATCGGCTCTTCGCTCACTAAAATCGTCACGCTGGCGCCCTGTGGTTCGTAATCCTGTCGCGCCACGTTGAGGATATTGGCACCGATAATGGAGCAGGTTTCGGTGAGGATTTCCGTCAAACGGTTGGCGTTATATTCTTTGTCAATGTAGGCAATGTAGCCATCACGATCGTCTGCGGTTTTGGCGTAGCAGATATCGTAGATACAAAAACTCAGGCTTTTGGTCAGGTTGTTGAAGCCATGCAGTTTCAGCTTTTGCAATTTAGTTCACCCCCTTATGGATGCTGTATCAGCGTGCGGCTGACAGGGCATTCAGTAAATATTGCGGCAGGGCAAAGCTGCCGTGATGAATCGCCGGATTGTAATAACGGCAAGTTATGTCTGCGGCGTCGAAACGCGCCTGCAAGGTTTTGCTGTCAATCTGGCGATATTCCGGGCTGTTGGTCGCCCAGGCAAAGGTCATGATGCCGCCGTAATAGGTCGGGATCGCGGCCTGATAGAAACTGACATCACTGAAATAGTGGCTCAGTTTGGTGTGGCTGTTCACCGCTTCATCCTGCTGGAGGAAGCACACGCCATTTTGTGCCACGAAAATGCCGCCCGGATTGAGGCAACGGGCACAGCCTTCGTAGAATGCCGACGTAAACAGGCTTTCTCCGGGACCGATGGGATCGGTGCAGTCGGAGATGATCACGTCGAAGGTTTCAGTGGTCTGATTAACGAAGTTCACGCCGTCGTCGATCACCAGTTTGAAACGCGGATCGTCATAAGAACCGGCATTATGGTTGGGCAGATACTGGCGGCAAAACTCCACCACGCCGGCATCAATTTCCACCATCGTGATCGACTCCACGCCTTTGTGGCGAGACACTTCGCGCAGCATTGCGCCGTCGCCGCCACCAATGATCAGCACCTTGCGGGCGCTGCCGTGGGCGAACAACGGGACGTGGGTCAGCATTTCGTGGTAAATGAATTCATCACGCTCGGTGGTTTGCACCACGCCGTCGAGCGCCATGACGCGACCCAGCGCCGCGTTCTCGAAAATCACCAGATCCTGATGATCGGTTTTCTCTCGGTATAACTCTTTATCGACGCTGAAGTACTGGCCAAAATGGGCGTGCAGCGTCTCATACCATATTTCTTTGGATGACGAGTTCCGGGACATGTCGTTGTTTCTCCTGATCAATCGCAGCCATAAAAATGGGCGCACATGATAGCTAACTCTGCCTGTCCATGCACGGTTGAATTTCAGACAGGTGAATGTAGATTAAGTGTAGACGAGGCAGGCGTGGTGCGAAAAATCGGGGGACAGGGAGGAAAGCAAACAGGCTCCGGCATCAGAATGACGGAGCACACGGCTGAAAAACGGCTGACAGGATTCAGTTGGTGTAGGCCAGTAAACTCAGCGAGTCGCGGGCCAGAGACTTACATTTTGTCGGTTTAGGCACGGCGATCCCACTCAGATCACGGTAGCTTTCTTCGCCCATCGACTGCATGTTAAAGCTGTTGTAATTGCTCAGGTCCCAGCGATTTTGCTGGGCGAAAAACACGATAGCCCGTTTGATTTGGGTGTTCGGCAGTTGTTCGTAACCGCAGTTATTTTTCAGATAAACGAAGACTGCCGTCAGATCCGCCAGATCTTCCGCTTCTGATTCACTCAGCGCCTGACTGGCGGAGGAGAAACCGAGCAGCGACAGTAATAACAAACACAGTGTTGTTTTTTTCATGGGTGTGTTCTTGTTCTTGTAGATTGAAAGTCAGAAGGACTTGGCTCACAGGCAGTTAAAAGGACGTTACCATATTTGCACTGAGCGGCACCAAATTTCTTTTACCGCTGAACCGCTTGACCTTCCCCTTAGGGGAAGGGATAGGCTGTCGTACTATTATGGCACGCCTGCGCCATCTGTCTGGTTATCACCCTTCAAAAGGACCGAAAAATGAACCGACGCGATTTCGTGAAGTGGACGACCCTGATGGGCGCCGCCAGTATGCTGCCCGGCTGGAGCCGTTTCGCGCTCGCCGCTGACCGCCCGGCATTGCCCATCCCGGCGTTACTCGAACCGGATATCCGCAGCGCCATTACGCTCACATTACAGCGCGGGCAGAGCCAGTTTCTGCCTGGCGTGAACACTGAAACCTGGGGCGTAAACGGTAATCTTCTCGGCCCCGCGCTGCGTATCCGTCGTGGGAAACCGGTCAGCGTCACCATCAATAACCGGCTGGATGTGGCCAGCACCGTTCACTGGCACGGGCTGGAAATTCCCGGTGACGTGGATGGCGGGCCGCAGGGATTAATCGAACCCGGCCAGAATCGCAAAGTCAGTTTGCAACTTGATCAACCCGCATCGACCTGCTGGTTCCACCCGCATCCGCATCAGACCAGCGGTTATCAGGTGGCGATGGGGCTCGCCGGGCTGGTGCTGATCGAAGATGAAAGCAGTGACCTGTTGCAGATCCCAAAACGCTGGGGCGTGGATGATATTCCGGTCATTTTGCAGGATAAGCGCCTGAACGACGCCGGTAAAATCGATTATCAGATGGACGTCATGACCGCCGCCGTCGGCTGGTTCGGGCAACACATGCTGACCAACGGCGCGGTGTATCCGCAGCACGGAATTTCCCGTGGCTGGGTACGTTTTCGTTTACTCAATGGCTGTAATGCACGCTCGCTGCACATCGCCACCAGCGATCAGCGGCCGATGTATGTCATCGCCAGTGACGGCGGTTTCCTGCCTGAGCCGGTGAAAGTCAGCGATTTGCCGCTGCTGATGGGCGAGCGTTTTGAAGTGCTGATTGATTGCAGCGACGGCAAAGCCTTTGATCTGGTCACGCTGCCGGTGAAGCAAATGGGCATGACGCTGGCACCGTTCGACAAACCGTTGCCGGTGTTACGCATTCAGCCGACGCTGACCCAAAGCGGCAGTTCATTGCCGGACACGCTGGTGCCGCTTCCGGCGCTGGTGTCAGTGGATAATCTGCCGACCCGCTGGCTGCAACTGATGATGGATCCGCAGCTTGATCAGCAGGGTATGGCGGCGCTGATGAAACGCTATGGCCACAAGGCGATGGCCGGCATGAGCATGGATCACGGCGGGGGCGGGATGGCCGCAATGCCGGGTATGTCCGGTTCCGGTCACGACGGTCATGGCGGTATGGCAGGAATGGACATGAGTCAATCGTCCGGTGGTTATGATTTCATGCAGGGCAACAAAATTAACGGCAAAGCCTACGACATGAACCTGCCCGCTTTCGATGTGAAACAAGGCCAGTATGAGAAATGGACCCTTTCGGGCGAAGGCGACATGATGCTGCATCCTTTCCATATCCACGGCACACAGTTCCGTATTCTTTCTGAAAACGGTCAGCCGGTCGCGCCCCATCGTCAGGGCTGGAAGGACATCGTGCGCGTTGAAGGCGCCCGCAGCGAAGTGCTGGTGCGCTTTAACCACCTGGCCGATAAACAACATGCTTACATGGCGCACTGTCATCTGCTGGAACACGAAGACACCGGCATGATGCTCGGCTTTACGGTATCCGCGTGATCCGGTTTACTGCTTTCCTTTCTGTAATTTCTTAAAAATCAGCGGCCGGGGGCGATCCTCCGGCCCGCCTCTTTTCCTTCCCTCCCGTTTCTTTCTTTGCCTGTGCTACTCCTTCGAATATCTATCTTTCAATTTGAAAGATTAAACTTTCAAAATGTGATCAATATATAATTAATATAAATTCAATATGATTATATTTTCAGCGTGGAGTAACAAAACATGAAAGCTTAAACCCACGTATCCCTACAGGAGAAGATGATGATCGATGTAATAACGCACGGTGCCGAGTGGTTTATCGGCCTGTTTCAAAAAGGGGGAGAGGTGTTTGTCGGCATGGTCACCGGCATTCTGCCTCTCTTAATTAGTTTGCTGGTCGTCATGAACGCGCTGATCGTGTTTGTCGGACAGCGGCGGATCGAACGTCTGGCGCAGCGTTGTGCCGGAAATCCGGTTTCACGTTATCTGCTGTTACCGGTGATTGGCACCTTTGTTTTCTGCAATCCGATGACCCTCAGCCTCGGGCGTTTTATGCCTGAAATCTACAAACCCAGCTATTACGCCGCAGGCTCCTACAGTTGCCATTCCATGAACGGACTCTTCCCGCATATTAACCCCGGCGAACTGTTTGTGTATCTCGGCGTTGCCAGCGGACTGACCACGCTGGGATTACCGCTCGGGCCGCTGGCCGTAAGTTATTTCCTGGTCGGTATGGTGACTAACTTCTTCCGCGGCTGGGTAACGGATCTCACCACCCGCATCTTTGAACGCAAGATGGGCATTCAGCTTGATCGTGAGGTTCAGTTGTAATCAGGTTCAATTCTAATCAGGTCAAATTCTAAAAAGCGGAGCAGAAAATGAGCGTTACGATTCGCATTAACCGGGGTGAAGGTGGCTGGGGTGGTCCGTTGCTGATTGAGGCGGTACCCGGCAAAAAAGTGATGTATATCACGGCGGGCACGCGCCCGGCGATTGTCGACAAGCTGGCAGAACTGACCGGCTGGGAAACGGTAGACGGCTTTAAAGAAGGTGAGCCACCGGCAGAAGAAATCGGTGTGGCGGTAATCGACTGCGGCGGCACGCTGCGCTGCGGCATCTACCCAAAGCGGCGCATCCCGACGGTTAATATCCATTCGACCGGTAAATCAGGCCCGCTGGCACAATTTATTACCGAAGACATTTATGTTTCCGGTGTCCGTGAGCATGACATCGTGCTGGAAAGCGCAGAGGCGGCTGAGCCGGTAAGCGCAGCGGCTAAACCCGCACCGGCTGCGGCAGGACGCGACTACGACACCACTAAAAAAATTACCGAACAAAGCGACGGCCTGCTGGCGAAAGTCGGGATGGGGATGGGCTCCGGCGTAGCAGTTTTATTCCAGGCCGGGCGCGACACCATCGACACCGTGCTCAAAACCATCCTGCCATTTATGGCGTTCGTGGCGGCGCTGATCGGCATCATTATGGCCTCCGGGCTGGGTGATCTGGTGGCGCACGGGCTGACGCCGCTGGCGAAAAGCCCCGTCGGGCTGGTGATGCTGGCGCTGATCTGTTCCTTCCCGTTGCTTTCTCCTTTCCTCGGCCCGGGCGCGGTGATCGCGCAGGTTATCGGCGTGCTGGTGGGGGTGCAGATCGGGCTGGGCAATATCCCGCCACATCTGGCGCTGCCTGCACTTTTCGCCATCAACGCTCAGGCGGCGTGCGATTTCATTCCTGTCGGACTTTCGCTCGCCGAAGCCAAACAGGACACCGTGCGCGTCGGCGTGCCTTCGGTGCTGGTCAGCCGTTTTCTGACCGGCGCACCGACGGTACTTATCGCCTGGGCCGCTTCCGCTTTCATTTACCAGTAAGGAGTCACTGTGCAAACCATTTATCAAACCACTATTACGCAAATCGGCGATTTCGCCCGTGAAGCCTTAACCGACCAGATGCTGATCACCTTCCGTGAAGGGGCGCCAGCGGATATTCAGGATTATTGCTTCATTCACCAGCCCGGGAAAATGGAAGGGGAATTGCATCGTGGCGCGTATATGGAACTGGCTGATGTGCGTTATCCGGTGACCGCCGTGGGAGAGGTGGCGATGCAAAATCTGCGCGAGCTGGGGCATATCACCCTGCGTTTTGACGGCAGTGCCGAGGCTGAGTTTCCCGGCAGCGTACATGTAAAAGGCACCACGCCCGACGATATTCCGCTGGGCAGCGTATTGAAATTTATCGATTAACTATCAGAGTCAGGAGTCAGTTATGGAACAGGTTGCAGTCGTGATCGGCGGGGGGCAGACGCTGGGCGCATTTCTCTGTCAGGGGCTGGCTGAATCCGGCTATCGCGTGGCGGTGGCGGATTTGAATGAGAAGAATGCCGCATCGGTGGCAGAGCAGATTAACCGGCAGTTTGGCGAGGAAAGGGCGTTCGGATTTGCAGTCGATGCCACCAATGAAGCCAGCGTAGAACAACTGGCGCAAGCGGTGGATCAGACGTTCGGCAGGGTCAGTTTGCTGGTGTACAGCGCAGGGATGGCGAAGGCATCGCCAATCACGGATTTTGCCCTCAACGACTTTGATCTCTCGTTGCAGGTCAATCTGGTGGGATATTTCCTCTGCGCCCGTGAGTTTTCGCGCCTGATGATCCGCGACCGTATTCCGGGACGCATTATTCAGATCAACTCCAAATCCGGCAAAGTGGGCAGCAAACATAATGCCGGTTACAGCGCGGCCAAATTCGGCGGCGTGGGGCTGACACAGTCTCTGGCGCTGGATCTGGCAGAGTACGGTATTACCGTGCATTCGCTGATGCTCGGCAATTTACTCAAATCACCGATGTTCCAGTCATTATTACCGCAATACGCCAAAAAACTGGGCATTCAGGCCGATGAAGTCGAGCAGTATTACATCGATAAAGTACCGCTGAAACGCGGGTGCGACTATCAGGATGTGCTGGATATGCTGCTGTTTTATGCCAGCGATAAAGCCTCGTATTGTACCGGTCAGTCGATCAATATCACCGGCGGTCAGGTGATGTTCTGATGTATTCCGCCTCTGTTATGCAGGGGCGGATTATTCTGTCATTAACAACATCATGTTATTAACAACATCATGTTATTAACAAAATTATGTTAAGGAGAAAATGATGACCCCGACTGCGGCATTAATATTCTGTGCGGTGCTGGCCTGGGTGGCACAAATCGCGCTTGGCTGGTGGCAGTTACAGCGCTTTAACCGGGCATTCGACAGACTGTGTTTACAGGGAAATGTGGGCGTCGGGCGTTCCGGCGGACGTTTCAAACCGAGAGTGGTACTGGCGCTGGCTTTCGATAAACAAGAAAAAGTCTGTGACGGCTTTTTACTGCGCGGCCTGACGATTTTCGCCCGCCCCCGGCCGGTAACGTCGCTTAATGGCATGAGCCGGGAACAATTGATGACAGGTGTGATCTTCCCGAAAGATCCGAATATTCAAACTGCACTATCATTAGCGATTGAACCGAAATCATGATATTTTCACTTTAAAAGCTATTATCTTTCAAAAAGAATGATGGCTGTGAATTTATCTTAAAATTTGAGCGAAAATCGTGATGAAACCTAAGCAACGGCAGGCGGCGATACTGGAGCATTTACAGCAATTTGGAAAGACGGCGGTGGACGATCTCGCCGCGCATTTCGCCACAACCGGCACCACTATCCGCAAAGATCTCACCCTGCTGGAAGAAGAGGGTGCAGTAATCCGCACTTACGGCGGTGTGGTGCTCAGCCGTGAAGAAGGCGACCAGCCTATCGACCGTAAAACCCACATTAATACCGGAAAAAAATTGCGCATTGCCCGCGCAGCCATTCAGGAAATTCAGGACGGCGACTCGCTGATTTTTGATGCGGGCAGCACCGTGATGCAGATGGTGCCTTTCCTCAGTCAGTTTAATAACATCACCGTCATGACCAACAGCCTGCATATCGTCAATGCGCTGGTGGAACTGGATAATGACCAGACCATCCTGATGCCGGGCGGCACCTATCGCAAAAAATCCTCCTCCTTCCACGGCAGTCTGGCCGAAAGCGCGTTTGATAAATTCAATTTCGACAAGCTGTTTATCGGCGCAGATGGCGTCGATCTCGACGGCGGCGTCACCACATTCAACGAAGTTCACGGCGTCAGTCAGGCGATGTGTAAAGCGGCTGAACGTATTTTCCTGCTGGTGGATTCGTCAAAATTTGGCCGCAAAAGCCCGAATGTGGTGTGCCACTTAGGCAAGGTTGATACGCTGATCACGGACAGCGGGCTTAGCAGCCAATACCGCGATGCCATCGAAAAATTGGGGATCCGCATTATTCTGGTCGGGGAAGACGATGAGTGACGCATTACTCAATTACGTATCTGAAAAATGGTGCTTTTGGGATAAAAAATATCGCGTTATCTAATGATCAAGTTTAGCTGACCCGGTTACACAGGAAGCTGACACCAGCGTTACTCATCGGCGGGTTCTTTGATATAATCCTTCCCACTATATGGTCGCTGTTTTTCTGAAAAAAAGCGATAAGTATTCTTAAATCAGGTGGTTAGTCTTTATATGAAACATCGTGTTGACGTCATGATTTCCGAAGAGGAAGTCAAAACCCGAATTGCCGAGTTGGGCCGTGAAATCACCGAACACTACCGCGACAGCGGCAGCGAAATGGTGCTGGTTGGATTGCTGCGCGGTTCTTTCATGTTTATGGCTGACCTGTGTCGCGCCGTGGACGTGCCGCACGAAGTGGACTTCATGACCGCCTCCAGCTACGGCAACGGCATGTCCACCACCCGCGACGTGAAGATTCTCAAAGATCTCGACGAAGACATTCGCGGTAAAGATGTGCTGATCGTCGAAGACATTATCGACTCCGGCAATACGCTGAGCAAAGTGCGTGAAATCCTGCAACTGCGTGGCCCGAAATCCCTGGCCATTTGTACCCTGCTGGATAAACCCGAGCGCCGCGAAGTGGACGTAAAAGTCGAATATGTCGGTTTCCCGATCCCCGACGAATTCGTTGTCGGCTACGGCATCGATTACGCCCAGCGTTATCGCCATCTGCCGTATGTTGGTAAGGTTGTGATGCTGGACGAGTAGCGATTCACAACGAGTATTTTTGCAACGGCTTCCTAATGGAAGCCGTTTTTATATGTCATTATCGAATATATTTTTAATCAATGATCAGTGTGGTAAATAAATACTTAATTCAACTCATGAATAATTAACGAGTATCGTTTTTTCATGTGGTAATAGCTATTTTATAAGAGTATGTTTTTGAAGTGGCGGGTGGTTATTCAATGAGTAAGTGAGTTTTTTAAATGAATAGGTAATGCGTTCTTATTTTACAAGGATGGATATTATGACGTGGGAATATAATCAAAGCAGCGGTGAATTGAAGCATAACGGACAACTATTCCAACAGGGCTATAGCGGACATGGTGCAGGAATAAATAATCCAGCTATGGAGTCTGTGAGCAGCCAGGGTCCAATCCCAAAAGGTTATTATCGTATAACAGGAGCGCATAATACTGTTACGCCTGTCACCATTATTTTGGAACCTATTTTGGGGACTAATACGTATGGGCGAGACCTGTTCAGAATCCATGGCGGTTCAAGGAGTGGCGGACGCAATGCATCGAATGGTTGCATCATTATTGATGGCGTACGTAATCGCGAACAAATCATGAATAGCGGTGACACGATTCTGGTGGTCAGATGATGAAAATTTTACTGTCTTTTTTATTAACGTTTTCATTTTCGGCAGTCGCCACGATGCAAATAACTTCCATGCAGTTAACTCAGCAGATAAAAAATCGGGGGGCTCAGGCAGTTATCGCTGATTTATACAAAGATGATGAATCCCAATGGCAGTATGTGCTGACTAAAATAGGCAGTGGTGAACAAAACTGGCTGGACGTGGCCGCATTATTAGCGCCCGGTAGTGATGCTGATTCGGCGGAGTCTCTTGCTACTGCAGCTGCCACGGCCATTCCACATAACCCAGCGGGTGTGCTCTCCCTTCTTAAAGGCGAGGTTTTACCCTTCAGTACCGATAACGTATGCGCTTTACCCTTTTATAGCATCAAAGAACCGGAATTTAATCAATATATCGTTAATGCTATTCAGGCTCTTTATAAGGTTTCGAACAGCAAAGCGTGTATCGATACTATTGTTAAGACTATTGGTCAATCAAACGGATTTGTTGAGGATAACTAATATGGGCATTCCTGTTTATATGTTTTTGTATGATGATAGCGGTAATATTATTAAGGGAGGTATTGACATTCAAGGCCGTGAATACAGCGTGGAAGTGTTAGGGCTGCATCACAGTGTACATATTCCGACCGATAACCATAACGGTAAATTCACCGGCACCCGCCAGCATCTCCCATTTCTGATAGAAAAAGAAATCGATTCGTCTTCACCTTATCTCTATAAAGCCCTCTCTATGGGGCAAGCGCTGAAGCGCGTAGAACTGAAATATTATCGGATCAACGATGCAGGACAAGAGGCGGAGTATTTTACTATTCTGCTGGAAAACGTGAAAGTCGTTAACCTGATGCCCGTGATGTTCGATATCAAAGATCCCGCAAAAGAAAAATTTAATCATATGGAAATCGTAGAATTTCGTTATCAGAAAATTACCTGGCTTTATCTTGATGGAAATATTCAACACACTGATGCCTGGAACGAAAGGGCGACGGTATAGTTAGTACGCAGATGACGACGTAAAATCTCGCTAAAAAACACCTATTCTTTGTCTCAGGGAACGATATTAATGACATGAATTAAATGGTTTTTATTTCAGTATCCATGCATTGACCACATCGACATTATCCTTCGATGTAAAAAATCCTTGCGGGTACTGCATGCAGTACTCCTCCATAAAGCCGGGGTTGGAATGCAGTGGTTTTCCCAGGAAAATAACTTCAAGTAACCTCCTCATTTACCGTCGTTACGATTTCAGACCCAAAGCGACCTCTGCGTCTGCAAAAATGTTGCCTGGTTGAATAAAGTAAGAGGGTAGAAAGAGGAGGTAACTAAATCATAGTGCTATAACCTCAGTGCCTTATATTACAAAAAATATTTTACACTAAATCAGCGGGTTCTTTTTCCTCCAAATATAGTTATCCTTGTTTTTTATTCTGAAAAATAACCATGGCATAACCCAGGCAAGTAAGAATAAAGGTATCGCTAAAATGACAGATAGATTAACAAAGTCATAGTTTTGGTAGAGTAACAGGATTAAAAGAGCTGAAATAAAAATCAAAATGATCCGTAAATATAAAATTAACTTCCTCGTAGGTCTGTCAATATAGGCCATGATTATTTCAGCACCACAATAAGGACATAGGGTACTGTTTTCCTTTAATTTACTATCACAGAATCCGCATGTAGCATGCTCATCAACATGATTACTTTTCACGTAAACCTCTCGGACTGACTTTTGCTGTGTATGAATTCTTGCTTAATGTTATTTATTTGATTTTATTATCTTAATTACTACTCTTTATCTCGAGTGTACTTTACATAATTTCTTTTGAAATTAGCAAGGGGATTTTTCTTGCAAACCGTAAGTGAATATGTGGGGGTTCTGTTAGTTTTTAGTAATGACTCCTTTTACCAAGATTGTTCTTATTTTGAATTTCTATATACAACCCTTATCTGAACAGGGGATGGGTTTTATAATATAAATTATGGCTAAGACATTTCCTAGTAAGCATGCCATATGAATTTTTATTGAATACCTTGCTGACTGCTTCTTGATGCGGCTGAAATAAAAATCGGCAGGGGTAGCGAAAAGAACAGGCCAGGAATTGGAAAAAGCTCATACGCTAATGTTTCTGACTCCCCATGTGCTGAGAGAACAAGACATTGTTCTTATTTACACATTATTTGGTCGCTTGTCTGGCATCCGGTGTCATTTAAACTCATTTTTGTTTCGTGATACTTACTCAGGGCTTTGTTTATGATTAGATTTTCTGGACAGATACAAGTGATACTAATCTCCTCTCCCTGCGTTGAACACCGACAGGCGTCGATTCTCCGTGACTGAACTTTTAGTCAACCCGCACTTATTGGCAGAACGCCGGGGCGCGCCGGAGACGCTTTTTGCGGTCAAAACCTCCGGAACAGGGGCAGAAGCAACGATGCGCTATTCTGGTGCGTGCTTATATCTCCGTCGACAATTGAGAACATCAGACTGACAGGTTCAGATACTGTTGAACGGCGCTGAGTAATAAAAAGGCACTAAAAAAGGCACATTTTTGTGCCTTTTGTTTTTTGAATTTCTGTAGAGTAGGGCGGCTTGTTATTGCGGGTCGCCGTTGAGCAGGGCGGAGACGCCCTGACGGTAGCGCTGTTCCAGTGTTTCGCGGCTGGTGGCGTCAACTTCCAGGTTGCGCAGACGTCCGTCCAGAATGCCGTAAACCCAGCCGTGCAGCGTGACTTTCTGGCCGCGTTTCCAGGCCGATTGCATCACCGTGGAGTGGCCGAGGTTGTAAACTTGCTCAACCACGTTCAGTTCACATAACTTATCGAGGCGCTTCTCTGGCGACAGTTCGCCCAGCAGGGAACTGTGTTTGTACCAGATGTCCCGGATATGCAACAACCAGTTATTAATCAAACCCAGTTCAGGGTTTTCAACCGCCGACTGCACACCGCCACAGCCGTAGTGACCGCAGATAATCACGTGTTCGACTTCCAGCACGTCGATAGCATATTGCACAACGGACAGGCAGTTAAGGTCGGTGTGGATGACCAGGTTGGCAACGTTACGGTGAACGAACAGTTCGCCTGGCTCAAGCCCTGTCAGGCGCTCGGCGGGAACACGGCTGTCAGAACAGCCAATCCACAGAAAGCGGGGTTTTTGAGATTGGGAAAGCCGCTCAAAGAAACCAGGATCTTCATCAATCATGGTTTTGGACCAGGCTGCGTTATTGCTGATGAGTCTTTCTATGTCATTCATTGATGTTAATAGCCTGTGTTACGAGCTGACTGCGATGGAGTAATATAGGGCAATGCCCCGACTTTTCAAACTGATTCGGCATCTCCGTTTACTCATTCTTACAACAGGGTTTTCACAAGAAGGTACGCTCCCTTTATGAATTATGCATTGGAACTGGAAAAGTTAACCAAAACTTACGCCGGTGGTGTACAGGCTTTGCGTGGAATCGATCTGCGCGTCGAAGCTGGCGATTTTTATGCCCTGCTTGGGCCAAACGGTGCGGGTAAATCCACCACCATTGGCATCATCAGTTCACTGGTCAACAAAACCGCCGGCAAAGTGCAGGTGTTTGGCTATGACATCGATAAAGATATCGTCAACGCTAAACGTCAGCTCGGGCTGGTGCCGCAGGAATTTAACTTCAACCCGTTTGAAACCGTCATGCAGGTGGTGGTTAATCAGGCCGGTTATTACGGCGTGCCACGTCCGCTGGCATTGCAACGTGCTGAAAAATATCTGACGCAGTTGGATCTCTGGGGCAAACGCAACGAGCGTTCGCGCATGCTGTCCGGCGGGATGAAGCGTCGTCTGATGATCGCCCGTGCGCTGATGCACGAGCCAAAATTGCTGATCCTCGATGAGCCAACGGCGGGTGTGGATATCGAATTACGTCGCTCAATGTGGGGTTTCCTGAAAGAGCTGAACGCACAGGGCACGACCATCATTCTGACCACGCACTATCTGGAAGAAGCGGAAATGCTGTGCCGTAACATCGGTATTATTCAGGGCGGCCAGTTGGTGGAAAACACCAGCATGAAGGAACTGCTCTCTAAGCTTAAATCTGAAACTTTCATTCTGGATTTAGGGGCGAAAAGCCCGCTGCCGGTGCTGGAAGGTTATCGCAGTAAGCTGACGGATACGTCAACGCTGGAAGTGGAAGTCATGCGCGAGCAGGGACTGAACTCCCTGTTCAGCCAGCTGAGCAAGCAGGGCGTGCAGGTATTGAGTATGCGTAACAAGGCGAACCGTCTGGAAGAGCTGTTTGTCACGCTGGTGAACGGCAGCGAGGAAAAGAAATAATGTCGCAATTGTATTGGGTGGCACTCAAAAGTATCTGGCTGAAAGAGATCAACCGGTTTGGTCGCATCTGGATCCAAACGCTGGTTCCGCCGGTCATCACCATGACCTTATATTTCATCATCTTTGGTAATCTGATCGGCGCACAGATTGGCAACATGCACGGTTTCACCTACATGCAGTTTATCGTGCCTGGACTTATCATGATGGCGGTGATCACTAACTCCTACGCCAACGTGGCCTCGTCGTTCTTCAGCGCCAAATTCCAGCGCAATATTGAAGAACTGCTGGTGGCTCCGGTGCCGACGCATGTCGTTATTGCCGGTTATGTCGGCGGCGGCGTGGCGCGCGGGATCTGCGTGGGGATCCTGGTCACGGCGATCTCGTTGTTCTTCGTGCCGCTGGTGATCCATTCCTGGTGGATCATTGCGCTGACACTGTTACTGACCGCAATCCTGTTTTCGCTGGGCGGTCTGCTGAACGCCGTGTTTGCAACAACGTTTGATGACATCAGCCTGATCCCGACCTTTGTGCTGACCCCGCTGACCTATCTGGGTGGCGTGTTTTACTCGCTTTCCCTGTTGCCGCCAATCTGGCAGGCGATCTCTAAGCTGAACCCGATCGTCTACATGATCAGCGGTTTCCGCTACGGTTTCCTGGGGATTTCAGACGTGCCGCTGGTGTTTACCATGAGCGTGCTGGTGGCATTTATCGCGGTGTTTTATTGGCTGGCGTGGTATCTGATCGAGCGCGGCAGAGGTTTACGTAGTTGATTTTTCTGTGCTCCCTCCCCTGTGAAGGGGAGGGCTGGGGTGGGGTATCAAGGTCAAAAACTAAATTCAAAGTGTGCTTTAACTCATTACTTTGTATTTAAAACCCCCTCCCATCCTTCCCCTTCGCAGGGGAAGGCTTTTTATCAAGCCACCTGAACCGGCACGGCTTTGGCGGTGCGTTTCAGGTGGTTTTCACCTTCGAAATAGGCCACTTTCGGTTTGTGCTGGCGGGCTTGTTCATCTGACATCTGCACGTAAGAACAGATGATCAGCAGATCGCCGACACAGGCACAACGCGCTGCCGCGCCGTTGACCGAAATAATACGCGAACCGCGTTCTGCCGCGATGGCGTATGTCGAGAAACGCTGACCGTTATCAACGTTATAAATATCAATTGCTTCGTATTCCAGAATGCCTGAGGCATCGAGAAAGTCCTGATCGATGGCGCAGGAGCCTTCGTAATGCAAATCTGCCTGAGTTACGTGAACCCGGTGCAGTTTGCCTTGCAGCATTGTACGTACCATTGCGTGTGACCCTTCGTGCGTAAATAGTCTGGGAACCCGCCGGGCTGACATAGCCAAATACTGATGTTTTCCGGCGGCCAACATAGTTGCCGATTTGACCTGCGCTGTCTACTGCGTCAGATCAACCTCCTGATTATCAATCAGTCTGGCTTTACCCAGCCAGGCCGCCATCAGGATCACCGCAGATGTACTGTCGACGGACAACTCCTGCAAGGTTTTCGCATCACGGATAAACAGTTCGTCCGGCGTGAAACCCGCTTCGCGAAGTTGCTGCGCGGTTTCCTGCAACATTTCATCGACATGGCGCTCGCCCTGGCTCAGCCGTTCAGCCAGCGCATTCATGATTTTGTTAAGCTGGGGCGCGAGTTTACGTTCCTCGGCAGTCAGATAGCCGTTGCGTGAACTCAGTGCCAGACCGTCTTTAGCGCGCACAATTGGCACGCCCACTATCTCAATATCGTAGCCCATGTCTTCCACCATGGTGCGCAGCAGCGCCAGTTGCTGGAAGTCTTTTTGCCCGAAACAGGCCACCTGCGGCTGCACCAGATTGAACAGTTTGCTGACGATGGTGGAGACGCCACGGAAATGTCCCGGACGGCTCGCACCTTCCAGAATGGTGGAAATCACCGGCACATCAACCTGTGTTTGGGTCGCCAGACCTTTCGGATAGACTTCTGCTGGTGACGGTGCAAATACCAGATCCACGCCGCGTTTGTTCAGCTTCTCGCAGTCTTCCTGCAAGGTGCGCGGATAACGCTCGAGGTCATCCGGGCGCTCGAACTGCATCGGGTTGACGAAAATACTCACCACGACCACATCGCCGCGGGCTTTGGCTTCTTCCACCAGCGTCATATGGCCTTCGTGCAGATTGCCCATGGTCGGCACCAGCGCGATACGTTTGTTATTCTTACGAAAATCCCGGATTTCGCGACGCAGCAGCGCCACGCTGTCAATTATCAACACCAGCCTTCTCCCGATTATTTAAAGGAATGTTCTTCACCCGGATACACGCCTTGCGCGACCTGATCAACATACAAACGCACCGCGCCACGAATATCGCCCGCTTCGCTGAGGAAGTCTTTGGCGAATTTTGGCGTATGGCCGCCGGTAATGCCGAATGCGTCGTGCATCACCAGAATCTGGCCGTCGGTCACATTGCCTGCGCCGATGCCGATAACCGGAATACTGAGTTCTTCGGTGACGCGGCGTGCCAGATCGACCGGCACACATTCCAGCACCAGCAACTGCGCACCCGCTTCTTCGAGCATCATCGCATCTTTGATCAGCTGATTGGCGGCGACTTCATCGCGACCCTGAACTTTGTAGCCGCCGAAAATATTCACCGACTGCGGTGTCAGCCCCAGATGGCCACACACCGGCACGGCGCGTTCGGTCAGCATTCTGACCGTATCACACAGCCAGCTTCCGCCTTCGAGTTTGACCATATTGCCGCCCGCGCGCATCAGCACGGCGGCGCTTTCAAACGCCTGCTCCGGCGTGGCGTAACTCATGAACGGCAGGTCAGCGAGCAATAACGCGTGAGGTGCGCCACGACGCACACAGCGCGTATGGTAAGCAATCTCTTCTACCGTCACTGGCAGGGTGGAATCCTGACCCTGAACGACCATGCCCAGAGAATCGCCAATCAGCATGACGCTGATCCCTTGTTCCGCAAACAGCTGCGCAAAACTGGCGTCATACGCGGTAATGGTCGCAAATTTATGTTTTTCCTGCTTCCATTGGCGAAGCTGGCTCAGCGTGGTTGGTTTCATGAACACGTTCCTTTGAATAATTCATCGGATGAATACGATGCCAGTATTCTACTGTATGAGCAGAAAGTCAGACAGCTTGTTTGATAACGGGCAGGATGATCTGTGTCTTAAGAAGTGATTAAGAAGCCTCGGCTATAATGGCAAAAACGGAGGGAACCATGCGAATTCTATTGATTGAAGACGACAAGATGATTGGCGACGGCATCAAAGCCGGGCTGGCGAAACTGGGTTTTACGCTCGACTGGTTTACCGACGGGCTGACCGGCAAGGCCGCGCTCGACAGCGCACCTTACGATGCGGTGATCCTCGATTTAAGCCTGCCGGGTATGGATGGTATGCAGCTTTTGCGTGAATGGCGAAAGGCTGGCCGGGATACGCCAGTGCTTATCCTCACCGCGCGCGATGCGCTGGAGCAGCGCGTCGGCGGGTTGCAGGCCGGTGCTGATGATTATCTGTGTAAGCCGTTCGCGCTGGTGGAAGTCGCAGCACGGTTGCAGGCGCTGATCCGCCGTCGCCACGGCGTGATAACGCCGAAGGTAACCCATGGCGCAGTGGAATTTGATCCCGCAGCCCGCAGTGTGACGCTCAGCGGAGAAGCCGTGACGCTGACCCCGCGTGAAGTGACTGTGCTGGAGTTATTTCTTCGCAACAAAGGTCGTGTGCTGGCGCGTACGCTTATTCAGGAAAAGCTCTACAGCTGGGAAGACGAGGTCAGCAGTAACGCGGTGGAAGTCCATATTCACCATCTGCGCAGCAAACTTGGCAAAGGCTTTATTCGCACCGTGCATGGCGTGGGGTACACGCTCGGGGATGAGATAAAACCGGGTGAAGGAGGGGAAGCGTGAGGCGGCTGAAGAAACTGCAAAAGCTGAACAATCTGAGTCTGCGCCTGCGCCTTATCCTGCTTTTTTCCCTGCTGGCGCTGCTGACCTGGCTGATTGCCAGCGGTGTGGCGTGGCATCAGACCCGCAAACATATCAACGAAGTTTTCGATACCCAGCAGATGCTGTTCGCCAAACGTCTGGCTGCCACCGGCTTAGGCGACCGGCTCAATCTGCAAAAAGACACTGAGCTGCCGGACACTAAAAAAATGGTCCGCAAGGGCTCACGCGGCCATACCGATGACGACGCGCTGACGTTTGCCATCTTCAATCGTCACGGGCAGATGCTGCTCAATGATGGCGAGAACGGCAAACGCATCCGTTTTGACGGTGACACGCAGGGGTTTAACGATGTTGAACTGAGAGGGGACAGAGATGTCTGGCGTATGGTCTGGCTGACTTCGCCGGACGGCCAATATCGCGTCGCGGTCGGGCAGGAACAGGATTACCGCAATGATATGGCCTGGAGCCTGGTGAGTGGTCAGCTGACGCCGTGGCTGGCTTCGTTGCCCATTTTGTTACTGGCGCTGATTGTGATGGTGACGCTTGAACTGCGGCCGCTGCGCCGCGTGGCGGAAGGTTTGCGTCAGCGCTCGCCGGAAGATGCCGCGCCCATCGAGACTCATCAGTTGCCCGGCGAGGTGTTGCCGCTGGCAAATGCGCTCAATTCTCTGTTCGACCGTACGAGTGAGATGCTGGTGCGTGAACGGCGGTTTACGTCTGATGCCGCTCATGAGCTGCGCAGTCCGCTGGCGGCTTTACGTGTGCAAACAGAAGTCGTACAGCTTTCCGGCGATGACGCTGAAATGCGCGACCATGCGCTGGAAAATCTGACGATCAGTATTGATCGCGCTACGCGGCTGGTGGATCAACTGCTGACACTTTCGCGGCTGGAAAGTTTTTCCACGCCTGAAGAGCTGGAACGTATCGACTGGCCTTCGCTGGTCGCTCAAAGTCTGGCGGAACAGGATTACCGCGCGCACGGCAAAGGTATCGAATTACGTTTTGAACAGCAGGGCGTTCCGCCTGAAATGCGTGGTCAGTCGCTGCTGCTTTCGCTGATGGTGCGCAATCTGCTGGATAACGCGATCCGTTATTCTCCGGCCGGAACCTGCGTGACGGTGCGACTGAAACCGTGGGGAATGACGGTTGAAGATCAGGGGCCGGGCATCAGCAATGAACATCTGGCAAGGCTTGGCGAGCGTTTTTACCGGCCACCGGGACAGGAACAAACGGGCAGCGGATTGGGGATTTCGATCGTACAAAGGATCGCGCAGTTACATCATCTGAAAGTGGTTTATCAAAATAGAGCAGAAGGTGGGCTGGAAGTGCGGGTAAGTCGCTGAGCGACTTACCATTGGGTCAGACCGTTAAGCGGCACGCGGGCGAGCAGAGTTTGCAAGGTTTCGCCGTCAGGGAACACCAGTTCTGGTGCCAGATCGGCCAGCGGATACAGCATGAATTCGCGGTTTTTCATGTCGTAATGTGGCACCGTTAAACGCTCGGTGTTAATCACCTGATCGCCATAAATCAGCATATCAAGATCTAACGTCCGCGGCCCCCAGCGTTCGGCTTTGCGAACGCGTCCCTGATTTTGCTCGATCCCTTGTGTGCAATCGAGCAACTCTTCCGGCGGCAGCAGCGTATCGAGCGCCACCACTGCATTCAGATAATCAGGTTGATCCTGTGGCCCCAGCGGTTTACTGCGGTAAAACGGGGATGCGGCCACAAAGCGGGTGCGCGGCAAATGTGCCAGCGCCTCCAGCGCACAGTTTACCTGGTCAAGCGGACGGGCAAGATTACTGCCCAGAGCCAGGTAAACGCGGATCATTGACCGCCATCCTTACGCGGCGCCCGTTTACGCGGACGGCGGGTACGTGCACGGCGTGCAGGTACAGCGTCGTCACCCAGCGTACCGAGCATGCTTTTCTGCGATGCCGGTGTCGCTTCCTGGAACTCGCCCCACCACTGCGCCAGACTCTGCAATTCGCGGTGCTGTTCGACTTCAGCGCGCAGTACCAGTAAATCATACGCCGCGCGGAACTTAGGATGCTCCATCAGCTTGTGCGCACGTTTGCCCTGACGACGTGACAGGCGCAGTTGCAGCGCCCAGATATCACGTACCAGCGTGGTAATACGTTTCGGAATGGCCAGCGTACGGCATTGCTCGTCGAGCACATCGTTCATTGCCAGCGCGAAGGCGTCGTAATAGGTCAGACCGCCTTCCTGCGCCAGCTTCTGTGCATGCTCGATCACCGGATACCACAGCATAGCGGCGAACAGGAACGCCGGATTGACGCGCTGATCGTTATGCAGACGGTGGTCGGTATTTTTCAGCACCTGAATCAGAATGTGTTCCATCGGGCTGTCGCCTTGCTCAGTAAACTGGCGGGCAATCAGCGGGAACAACGGCTGGAACAGCTGGTATTCACAAAGCTTTTTATACGTCTCGTAACCGTAACCGGCCTGCAACAGCTTCAGGGATTCTTCGAACAGACGCGCTGGCGGGATTTCCTGTAACAGCGTCGCCAGACGTGGGATCGGTTCGGCCGTTTCCGGGCTGATTTTCATGTCCAGTTTGGCAGCGAAACGTACTGCACGCAGCATACGCACCGGATCTTCACGATAACGGGTTTCAGGATCACCGATCAGACGGATGATGCCGTTTTCCAGGTCACGCAGACCGCCGGTGTAATCACGTACGGTGAAGTCCGCGACGCCGTAATACAGGCTGTTAATGGTGAAGTCACGGCGCTGTGCGTCGTCTTCAATGGTGCCAAAAATGTTGTCGCGCAGCAGCATGCCGTTCACAGCCTGCTGGGATACGTTTTTATCTTCGGTTTCTTCGTGCTGTTCATGGTGACCGCGGAACGTCGCCACTTCGATGATTTCCGGCCCAAACATCACGTGAGCCAGACGAAAACGACGACCAACCAGACGGCAGTTACGGAACAGCTTGCGTACCTGATCCGGCGTAGCGTTGGTGGTGATGTCGAAATCTTTGGGTTTTTTATCCAGCAGCAAATCACGCACACCGCCGCCGACCAGGAAGGCTTCAAAGCCAGACTTGTTCAGGCGGTACAAGACTTTCAGGGCGTTTTCGCTGATATCACGACGAGAAATATTGTGCTCATCGCGGGGAATAATGGTCATCGCACGGGTTTCACCGGCGTAATCGAATGAGGGGCGCGGTTTCTGTACATGTTCGACAGAAGGGCGCGGAGCGCGCTGTACGTTGCGGTCGGCGCGCGGCTCGTTATTACGATCACCACGGTTATCGCTGCGTTCACCACGCGGCGGATAAGATGAAGAAGAGCGGCGGCTGTTGTTATTGCGGCGTTCGCCTCTGTTCGCGTTGTCTTCCCGACGGCCGCGATTTTCACGACGTTCAGGATTGTTTGCCTTCACATTGCCTTCGGCCACAGGAGACGGATCACGACGGGAATTCTCCTCGCGATTAGGTTCTCCATGAAGCGCGGCTTCGTCATGAACAGCCTTTTCTTCACGAACGACTTTATCTTCACGAACTAGCACCTTACGGCAAAAATTGGCTACTCGGGTAAAAATGGTACACCTCGATAGTGACTGAAAAAATTGACGTGACGCAAAAACAGCGGCTAATCATAGCTCACGACAGGCGCTTTGAGAATGCCGAAGTCACATCTGCTACGCATTAGCGCTCTGACGCGGTATCGCTGATGGTGTCCAGTGCGTTGTCGCCCAGCGTAATAATAAAGGCAAAGTATAATCCTGCCAGTTTTCCGGCAACGTTTGCCCTAAAAATTTCAGCGCCTTAATGATAACTGGCCGCGGATCGCCTGCGGGCAGCGCCGGCGCGTGATTCTGCTTGGAAAGCTTGTTGCCTTCTTCATTGACGGCCAGTGGCAAATGCAGATATCCCGGCTGCGGATAACCCAGATGCCGGTACAGCGAAATCTGGCGCACGGTCGGTTCAATCAGATCCGCGCCGCGCACAATGTGATTCACGCCCTGAAAATGGTCATCGATCACTACTGCCAGATTATAGGCAAACAGCCCGTCGCGGCGACGGATAATAAAATCTTCTTCGGCCAGTTTAGGGCTGGCCTGTAAATGCCCCTGAAAATCATCGTCAAAACCGTACACCGGCAACGTCTGATGCAGACGTATGGCCGCATTTTCCGGGCTGAGTTGCAGGCTGCGGCAGTGGCCGTCATAGGTGCCACCGATTTGCGCAATACGCTGGCGGGTACAGGTGCAGTAATAGCTTTTCTGCTGCTGATACAGCCAGTCCAGCACGTCGCGGTAAGCGCCGTGACGTTTTGACTGCCAGAGCACATCGCCATCCCATTCCAGCCCGTAACGCTCCAGCGTTCTCAGGATACGGTCAGCAGAACCGGGGATTTCACGCGGCGGATCGATATCGTCAATGCGCACTAACCAGATGCCATTTTGTGAGCGGGCGTGCAGATAACTGCCGAGAGCGGCGATCAGGGAACCAAAATGAAGGTCACCGGAAGGTGAGGGGGCGAAACGGCCTGTGTAGTGTTGTTCTTGCGGCATACGAATGGGGACAGCGTTAAAAGGGAACGCGGTGCATGACGCACCGCGTGGAACCCGGGGACTTAGCCAGCCATCTGCTTTTCGCGGATTTCTGCCAGAGTCTTACAGTCGATACACAAATCAGCGGTAGGACGGGCTTCAAGACGGCGGATGCCGATCTCAACACCACAGGAATCGCAATAGCCGAAATCCTCGTCTTCCACTTTTTTCAGTGTTTTTTCAATCTTTTTGATCAGCTTACGTTCACGGTCACGGTTACGCAGTTCGAGGCTGAATTCTTCTTCCTGAGCGGCACGGTCTACCGGATCAGGGAAGTTTGCGGCTTCATCCTGCATGTGTGAAACGGTACGATCGACTTCATCCCTGAGCTGATTGCGCCATGCTTCAAGAATCTTTTTGAAGTGAGCCAGCTGAGCGTCGTTCATATACTCTTCGCCCGGCTTCTCTTGATACGGCTGCACCCCAGCGATAGCGAGAATGCTCAAGGACGACGTCTTACGGGTTTGGCCTTCTTGCATGATGCTTCTCCTACATAACACGCACTATGTTCATCCACTTTTCCCGTTCCGGCACAGCCGCAACGTACAGGCTTCGAACATTTCGATCCCCAACGGGGGAAAAAATCAGGCCGCTATAAATAACAGAAGGCAACGAGGTTGGCAATTATTCATCGCAGGTGCTTGACAAGCCTGTGAGGAAAAGCGTATTCGCGACCTGTTTTTTATGCCGCCGACAGGTTATTACAGGGTTATCCGAACTCTTTATGTTCACTGGCTGATATTGCCAGCAGCGGTAACCTTTTTGTGAGGCGCATACCCTCAGCAGAAAGTTCAGCACTGTAGCACATCACTTCGACACCCTTGTTTTGGACATACTTCAGTAAATCGGTATAACGCGGATCAATATGGTGTGCAGCGGATACGCTTTCAATACCTGAATGTAAAACAGCGAAGAAAAGTACCGCCCGCTGCCCCTGCTCTGCCATCGACTGTAACTCGCGTAAATGCTTCTGACCGCGCAGTGTGACTGCGTCGGGGAAGAATCCCAACCCCTCCTGCAGCAACGTGACAGACTTCACTTCAATATAGCAGTCCGGTTGATTTTCTGCCTGTAACATCAAGTCTATACGGCTGTTTTCGGCGCCGTATTTTACTTCTGTTGTTAATTTACTGTAACCGGATAATTCTGGTATTCGCTGTTCATTGATAGCCTCACGTACCAGTTGATTGGCCCGCAGCGTATTGACGCAAATCCAGTGTTTTTGTTGGGTTTCGGTCAGTTCCCAGCTGTGTGGATATTTACGTTTGAGATTGTCCGAGGTGGAATACCAGACGGTGTCGCCGGGAGTCGCGCAACCGGTCATCGCGCCGGTGTTGGCGCAGTGCAAGGTCAGTTCCGTGCCGTCCGGCGTAATCACGTCAGCGAGAAACCGTTTGTAACGTTTGATCAGCGTAGCCGATTGAAGCGCAGGCTCGAAGTGCATGAAAGTTTCCGTGTGAAATGTTCTTGTTAAAAAGAGGGCTAAAAGAGATCAGGTTGCCTGCGTATCGCCCAGCGGCCAGGTTTGCAGGCAGTGATAACGGGTGCGCCCCCGCTCAAACAGGGATTCGTACAAACTGAATTCTGTGGCGTCCAGTTGCCAGCCAGGTGTGGCCGGAGGAACCGCGACCGGACGGGTCGCATTGCGGTACAGCGACACATGCGGATGAAACGGCAGTGTACTCTGATGACAACCGTTGCGCGCAGCGTGAGATCGCAATACGGAGGCCAGTTGCAACAAGGCATTGGGCGCGCGTTTTGTGCCAATCCAGACCACGCCGGAGCCCGGCCAGTGGCCGATATCATCCAGCACTACGCTGAATTTCTGTCCCTGAATGCGCCCGGCGACGCGGGTCAGCGCGGCCTCTTTGAGGGCGCTGACTTCACCGAGAAACGCCAGCGTAATATGCAGATTAGCGGCTGTGACGGGGCGGCCAGTGTCCGCCGGGAAGTGGTCCGCGCGCCACTTAATCACCTGCTTTTGCATTTTTGCGGGCAGCGATAAGGCGAAAAACAGGCGGCGTTCGGCAGACATAGAGATTCCTGTGAAGACAAATCACGGCAACATGCCGGATGTGGGGCTAAATGCTACAATGCCCGCCGTTTAAAGTTAACTCTCATGGAGCATTCATTGTCTTCTTTGCCGGTCAGCGCCGTACTCGAACCGCTTTTAGCTGCACTGCAACAGGCTCAGCAGGTGCTGTTGCTTGCGCCAACCGGTGCCGGTAAATCCACCTGGCTGCCGTTGCAGTTGCTGAAACAGGCCAACCTGCCGGGTAAGATCCTGCTGCTTGAACCGCGCCGTCTGGCGGCGAAAAACGTCGCTTTCCGTCTGGCGCAGCAACTGAATGAAACGCCGGGGCAGACAGTGGGGTATCGCATGCGTGCAGAAAGCAAAACCAGTGCGGCGACCCGTCTTGAAGTGGTGACCGAAGGCATTCTGACCCGCATGGTACAGGCTGATCCCGAACTGACCGGCGTGTCGATGGTGATCCTTGATGAATTCCATGAGCGCAGTTTGCAGGCCGATCTGGCGCTGGCATTGTTGCTCGACGTGCAGAATGCGCTGCGCGATGATTTAAAAATTCTGATTATGTCGGCCACGCTCGACAACCTGCGCCTGTCTTCTTTACTGCCGGATGCGCCGGTGATTGAATCCGCAGGCCGCAGTTTTCCGGTCGACAGGCAGTATCTTTCTCTCGCGACACACGAACGGCTGGATGAAGGCGTGGCGCGGGTAGTCAGCCGTCTGATGAGTGAAAATCACGGCTCGATGCTGCTGTTTTTACCCGGTGTGGCGGAAATCACCCGTGTACAGAATTTGCTGACCGGCAGACTGGCGGACGACGTCGATCTCTGCCCGCTGTACGGTGCGCTGTCGCTGGAACAACAGCAAAAAGCCATTCAGCCCTCACCGGCCGGACGCCGCAAAGTGGTGCTGGCGACGAATATTGCTGAAACCAGTCTGACCATCGAAGGTATCCGTCTGGTGGTCGACAGTGGTCTGGAGCGCAGCGCGCAGTTTGACCCGCGCAGCGGCCTGACGCGGCTGGTAACACAACGCATCAGCCAGGCGTCGATGACCCAACGTGCGGGCCGTGCCGGTCGTCTGGAGCCGGGCTTGTGCTGGCATCTTTTCAGCAAAGAGCAGGCGGAACGCGCCAGTGCTCAGGCGGAAGCCGAAATTCTGCAAAGCGACCTGAGCAGTTTCTGGCTGGAGTTGTTGCAGTGGGGCTGTCAGGATCCGGCGCAACTTCAGTGGCTGGATGCGCCGCCTCCCGCTTCGCTGTCCGCCGCAAAAAATCTTTTACAGCAGCTTGGCGCAACCGATGCGCAGGGCAAACTCACCGCTGCCGGACAACGCATGGCCCGGCTTGGCTGTGAGCCGCGGCTGGCGGCGATGCTGATTGCTGCCACAGCACAAAGTCCCGATGCGCTGGCAACGTCGGCGCTGCTGGCGGCAATGCTTGAAGAACCGCCACGCGGCGGATTACCGGATATGGATTACTGGTTCAGCCGTCCGCAGGGAAACTGGCAGCGGCGGGCAAAACAACTGGCGCAGCGTACCGGCGCGAAAAACGGTGAGCCGGATGCTTCGCTCGCGCCGTGGTTACTGGCGCGGGCGTTCAGCGACCGTATTGCCCAGCGTCGCGGCGAAGATGGCCGTTATCTGCTGGCGAACGGACTGGGGGCATCCTTGCCGCAGGATGACGGATTAACCCGCGCACCGTGGCTGGTCGCGCCGCAGTTATTACAGGGCAACAACAGCCCGGATGCCCGTATTTTGCTGGCGATCACGCTGGATATTTCGCAACTTCCGTCGCGCCTGCCGGATGTCGTCAAAGAACAGACGGCGGTAGAATGGGATGAAGAAAAAGGCACGCTGCGCGCCTGGCGCCGCTGGCAGATCGGGCGTCTGGTGCTGAAAGCCAATCCGCTGGCAAAGCCGGACGACGGAGAGCTGCAACAGGCGCTGATCGACTGGATCCGCACGCAGGGTTTGCAGGCGCTGAACTGGTCGGTCGCCGCGGAGCAATTGCGCGTGCGGCTTCTTTGTGCCGCAAAATGGTTGCCGGAAGCCGACTGGCCTTCGGTTGACGATCAGGCTTTGCTCGACGGTCTGGAACGCTGGTTACAGCCTTCTTTACAGGGTGTTCGTTCGCTGAAATCGTTGCAGCAGGTTGATTTACATGATGCCTTGCTAAGGCTGCTTGACTGGCAACAGCGTCAGCGTCTGGACAGCGCATTGCCGACTCATTACACCGTGCCGACTGGCAGTCGTCTGCCAATCCGTTATCATGCAGACCAGCCACCGGCGCTCTCGGTGAGAATGCAGGAGATGTTCGGCGAGCAGCGTAGCCCGCAACTGGCGGAAGGGCGTGTTGCTGTGGTGCTGGAACTGCTGTCACCGGCACAGAGGCCGTTGCAGATCACCGCCGATCTGGCGGCATTCTGGCAGGGTTCTTATCGCGAAGTGCAGAAAGAAATGAAAGGGCGCTATCCGAAACATCCGTGGCCGGACAATCCGGCGCAGGCATTGCCGACGCGCCGTACCAAGAAGTCTTCAGCGCCATGATGAAATGTGCATGGAAAGAACAATTTTTCAGACATTTCTTCTGGGCGAAACATAAAGCGGGGCACAGAGTAAGCGCCTTGCGGCCTGAACTTCAGGCCAGATAGACTATCCATTTGAAATCAAAAATGAAAATGACTCAGCTAAGCAGAATCATTATGACGAACACAGCAGCACGTTGGGAGATTGACTGATGTCTGGCGATGATCGCGAGCCGATTGGCCGTAAAGGTAAACCTGCCGGGCGCAAGCCTGCGCGGGCTCGTCCCGTTCGCCGTAGCCGCCGGGATGACGACTACGAAGAATACGAAGAGGAAATCGATGACGAGTATGAGGATGATGATGACTACGAAGAAGAACGGGAGTCACGCATGAGCCGTAAAGCCCCGCCGCGTAAAGCGAACAAAGGCGGGAAGAAAAGCGCCAGGCGCCGTCTGTTCTGGTTATTAGTCAAACTGTTTGTCGTCTTCCTGATTTTGCTGGGGATTTACGCGGTTTATCTCAACAAGCAAATTCATGACCGCATCGATGGCGGCAAAGTCTGGCAGTTACCTGCGGCGGTGTATGGCCGTCAGGTCAATCTTGAGCCGGACATGCAAATCAGCAAAGCTGAAATGGTCGGATTGCTGGAAGGCACGCAGTATCGCGAAGTGACGCGCATCACCCGTCCGGGCGAGTTTACGGTTCACGCGAATTACATTGATTTGCTGCGCCGTCCGTTTGATTTTCCGGAAGGAAAAGAAGGGCAGGTCAACGCCCGCCTGATGTTTGACGGCAACAGTCTTTCCGAGATTAAAAACCTGGATAACCAGCGTGATTTCGGTCTGTTCCGCCTCGATCCGCGTCTGATCACTATGTTGCAGGCGTCTAACGCCAACGGTGAACAGCGTCTGTTCGTGCCACGTTCCGGCTTCCCTGATTTGCTGGTCGATACGCTGCTGGCCACGGAAGACCGTCATTTCTATGAGCATGACGGTATCAACTTCTATTCCATCGGTCGTGCCGTGGTGGCTAACCTCACCGCCGGTCATGCGGTGCAGGGGGGATCAACGCTGACGCAACAGTTGGTGAAAAACCTGTTCCTGACCAACGAACGTTCGCTGAGCCGTAAAGCGCGTGAAGCGGTGATGGCGATCCTGCTGGATGCAGATTACAGCAAAGACCGCATTCTTGAGCTGTATCTGAACGAAGTGTATCTCGGCCAGAGCGGTTCTGATCAAATCCGCGGTTTCCCGCTGGCAAGCCTGTATTACTTTGGCCGTCCGGTGAACGAACTGAGTCTGGATCAGCAGGCATTGCTGGTGGGTATGGTGAAAGGTGCCTCGCTGTACAACCCGTGGCGTAATCCGCAAATGGCCTTGCAGCGTCGTAATCTGGTGCTGCGTTTGCTGGTTGATCAGAAAGTTATCGATCAGGAACTGTATGACATGCTCAGCGCGCGTCCGCTGGGCGTGCAGCCGAAAGGCGGGGTGATTTCGCCGCAGCCTGCGTTTATGCAGATGGTGCGTCAGGAACTGCAGGCTAAACTGGGCGATAAAGTTCAGGATATGTCCGGGGTGAAAATCTTCACCACGCTGGATCCGATTTCTCAGGATGCGGCGGAAAAAGCGGTCGAGGAAGGCATTCCGTTACTGCGTAAGAAAAGCGGTTTGAATGATATCGAGACGGCGATGGTGGTGGTTGACCGTTATACCGGTGAAGTGCGGGCGATGGTCGGTGGCGCGGAAACGCAGTTCGCGGGCTTCAACCGTGCGATGCAGGCGCGACGTCAGGTTGGCTCGCTGGCGAAACCGGCGACCTATCTGACCGCGTTGTCTCAGCCGGATAAATACCGTCTCAATACCATCCTTGCCGATCAGCCGCTGACGTTGAAACTGGCGAATGGTCAGACATGGTCGCCGAAAAACGATGACCATCAGTTCCGCGGTCAGGTTCTGTTGGTGGATGCCCTGGCGCGCTCGATGAACGTCCCGACAGTCAATCTGGGGATGGCCGTTGGTCTCGACAACATCACCAAAACGCTGATTGATCTGGGGATCCCTAAAGAGTCGCTGAACCAGACGCCATCAATGTTGCTGGGTGCGATTGCGTTAACGCCAATGGAAGTTGCGCAGGAATACCAGACCATTGCCAGTGGCGGCAACAAAGCGCCACTGTCTGCGGTGCGCTCGGTAATTGCGGAAGACGGCACCGTGCTCTATCAGAGCTTCCCGCAGGCTGTGCGCGTGATCCCTTCTCAGGCAGCGTATCTGACGTTGTATGCCATGCAGCAGGTCGTGCAGGAAGGGACCTCGCGCGCGCTGGCGAACAAGTTCCCGAAACTGCATCTGGCGGCGAAAACCGGTACGTCGAACGAACTGCGTGACAGCTGGTTTGCCGGTATCGATGGCAATCAGGTAGCGATCACCTGGGTAGGCCGCGACAACAACGGCCCGTCCAAACTGTGGGGTTCTACCGGTGCGCTGGTGCTTTACGGACGGTATCTGGAAAACGGCACACCTCAGCCCCTGGATCTGCAAATGCCGGAAGGCATCAGTACGATGAATATTGATGGCAGCGGTAACTTTGTTTGTGGCAACAGCGGTGGCTTGCTGGGCGGCAGTGGCGCGGTGCGTTCAATCCCGGTCTGGACTGATTCGCCGGACGCCATGTGTCAGGCTTCTGTGAGCGCTGTTCAGCAACAGCAACAACAGATCCAGCAGCAACAGCAACAACAACAGCAGCAATCCGGACAGCAGCAACAGCCACAATCTCAGGATGAGAAGAAAGACAGCAACGGCGTGGCGGGCTGGATCAAGGATATGTTTGGTTCAGGCAACTGATAATTAATTGATTCCGTAAAGCTTAAAAGGGCGCAATGAAAATTGCGCCCTTTTTTATTTGTCATTCTTAATCCAAATTTACCCACCCCATTTCACATTTCCAGCAAGCAAGTCACATTCATTCCCGTTTAATTTATAAGCGTTTTTACCCACGTTTAACATGAGGATACTTTTTATTCATTCGGAAAAGCCATGCATTAAATAGGCTTGCAGCCGCGTAAGCATTGAGCATAATATGCAACGTTCATAATAATAATTATCGTTTACATTCCCATTACTCTTCCAGAGATTATGCAATGGCTTCTCAATGCTCGCTTTCAACTTCAGTCCAAAAAGGTGCATTTAAGCGCCGGACGTTAGCTTTAACCCTCGCCGCTGCGCTCGGCTCTGCCGCGTTTTATGCGAGTGCAGCCACCACAGCCCCGGCAAAAGAAGACACTATAAACGTGACCAGCTCGGCAATGGCCGAAGCGGCACCCGAATCTGCGTGGGGGCCGGCGGCCACTATCGCGGCAAAACACAGCGCGACCGGCACAAAAACCGACACGCCACTGGTGAAAACGCCACAATCTATTTCCGTGGTGACCCGTGAAGAAATGGACATGAAACAGCCTGCTTCAGTAAAAGAAGCCTTAGGCTACACGCCGGGCGTTTTCGCCAGCCGTGGCAGTTCCTCCACCTATGATGCGATCGCTATCCGCGGTTTCACATCGGTGAACACCAACCAGTATCTCGATGGCATCAAACTTCAGGGTGACAACTATTCTGAAGTGTCGATGGATCCGTACATGCTCGAGCGTGTTGAAGTGCTGCGCGGGCCGTCTTCCGTTCTGTACGGTAAGAGTAATCCGGGCGGCGTAGTCAGCATGGTCAGTAAACGCCCGACCACTGAACCGCTGAAAGAAGTGCAGTTCAAAATGGGTACAGACAACCTGTACCAGACCGGTTTTGATTTCAGCGACGCCATCGACGACGCGGGCGTGTATTCCTACCGTCTGACCGGCGTGGCGCACAGCCAGGATACTCAGCAGGAGATGGCGAAAGAGAAACGCTACGGTATCGCGCCGTCTTTCACCTGGCGTCCTGATGATAAAACCAGCTTCACTTTCCTGAGCAATTTCCAGAACGATCCGGATACCGGTTTCTACGGCTGGTTACCGCGTCAGGGCACCGTGGTGCCGTATTACGACGCCAACGGAAAAGCACACAAGTTGCCGACCGACTTCAACGAAGGCGAAGAAAGCAACAAGATGTCCCGCAACCAGAAAATGGTCGGTTACAGCTTCGAACACGGCTTTAACGACACCTGGACCGTGCGTCAGAACCTGCGTTACACCAAACTTGATACCCAATACAAAGGCGTTTACGGCACCGGTTATGTCGGGAATGGCGTGATGAGCCGTGCGTACGTTCAGTCAAAAGAGAAACTGGCTAACTTCGATGTGGATACCCAGGCGCAGGCTAAATTTGCCACCGCAGATGTCGATCACACCTTGCTGATGGGTGTGGATTACATGCGTATGCGTAACGACATTGATGCCGATTATGGTTCCGCCAGTAATCTGAACATGAGCAACCCGCAGTACGGCAACAGTAATGTGTCCTTGTACTTCCCGTATGAAGTTCTCAACCGTCAGGAGCAAACCGGTCTGTACGCACAGGATCAGGCGGAATGGAACAAGTGGATCCTGACCGTCGGCGGTCGTTACGATTTCGCAAAAAGCTCGACGTTTACCCGTTCAAGCAACAGCGCTACGCAAATTAATGACCAACAGTTCACCTGGCGCGGCGGTCTGAATTACCTGTTTGATAACGGTATCTCCCCGTACTTCAGCTACAGCGAATCCTTTGAACCGACAGCGGGTTCTAACAAGGATGGGAAGCCGTTTGATCCATCAATCGGTAAACAGTACGAAGCGGGTGTGAAATACATTCCGAACGATCGTCCGATCAGTCTGACGGCGGCCGTATATCAGCTGACGAAAACCAAAAACCTGACCAACGATCCTACCGATCAGACGAATACTTTCAGCGTTCAGTCAGGTGAGATTCGTTCCCGTGGTCTGGAACTGGAAGCGAAAGCCGCACTCAACGCCAACATCAACATGACGGCGTCTTACACCTATACCGATGCGAAGTACACGCACGACCTTGCTTATGAAGGCAAGCGTCCTGCTGAAGTGCCTGCGAACATGGCATCACTGTGGGCGGATTACACCTTCCACGAAACTGCACTGAGCGGTCTGACTGTGGGTTCCGGCGTTCGTTACTTCGGTTCAACCTCCAGCTTCTACACGACGGGCGATAAGACTAACGAAGCCTTTAATGTTGCCGGTTACACACTGGTTGATGCGACGATCAAATACGATCTCGCACGCTTTGGTCTGCCGGGCTCTTCCGTTGGCGTGAACGTCAATAACCTGCTGGATCGTGAGTATGTGGCAAGCTGCTACCGCGATTACGCCTGTTACTGGGGCGCGGAGCGTCAGGTGGTTGCCACCGCAACCTTCCGTTTTTAAGAGTCTTCGAATAGTCAGTATGTAAGCACTAAAATCCGGGCACGCAGGTCGTGCCCGTTTCCTGTTCTCAACCCGATGTCGACGTAGAAAATCTTATGCCTGATAACAACGTACATCCGTCTTCCCCGCTGCCAGACAGCGTCTTCCGCCTGCAGGACGTGAGTTTCAGCGTCCCGGGACGCACGCTTCTCGCGCCATTATCCCTGACCTTTGCGCAGGGGAAAGTGTGTGGCCTGATTGGTCACAACGGGTCAGGAAAGTCGACGTTATTAAAAATGCTCGGGCGGCATCAGTCTGCGACATCCGGAACGATTTACCTCAATGAAACGCCGCTGGCGCAGTGGGACAGCAAAGCCTTTGCGCGTCAGGTTGCCTATTTGCCGCAGCAGCTCCCCGCCGCAGAAGGCATGACAGTGCAGGAACTGGTGGCGATTGGCCGCTATCCGTGGCACGGCGCACTGGGTCGTTTCAAACATCAGGATAAAGAAAAGGTCGAAGAAGCCATTGCGCTGGTCGGCCTCAAACCGTTCGCCCGGCGTCTGGTGGACAGCCTCTCCGGCGGCGAACGTCAGCGTGCCTGGCTGGCGATGATGGTGGCGCAGGACAGCCGTTGCCTGCTGCTCGATGAACCGACTTCTGCGCTGGATATCGCCCATCAGAAAGATGTGCTGGCCTTGATCCAGCGTCTGAGCCGTGAGAAGGGCTTAACCGTGATCGCCGTGCTGCATGATCTGAACATGGCTGCCCGCTATTGCGATCAACTGATGGCGCTGCGCGGTGGCGAAATGATTGCCCAGGGCGCGCCGGAAGAGATGATGCGCGGCGAGGTACTGGAACAGATTTACGGCATTCCGATGGGTATTCTGCCGCATCCTGCGGGTGGCGCGCCGGTGAGCTTCGTATACTGATATGTCTGATATTTCAAATTTTTCCGGAATCACCCGTCGTCGTCTGTTGCAGATGATGGCGCTTTCTCCGTTGCTGACCTCGGTGCCTGCGCTGTCGGCATCGCGTCCCGATCTCAGCCGCATTATTGCTCTCGAATGGTTACCGGCTGAACTGCTGATCGCACTCGGCGTGATGCCCCTGGCAATTGCCGATATCCGTAATTACAACACCTGGGTGGTTGAACCACCGCTGGCACCGGGCGTGATTGATGTCGGTCAGCGTACCGAACCCAATATGGAACTTATCCAGCAGCTAAAACCTTCGCTGCTGCTGATCACCGCCGGTTATGGTCCGACGACCAGTCAGCTCGAATCCATCGCGCCGGTTCTGGGTGTCAAAGCCAATGACGGTTCGGCAAAACCGCTCAATCTGGCCATCAGTTCCCTGCATAAACTGGCGGATCGTCTCGGTTTACAGGATCGCGCCGAAACGCATTTGCAGCTGTACCGTGACACGCTGCTGCAAACCCGCGAACAGCTGAAGCCGTTCGCGCAGCAGCCGCTGCTGTTAATCACCTTTATTGATACGCGCCACGTTCTGGTGTTTGGCATGGGCAGCATGTTCCATGAAGTGATGGGTGAGCTCGGGCTGACCAACGCCTGGGCCGGGGAAGGCAGTTTCTGGGGCAGCGTATCGGTCGGCGTCGAGCGCCTGACCAGCATTAAAAACGCCCGCGTATTGTGTTTCGAACACGACAACGCCGACATGATGGAGGCAGTAGCAAAAACGCCGCTGTGGAAATCCATGCCGTTTGTGCGCGCGAACCAGTTCAGCATCGTGCCCGCCGTCTGGTATTACGGTGCAACCTTCAGCGCGATGAATTTCTGCAAAATTCTCACCAGCACTCTGGGGAAACCGGTATGAACCGCCGTTCATTCAGCGTTTCGCTGACTCTCCTGATTCTGCTGGCGCTGGCCGCCGGTGCGCTCAGTCTCTACAACCTGAATCAGCAACTGCCTTATGCGCAGTGGCGCGGGGCGTTGTGGCAGCCTGATATCAATAATGTCCAGCAGATGCTTTTCCATTACAGCCTGCTGCCGCGCGTCGCTGTGGCCTTGCTGGCTGGCGCCGGGCTGGGGCTGGTTGGTTTGCTGTTCCAGCAGGTATTACGTAATCCGCTGGCAGAGCCCGCGACGCTGGGTGTTTCGGCAGGCGCGCAGCTCGGCCTGACGGTCGCCACGTTGTGGGCGCTGCCGGGCGGGATGATTACCCAGCAGTTTGCTGCCATGGCTGGTGCGGTGGTGATTGGTGCACTGGTGTTCGGCATCGCCTGGGGCAAACGCATGTCACCGGTCACGCTGATCCTCGCCGGTCTGGTGCTGGGCTTGTATTGCGGAGCGGTGAATGGCCTGATTGGCATCTTCAACTACCAGAACCTGCAAAGTCTGTACATGTGGAGCAGCGGGGCGCTGAACCAGCAGGACTGGGATATCGCGAACTTCCTGCTGCCGCGGGTGATTATCGTCTGGCTGCTGGCGTTTCTGTTGCAGCGTCCGATGACGCTCCTGGGGCTGGATGATGGCATCGCCAAAAATCTTGGCCTCGGCCTGTCAGCGGCGCGTCTTGCTGTGCTGACGCTGGCGATTTTAATGAGTGCGCAACTGGTCAATGCGGTTGGGATCATCGGTTTTATCGGCCTGTTTGCACCGCTTCTGGCGAAAATGCTCGGTGCACGTCGTCTGGCTGCACGGCTGATCATTGCGCCGGTTATCGGTGCGCTGCTGCTTTGGCTTACCGATCAGGTGATGCAAACCATTACCACATTTTGGATGGAGATTCCGACCGGTGCCGCGACAGCGCTGGTGGGCGCGCCGCTGCTGTTATGGCTGCTGCCGCGTTTGCGCAATAACATGACACCGCCGCCAATGGATCAGGGCGATCACGTACCGGTTGAACGTCAGCATCTGGTGCGCTGGATGTCACTGGCGCTCGCCGTGCTGTTACTCGGGCTGATGGTTGCACTGATGGCCGGACGCAACGCCACTGGCTGGAGCTGGTCCACCGGTGCAGATTTACAGGCGCTGCTGCCGTGGCGTTTGCCGCGCGTGATGGCGGCGCTGGCTGCGGGTATTATGCTGGCGTCATCCGGTGTGCTGATCCAAAAACTGACCGGTAATGCGATGGCCAGCCCGGAAGTGCTGGGGATCAGTTCCGGTGCGGCGACCGGCGTGGTGGTGATGATGTTTATCGTCCCGGGCGATGCCTTTGTCTGGCTGCTGCCTGCGGGCAGTGCGGGTGCGGCGCTGACGTTGCTGGTGATTATGGTGGCCTCGGGGCTGCGAAGTTTTTCGGCCGAACGTATGTTACTGACCGGTATCGCGCTCAGTACCGCTTTCACCACGCTGATGACGTTGCTGCTGGCGAGCGGCGATCCGCGAATGGGCGGCCTGCTGACCTGGCTTTCAGGTTCAACCTATTCCGTATCCGCTGAAGCCGCCTGGCGAACGCTGATTCTGGCCGGGGTGCTGATGGTTCTTGTGCCATTCTGCCGCCGCTGGATAAATATTTTACCGCTGGGGAGCGTGACCGCAAAATCAGTCGGACTGGCGCTGACGCCCACCCGTCTGGCGATTTTACTGCTGGCGGCGGTGATGACGGCGGCGGCAACGCTGACTGTCGGGCCGCTGAGTTTTGTCGGGCTGATGGCACCCCATATGGCGCGCATGATGGGCTTTCGCCGGGCGGTTCCGCAGTGGATGGTCGCCAGTATTCTCGGCGGGTTGCTGATGGTCTTTGCGGACTGGTGCGGACGGATGATCATCTTCCCGGATCAGATCCCGGCTGGTCTGCTCGCCACCTTTATCGGTGCGCCGTACTTTATTTATCTGCTGAGAAAGCAGGCGGGATAGAGAATTTCAGCCAATAGAAAATAGGGATGTTAGAGCAGATTTTTCTTTGGACGCGGCCTTAGTTCCTCCCCTTCGCAGGGGAGGGAGCGGACTTGACTGGCGCTTAAAGCTTAGCGAAACAACGACGTGCGGCATCAATCGTGCGCTGAATATCTTCCGGCGTATGCGCGAGAGACATAAAGCCTGCTTCGAAGGCGGACGGCGCCAGATAGACGCCTTCTTCCAGCATCAGATGGAAGAACTTCTTAAAGCGCTCAACGTCGCATTTCATCACGTCCTGATAGCAGGTCACGGTTTCTGCATCGGTGAAGAACAGCCCGAACATGCCGCCTACGTGGTTCACCACGAACGGAATATTTTCTTTTTGGGCCGCGTCCAGCAAGCCTTCGGCCAGTTGGGTGGTGCGTTCGGTCAGGGTCTGATGTACGCCCGGTTGCGCGACCTGCGTCAGGCAGGCAATACCGGCCGCCATGGCAATCGGGTTACCGGAAAGCGTGCCTGCCTGATAAACCGGACCGGTCGGTGCCAGCGCTTCCATCACGTCGCGGCGTCCGCCAAATGCGCCCACCGGCATGCCGCCACCGATGATTTTACCCAGACAGGTCAGGTCAGGCATCACATCGTAATACTCCTGAGCACCACCCAGTGCGACGCGGAAACCGGTCATCACTTCGTCGATGATCAACAGTGCGCCAAATTCATCACAAATTGCGCGCAGACCCGGCAGGAATTCCGGTAATGGCGGCACGCAGTTCATGTTGCCTGCGACCGGCTCAACGATGATGCAGGCGATGTCGTCAGGGAATTGCTCGAATGCAGCACGGACGGAATCGAGATCGTTATAGGTACAGGTCAGCGTATGTTTGGCGAAATCAGCCGGGACACCGGGCGAGTTCGGCTGGCCGAGGGTCAGCGCGCCGGAACCGGCTTTCACCAGCAGGCAGTCGGCGTGGCCGTGATAGCAGCCTTCGAATTTAACGATTTTATCGCGATGGGTGAAACCACGCGCCAGACGGATCGCGCTCATCGTCGCTTCGGTGCCGGAGTTCACCATACGCACCATGTCCATGCTAGGCACCAGGCCGGTCACCAGCTCGGCCATTTTCACTTCCATCTCGGTCGGTGCACCAAAGCTCAGGCCGCGCTCAGCCGCCTCAATCACCGCATTACGGATTTCGGCGTTGTTATGGCCAAGCACCATCGGTCCCCATGAACCCACGTAGTCAATGTAGGCTTTACCATCGGCATCAAACAGGAAAGCGCCGTCAGCGCGCGCGATGAATAAGGGGACGCCGCCAACGCCGGAGAAGGCACGTACCGGCGAGTTAACACCGCCCGGGATTAGCGCTTGCGCCTGCGTGAACAGACTTTCTGACTTACTCATTATTCGGCTCCTGAATTGCTGGGTTCAATATGTCACGGAAAGATTAATGCGCCCATTCTAGTGAACTGAGCGGCGTTATCAAACCGCTAACCGTGCGGCATTTTGTTGCAGATCCTGTCAGGACGCCAATTTGTATGATTAAATCCATCCATCTTCCATAACATTTTTTATATTTCCCTTTCTGAGATGAATGAATCAGACACTGAAATTTTAGCGGATGCGCCCGTGCGCGGCCCGCGTAAACGCAGCGAAATCCTGCGCCTTTTACTGCGTCGTGATAAAACGCCGGTCACCATTTTGCTGGTCGCCGCAGTGGTCGGTACGGTTGCCGGCTTACTCGGCGTGGCTTTTGAGAAAGCAGTGAACTGGGTGATGGCGGTCCGGCTTGCCGGGCTGGGCGTCTTCAATGATTACTGGATCCTGCTGTGGCCGCTGACATTTGTGTTTTCTGCCGCGCTGGCGATGGTCGGCTATTATCTGGTCCGGTGTTATGCGCCTGAAGCGGGCGGTTCAGGGATCCCTGAAATCGAAGGCGCACTGGAGGAATTACGGCCGGTGCGCTGGTGGCGGGTGATCCCGGTGAAATTCTTTGGCGGCATGGGCACGCTGGGTGCGGGTATGGTGCTGGGAAGGGAAGGGCCAACCGTGCAGATGGGCGCGAATGTCGGGAAAATGATGGTCGATATTTTCCGGCTGCGCAGCGCGGAGGCGCGGCATTCGTTGCTGGCTACCGGCGCGGCGGCCGGGCTTTCTGCGGCATTTAACGCACCGCTCGCCGGTATCCTGTTCATTCTCGAAGAGATGCGCCTGCAGTTCCGTTACAGCCTGATCTCGATAAAAGCGGTGTTTATCGGCGTGATCATGTCGAGTATCGTTTTCCGTATTTTTAACGGCGACGGCGCGGTGATTGAAGTCGGCAGGCTGGCGAGTGCGCCGCTCAATACGCTGTGGTTGTATCTGGTGCTGGGCATGGTCTTTGGTGTGGTCGGCGTCAGTTTCAATGCGCTGATTTTCCGCACACAGGATATGTTTGCCCGTGTGCATGGCGGAAATCTGCGAAAAATCCTGATCATCGGCGGCATGTTGGGCGGATTCTGCGGCCTGCTCGGGCTGGTGCATCAGGAAGTCACCGGCGGCGGATTTGCGTTGATCCCGCTGGCGGCGGCAGGAAAATACAGCCTGATGATGTTGCTGGTGATCTTTGTTGTCCGGGTGGTGACTACGCTGCTGTGCTTCGCCTCCGGCGCACCGGGCGGGATTTTCGCTCCGATGCTGGCGCTGGGCACTTTGCTCGGCACCGCATTCGGCACCGCCGCGCTGGCGTGGTTCCCGCAATATGGTATTCAGCCTGCCACCTTTGCCATCGCCGGGATGGGCGCGTTATTTGCCGCCAGCGTGCGTGCACCGCTGACAGGTATCGTGCTGGTACTGGAGATGACCGATAATTATCAGCTGATTTTACCGATGATCATTACCTGCCTGGGCGCGACCCTGCTGGCGCAGTTTCTGGGGGGTAAACCCTTGTATTCCGCCATATTGACCCGCACCTTACAGAGGCAGGAACGTGAGAACGCGGAAAAAGCGCAGGGTGAGATCGCCGCTGAAGGCATCAATAAGCAGGACAGCGCAGCCAAAAATGCCCATACTTGAAGCATTAACTCAGGTATAAGATAATGAGTATATTATTCAGACAGTCAATCCGGCGGCCTGAACAAATGCGGATTGGGAGTGAGAAATTATGAGTGAAGCATTGTTGAATGAAACAACCGCGTTGCCGTTACAGTTTACTGAGGCCGCGGCGCGTAAGGTGAAAAACCTGATTTCCGACGAAGAAAACCCGAACCTGAAACTGCGCGTGTACATCACCGGCGGCGGTTGCAGCGGATTCCAGTACGGTTTCACCTTTGACGACAAAATTAATGACGGCGACATGACCATCGAAAAAGCCGGTGTGGCGCTGGTGGTTGACCCGATGAGCCTGCAATATCTGGTTGGCGGTTCGGTGGATTATACCGAAGGTCTGGAAGGTTCACGTTTTGTGGTGACCAACCCGAATGCAAAAACGACATGCGGTTGCGGTTCTTCCTTTAGTATCTAAATATCCGTCTTAAAGAAAAAGCCCGTTTGCTATGCAGACGGGCTTTTTTTATGTTGAAACCGTCGGTGTGAACAGGGTGCTCAGGTAAGTGAGCATTCACAAGGGGGTTACCACTCGACAGTCACCAGCTTCGAACCGATGCTAATTCCCGGCACGGCATTAAGCATGATTTCGCTGATATGCGGTTGCATCATCGTGTGGCTGGCGCAGATGACGGAAGTGCCTGTGCGCGCAGCATCAATCTTGCAACCCGGCAGGATGGTCAGGCTGACGCCAATCTGACCGCCCGCCATGCCCGCAATAGCCGACAGCGGGATCAGTGCGAGCAGCGCACTGAGTAAAAGAGCTTTCATTATTGTTATTCCTGCTGGTGTAGTTCAACAAAATCAGCCTGGCTGAAAAGGTTATCGGTCTAAATTTTACGGCCTTTAATCCAGATTTCTTATGATCGGGAAATAAGTCACGTTTTATCGTGTATCGCGCCGTTATTCTTATTATTTCGTTTGTAATACAAAGAGATAATGTTAAATCGAGGGCTGGCAACGTACGTAGGATTTTACGCCGGACATGTTACCAGATGACAGGGCAGAATTATTGATTTCGGTTAATAAAGCAACAATTCGGAAAAGTGCCATGCCGGTACTTCGCGGGGGCATGGCTAAATAATTAGTGAGCACTCACCCCTGAGGCAAGGCTGCAAGCTGCGGGCAAAGTTGTTGTGCGGCAAGAAGAATACGCGGCCCGGCGCGGCTGAACCAGTCAGGATCCAGTGCGATAACCTGCGCGCTGAGCATGGAACGCCAGTAATCCTCGATCACCTGTTTTTGTGATTTTCCGCCCGATATAACAATAACCTGAGGATGACGGCTTAAAACCTGTTCCCGGCTGACCTGAGGCCAGGGCACACGACTGTCGGCGAAAATATTTTTTGCACCACAGACGTTAAGCACTTCACTTTGCATTGTGGTCGCGGCGGCAGTAAACAGCGGCTGGGTGCCGAACTGAATAAAGGCAGAAACCGGCTTTTGGCGATGATATTTCAGCTTCAGCGCCTGCCATTGCTGGCGAAAATCAGCAGCGGCGCGTTTTGCGCTTTCCGGAGAAGGGCTGTACACCGCAAGTTGTTCCAGCGCTTGTGCCACCTGTTCCGCATTTTGCGGATCAAGATAGATAACGTGGATACCCAGCGAAATCAGCTGATCCAGCGGACGTTGCGGGTTACCGCCACGCCAGGCGAGGACTACATCAGGTTTCAGCGTCACAATACGTTCGACGTTGATTCCCTGCCAGTTCGCCACCTGCTCAAGCTTGCTGGCCTGTGGCGGGTAATCGGAGTAAGCACTAACTCCGATTATCCGGTCGCCCAGACCGGCGGCAAATGCCAGTTCTGTCAGATTGGGTGCCAGACTGATCACCCGTTGGGCCGGCGCCGCAGTTGCTGCCACAGGCAGCAGGCAACTCAGTATGAGGCAGAACCGGCGCATCATTATTCTTCGCCAGCCGCCAGCGCTGTCAGCATCGCATCTACCATCAGGGTGGATTGCTGTGCGGCAACCACCAGGAATTCTTCAAAGCTCAGGTGGGATTCACCATCAGCAACATCAGAAATTGCGCGAACGACCACGAACGGGGTACCGAACAGGTGGCAAACGTGACCGATAGCCGCGGCTTCCATTTCGACAGCAGCAACATTCGGGAAGGTTGCGCGGATACGTGCCAGAGGCGCTGCGCCATTGATGAACGCATCGCCACTGCAAACCAGACCGCGTACGGCGTTCAGGTTGAGTTCACGGATACAGTTTTCTGCCAGTTCAATCAGCGCCGGATCAGCAGTGAACGCAGGCGGGCAACCGGCCATCTGGCCCGGTTCATAGCCAAACGCGGTGACGTCAGCATCGTGATAACGCACTTCATCAGACACGACGATATCACCGACTTTCAGGGTTTTCGCCAGCCCGCCTGCGGAACCGGTATTGATCACCACGTCAGGACGGCAATGTTCCAGCAGCAATGTGGTGCCCATGGCGGCAGACACTTTACCAATGCCGGATTTAAGCAGCGCCACGTCCACACCGTTTAACTGGCCAGTATAGATTTCGCAGCCTGCGCGTTCGATAGTCTGACGGTTGATAATCTTGTCGCGCAACAGGGTCACTTCCTGCTCCATTGCACCGATAATGCCTACTTTCATATGAATACTCGCAGATGTGGTTGGAATGAGCCGCAGCGTGTGCGGAATTGACGGTTTAATCACGAAAACAATGTGCGATAGTCTATCATGGCTAAAGGTAAGAAATAATCCGTTTGGGGTGCAGGTTGTTACTGCAAAAAGCGCGTCGGTTTGATGTGTGAGTGGCTGAAAAGGTGGGAAATCATGTCCGGGATCGATTTTAAAACGAAATTCAATTTTCAGCGTCCTTTCAGCGCCCCGATCGAGGCACGCGATGACTATGATGTCGTCCGTCAGTTCGAAAGCGATCGCGGGCGCATTATCAACTCGGCTGCCATCCGCCGTCTGCAACAAAAGACTCAGGTTTTTCCGCTGGAGAAAAATGCTGCCGTCCGCAGTCGTCTGACCCATTCCCTTGAAGTTCAGCAGGTTGGTCGTCACATCGCCAAAGAGATCCTCCATCGTTTGCGCAGGCAGAACAAGCTTGAGGCTTACGGGCTGGACGAGGTGACCGATCCCTTTGAAAGCGTGGTTGAAATGGCCTGCCTGATGCACGACATCGGTAATCCGCCATTTGGCCACTTTGGTGAATCCGCCATTAACAACTGGTTTGCTAAGCGGATGGACACCGCCGGTTGCGGCGAAACACCACAGGAAACGGATGCCTGTCTGGTGACGTGTTTGCGCCTGACGCCAGACGATGCTGAACTGAACCAGCTGCGCAGTAAAATCCGCTACGACCTGTCTAATTTTGAAGGCAATGCGCAGGCCATCCGGCTGGTCTTCACCTTGCTGAAACTCAATCTGACTTACAGCCAGACCGCCTGCATTCTGAAATATACCCGCCCTGCGTATTCAATGACTAAACTTCCTTCGCATGATTACCTGATGAAAAAACCGGGTTTTTATCTGGCGGAAGAGCCGTTCATCAAAAAACTGCGCAGTGAACTCGGGCTGGGTGAATTTAACCGCTTTCCGCTTACCTACATTATGGAAGCGGCCGATGATATTTCTTACTGCATTGCCGATCTGGAAGATGCGGTTGAGAAAAGTATTTTCAGCGTGGAACAGCTTTATAATTATCTGTGCCGTGAGTGGGGCGCGATAGAGAAAAATGACTTCTTCGATAAAGTGGTTCGCACTGCTTACGAGAAAATGGATAAAGCGAAAACGTTCCGTAATCCGGTGGATTACTTCTTTATGGAACTGCGCGTTCAGACAGTAAAACAACTGGTGCCGCATGCTGCCCGCCGGTTCATTGATAATATAGAAGATATTTATCAGGGCACCTTTAATCATGCGTTGCTGGAAGATGACAGCCAGGCCAACCGGTTGTTAGAGATTTATAAAGCGGTGGCCTTCAAACAGGTATTCAATCATCACGAAGTGGAGGAGCTGGAATTACAAGGCTATCGGGTGATCAGCGGATTACTTGATATTTATAGCCCGTTGCTGGATATGCCTTTGACCGATTTTAACCAGCTAGTTCAGGAGGATACGCACAGGAAATATCCGATTGAAACCCGTCTGCTGCATAAGATTTCAGCCAAACATCGTCTGGCTTACAACAATGCCGTGGCGGCGCTGGAAGGATTACCGGTCGCGGAACATGCCGCGCAGGAGTTTTATTACCGTGCGCGAATGATTCAGGATTATATCAGCGGAATGACTGACCTTTATGCATACGATGAATACAGAAGACTCATGGCGGCTGAGTAATTTGTTTTAAAAAGACAAATTGAACTCTCTTTAATTTTCTTTACGGAACTGTTTGAAAAAACGCCATTTGTAAATGCTGACAATAATTTTTTACCATTGTCATTTCGACCCTGATGAACTTCACGCTATTAATACCATCTCAGTATCACGACTACCAAGCAATGCGACTATTTTGGTTGCCACAATAATTTTAAGAGATCCTGAAAAATGAAAAAATCGAGTTTATTCCTCAGCGCATTAGCGTTAAGCATCGGTATGGCAATGGCCCCGGTTTCTTCTGCACTGGCTGCTGAAACTGCGTCTTCCAGCACCAGCACCACTCAGCTTCCCAGCCTGGCACCTATGCTTGAAAAAGTGATGCCATCGGTGGTGAGCGTCAATGTTGAAGGCAGTGCGCCGGTAAAAACACCGCGCATGGGTCAGCAGTTCCAGCAATTCTTTGGTCAGAATTCGCCGCTGTGCCAGGACGGTTCGCCGTTCCAGGGGTCTCCGGTGTGTCAGGGCGGCGGTCAGGGGTCTGACGGTCAGCCTGCGCCTGAACAGAAAGAAGATTTCCGCGCGCTGGGTTCCGGCGTCATCATTGATGCCGACAAAGGTTATGTGGTTACCAACAACCACGTTGTTGATAACGCAACCAAAATCAGCGTACAGCTGAACGATGGCCGTAAGTTCGACGCCAAAGTCATCGGCAAGGACCCGCGTTCTGATATCGCGGTGATTCAGTTACAGAATGCGAAAAACCTGACGGCCATTAAGATGGCGGATTCCGAACAACTGCGTGTGGGCGATTACACCGTGGCTATCGGTAACCCGTATGGTCTGGGCGAAACCGTGACTTCCGGTATCGTTTCTGCATTGGGTCGTTCTGGCCTGAATATTGAGAACTACGAAAACTTCATCCAGACGGATGCCGCGATCAACCGCGGTAACTCCGGTGGTGCGCTGGTGAACCTGAATGGTGAACTGATTGGCCTTAACACGGCGATCCTGGCACCGGACGGCGGCAACATCGGTATCGGTTTTGCGATCCCAAGTAACATGGTGAAAAACCTGTCCAAACAAATGATCGAATTCGGTCAGGTGAAACGCGGCGAACTGGGCATCATGGGGACCGAGCTGAACTCTGAACTGGCGAAAGCCATGAAAGTTGACGCACAGCGCGGTGCATTCATCAGTCAGGTCATGCCGAAATCTGCCGCAGAGAAAGCGGGCATTAAAGCCGGTGACGTGATCCTGAGCATGAACGGTAAACCGATCAGCAGCTTCGCCTCGTTCCGTGCTGATATCGGCACCCTGCCAATCGGCACCAAAGTGACGCTCGGCCTGCTGCGTGAAGGCAAACCGATGAACGTTGACGTGACCATTGAGCAAAGCACTCAGACATCGAAAATCGAATCCGGCAACATTTATACCGGCATCGAAGGGGCTGAACTGAGTAACGGTGCGGCAGGTGATCAGAAAGGCGTGAAAGTCGATGAAGTGAAGCCGGGTTCAACGGCGGCGCGCATCGGCCTGAAAAAAGGCGACGTCATTTTGGGTGTGAACCAGCAGAAAGTGACCAATCTGGGCGAGCTGCGTAAAATTCTCGACACCAAACCAAACGTTCTGGCGCTGGATATTCAGCGTGGTGATACCTCAATTTACCTGCTGGCGCAGTAATTTCCGCCTGCTATACCTCACACAAAGCACGCTCCGGCGTGCTTTTTTTTGCCTGTCTTTCAGTGACTCTCATCAATCATGTGGATTTTGCCGGGCCGGTTGGGCATTTGCTTAAAAATGTGATATTCCCCGCAACTTCAATAGGTGCTTTCGCTCTTTGGGCATTTGCATAATGTATGGGCATCGCGGCCTGAGTATGCTGTTTTAACAACGATAAAACAGCAAGGCAGGGGTTCCATGTCGGCATATCATCTCGATGCAAAGCTGGCGCAACAAATTGTTGCCCGCACAATGCAAATTATTGATAGTAATGTGAATGTCATGGATGGTCGCGGACGGATTATCGGCAGCGGCGATGATCAGCGTCTTGGTGAATTGCACGAAGGCGCACTGCTGGCGATTTCGCAGGAGCGCATTGTCGACATCGACGAGGGCGTTGCACGGCATTTGCACGGTGTACGTCCGGGCATCAACCTGCCGTTGCGTATTGACGGTCAGATCGTGGGCGTTATCGGCCTGACGGGCAATCCGTCCCAGTTGCGTCAGTATGGCGAGCTGGTGTGTATGACCGCCGAAATGATGCTCGAACAGGCGCGTCTGCTGCACATGCTGGCGCAGGACAGCCGTCTGCGGGAAGAACTGGTGCTTAACCTGATTCGTGTGGATGAACTCTCTCCGGCGCTGATGGAGTGGGCGCAGCGTCTGGGCATCGACCTCAACCGGCCACGTGTCGCGGCGGTGGTGGAAGTCGACAGCGGCCAGCTCGGCGTCGACTCTGCCATGGCAGAACTGCAACAACTGCAAACTTTACTGACCACGCCGGAGCGTGACAACCTGATCGCTATCGTTTCCCTCACCGAAATGGTGGTGCTGAAACCGGCCCTGAACAGCTACGATCGCTGGGATCCGGAGGGCCACCGCCAGCGCATTGATCATCTGCTGTCGCGCATGACCGAAACCGGTCGTCTGCGCGTGCGCATTTCCCTTGGCAACTTTTTTACCGGCCCTGGCAGCATCGCCCGTTCTTATCGCACCGCACGTACCACCATGAGTGTGGGCAAACAGCGGATGCCGGAACAGCGGTGTTACTTCTATCAGGATCTGATCTTACCCGTGCTGCTCGACAGCCTGCGCGGTGGCTGGCAGGCCGATGAACTGGTGCGTCCGCTGGCGCGTCTGAAAGCGACGGATGGCAACGGATTACTGCGCCGCACGCTGACGTCGTGGTTCCACCATAATGTTCAGCCGACCGCTACGTCTAAGGCACTGTATATTCATCGTAATACGCTGGAATATCGCCTCAACCGTATCTCGGAATTAACCGGCCTGGATCTGGGGAACTTCGACGATCGTTTATTGCTGTACGTGGCCCTGCAATTAGATAACAACCATCTGTGACCGCCATCACAGCCGTTTCATTTTTTGTGAAACAACTCGCACGTCGCTGGGCATTTGCCTCAGGATAAATGCAAAGGGCTATTTATGCTTGGTTGATTGCCCAATGAGTAAAGGGAATGTTGTTCATATACTGGCTGCGTTCCTTCCTCTCTGAACCCTACAGTTCTGTGAATGGAATGACTTTTATCTCTGTTTAGAGGCGTTGTCATTAATTCCGGAGAACACCATGGAAACTACCGTTTCAGCAGCCAGTGCCGTCAAAAAAAGAACTAACGCGCGCTACTGGATAGTGGTGATGTTATTTATTGTCACCTCATTTAATTACGGCGATCGTGCCACGTTATCCATTGCCGGTTCGGCGATGGCCAAAGATATCGGGCTGGATTCCGTCGGGATGGGTTATATCTTCTCGGCATTTTCCTGGGCATATGTCATCGGGCAAATACCCGGTGGCTGGCTGCTCGATAAATTCGGTTCGAAAAAAGTTTATTTCTACAGCATTTTCATCTGGTCGTTATTCACCCTGCTGCAAGGCTTTGTCGATGTCTTCAGCGGCTTCGGCATTGTGGTATCGCTGTTTGCTTTACGTTTTCTGGTTGGCCTGGCCGAAGCGCCGTCCTTCCCCGGCAACAGCCGTATCGTCGCAGCCTGGTTCCCGGCTCAGGAACGTGGCACCGCAGTCTCTATTTTTAACTCAGCGCAGTACTTCGCCACGGTTATTTTCGCCCCGATCATGGGCTGGCTGACGCACGAAGTGGGCTGGTCACACGTCTTCTTCTTCATGGGCGGTCTGGGGATCGTGCTGAGTTTCATCTGGCTGAAAGTGATCCACGATCCTAAAGATCATCCGGGCGTAAATCAGGCCGAACTTGATTACATGGAAGCCGGTGGTGCGCTGATCAATATGGATCAGAAAATCACCAAAAAAGCCGTCGTAAAAGGTGAAAAAACCTTCCAGATGAAACAGTTACTGAAATCCCGCATGATGATTGGCATTTACATCGGCCAGTACTGCATCAACGCGCTGACCTATTTCTTCATCACCTGGTTCCCGGTGTATCTGGTTCAGGCGCGCGGTATGTCGATACTTAAAGCAGGCATGGTGGCCTCAGTACCGGCGATTTGCGGATTCCTCGGCGGCGTACTGGGTGGAATTATCTCCGACTGGCTGATGCGCAGAACCAGCAACCTGACACTGTCGCGCAAGGCTCCGATTGTGATCGGTATGCTCTTGTCGATGTCGATGATTTTCTGCAACTACGTCGATACCGAATGGATGGTGGTTGGCATTATGGCATTCGCCTTCTTCGGTAAAGGTCTGGGTGCGCTGGGCTGGGCGGTGATGGCCGATACCGCACCGAAAGAAATCAGCGGGCTGAGCGGCGGATTGTTCAACATGTTCGGTAACGTCTCCGGCATCATCACGCCGATCGCTATCGGCTACATTATCGGGACCACCGGTTCCTTCAATGGCGCGCTGATTTATGTCGGCATCCACGCACTGCTCGCCGTCGTCAGTTACGTGTTTATTGTCGGAAAAATCGAACGTATTCAGCTTCGCCCGTACCACGGTACAGGCACAGTAAAAGGGGAAAGATGATGAGTACGCAATCCTCACCGGTTATCACGGATATGCAGGTCATTCCTGTGGCAGGGCATGACAGCATGCTGATGAATATTGGTGGCGCGCACGGTGCTTACTTCACCCGCAATATCGTTATCCTCAAGGACAGCGCCGGGAACATCGGTGTCGGCGAAGCGCCGGGCGGGGAGGTGATTTACAACACGCTGGTGGAGGCCATTGCTCAGGTGAAAGGCCAGGAAGTGGCGCGCATGAACCGGCTGGTGCATCAGATCCACGTCGGCAATCAGTCATCGGATTTTGACTCTTTCGGTAAAGGTGCGTGGACGTTCGAACTGCGCGTTAACGCCGTCGCCGCACTGGAAGCCGCGCTGCTGGATCTGATGGGCAAATTCCTCGGCGTGCCGGTGTGTGAACTGCTCGGGCCGGGCAAACAGCGCGACGAAGTCACGGTGCTCGGTTATCTGTTTTATATCGGTGACCGGCAGAAAACCGATTTGCCGTATCAGGAAGGGGAACGCAGCCATCACGACTGGTATCACCTGCGTCATCAGGAAGCGATGAACAGTGAGGCGGTGGTGCGGCTGGCCGAAGCGGCGCAGGATCGCTATGGCTTCAAAGATTTCAAACTCAAAGGCGGCGTGCTGCCGGGCGAGCAGGAGATCGAGGCGGTTAAAGCACTGGCAAAACGCTTCCCTGATGCGCGGATCACGGTTGATCCGAACGGCGCGTGGCTGCTGGATGAAGCAATCGACCTGTGCAAAGACCTGCACGGTATCCTCAGTTATGCCGAAGATCCGTGCGGTGCGGAGCAGGGTTTTTCCGGCCGCGAAGTGATGGCGGAATTCCGCCGTGCCACCGGTTTGCCGGTCGCCACAAACATGATTGCCACTAACTGGCGCGAGATGCAGCACGCGGTGATGTTGCAGTCGGTGGATATTCCGCTGGCGGATCCGCATTTCTGGACCATGCATGGCGCGGTGCGGGTCGCACAACTTTGTGATGAGTGGGGCCTGACGTGGGGCTGCCATTCGAATAACCATTTCGACATTTCGCTGGCGATGTTTACCCATGTCGGTGCAGCCGTACCGGGTAAACCGACAGCGATAGATACGCACTGGATCTGGCAGGAAGGCAACCAGCGCCTGACCAAAGAGCCGCTGCAAATTGTGAACGGGAAAATCAAAGTGCCTGAAAAACCGGGGCTGGGCGTGGAGATCGACATGGATCAAATCCATCGCGCCCACGAGCTGCACCGGAAACTGCCGACCGGTGCGCGCAACGATGCCGCCGCGATGCAGTATCTGATCCCCGGCTGGACATTCGATCGCAAGCGCCCGGCACTGGGGCGTGGTTAACGGAATCTGAATTCACTAAGGAGTAAGCATGACCTCTTCATCTACACCTAAAATTGTCTCCATGCAGGTGATCCCGGTGGCCGGGCACGACAGCATGTTGCTTAATCTCAGCGGCGCACATGCCCCTTTCTTCACCCGCAACATCCTGATCCTCAAGGACAGCAGCGGTAACACCGGCGTCGGTGAAGTGCCGGGCGGCGAGAAAATTCGTCAGACGCTGGATGATTCCGCGTTGCTGGTGATTGGCAAAACGCTGGGTGAATACAAAAATGTGATGACCGCCGTGCGGGAAAAATTCGCCGACCGTGATGCCTCTGGCCGCGGTTTGCAGACTTTTGATTTGCGTACCACTATCCACGTCGTGACGGCGATCGAAGCCGCGATGCTGGACTTGCTCGGCAAGCATCTGGGCGTCACCGTGGCATCATTGCTGGGCGACGGGCAGCAACGTGATGAAGTCGAAATGCTCGGCTATCTGTTCTACGTCGGCGACCGTAACAAAACCTCACTGGGCTATCAGAGCCAGCCGGGCGACAGTTGCGACTGGTATCGCCTGCGCCATGAAGAGGCGCTGACACCGGCGGCGGTGGTGCGTCTGGCGGAAGCAGCATATGAAAAATACGGCTTTAATGATTTCAAACTGAAAGGCGGCGTACTGGCAGGCAGCGAAGAGGCTGAAGCCGTGACGGCGCTGGCGCAACGTTTCCCGCAGGCGCGGATCACGCTTGATCCCAACGGTGCCTGGTCGCTGAATGAAGCGATTGCGCTCGGCAAACAACTGCGCGGTGTGCTGGCGTATGCGGAAGATCCATGCGGTGCAGAGCAGGGCTTCTCCGGGCGCGAAGTGATGGCCGAATTCCGTCAGGCAACCGGTTTGCCGACGGCCACCAATATGATCGCCACCGACTGGCGTCAGATGGGGCATACCATCCAGCTGAAATCCGTGGATATTCCGCTGGCGGATCCGCACTTCTGGACGATGCAGGGGTCAGTTCGCGTCGCGCAGATGTGCCACGAATGGGGGCTGACCTGGGGTTCGCACTCTAACAATCACTTTGATATTTCACTGGCGATGTTTACCCAGGTGGCCGCCGCTGCGCCGGGTAAAATCACTGCCATCGATACGCACTGGATCTGGCAGGAAGGCAATCAGCGCCTGACCAAAGAACCGTTGCAGATCAAAGGCGGTAAGGTGCGCGTGCCGGAACAACCGGGTCTGGGCGTTGAGCTGGATATGGATCAGGTGATGAAGGCGCACGAGCTGTACAAAGGCATGGGGCTGGGTGCCCGTGACGATGCGCAGGGCATGCAGTTCCTGGTGCCGGACTGGAAGTTTGATCCGAAAAAACCGTGTCTGGTGCGGTAAGTGATATGCAACTATAAAAAAGCCTCTCCGGTGAGAGGCTTTTTACGTTCTGACAGGAAACTCAGCCCCGTGCGTGTGCCGCGGCCTTTTCTATCTGTTCATCCGAAGGGCGTACACCGGTATACAGCACGAACTGCTCGACGGCCTGCAGTGTGGCGACTTCCGCACCGGTAATCACTTTCTTGCCGTGTTCGCGGCCGTAGCGGATCAGCGGGGTTTCTACCGGCAGCGCGACGACGTCAAAGACGATGCTGGCGCGGTCAATCACCGCAGGTTCAAAGGCCAGTGAATCCACTTCCGGCCCGCCCGCCATGCCGATTGGCGTGACATTCACCACCATATCCACGGCAACATCGCCGACTTCTGCTTTCCATTCATAACCGTATTCTTCTGCCAGCGCACGGCCGTTAGCTTCGTTGCGGGCAATGATGTAGCCCTTTTTGAAACCGGCATCACGAATGGCCGCGACCACGGCTTTGCCCATGCCGCCGCTGCCGCGCAGGGCGAAAACGGCATCACGCGGCACCTGATGGCTGTCGAGCAGTTTGGCGACCGCGATGTAATCCGTGTTGTAGGCGCGCAGGAAGCCGTCGTCATTGACGATGGTATTCACCGACTGAATGGCTGTCGCGGAAGGATCCAACTCATCGAGGAAAGGAATGCAGGCTTCCTTGAACGGCATCGAGACCGCGCAGCCGCGAATGCCCAGTGCGCGTACGCCTTTCACTGCGGCTTCGATGTCTTGGGTGGAAAATGCTTTGTAGACGAAGTTCAGGTCTAACGCCTGATAAAGGCTGTTATGAAAACGGGTACCGAAATTGCCCGGACGACCGGAAAGGGACATACACAACTGCGTGTCTTTGTTAATTTCCCGACTCATTTCATTCTCCTTTTAAGATGTTCTTTATGACCTTACGGCCTCTTAATGAACCTTAGCTGAAACGATCCGCCCCGACAATCTGCCTCTGTCTCAAATCGGCTGTTATACTTAACAGATGCGTGAACACGGAGGCTGATATGAATTTGGACTTGTTTGATCACCCCGATTTTCACCCCAACTGGCGCGAAGAACTGTGCCCGGGCGCGGTGGTATTGCGCGGTGCGGCGCTGGCAGAGGATGTCGCGTTGCTGGCGGAAATCGACCGGATCGCCGGGCTGGTGCCTTTTCAGTATCGCGCCACGCCGGGCGGTTATGCGATGTCGGTGGCAATGACCAATTGCGGTGATCTCGGCTGGGTGACGGACAGGGCGGGTTATCGCTACCAGGCCACCTCGCCGGAAAGTCATCAGCAATGGCCGCCGATGCCGGAATTGTTTCGTTCGCTTGCCGTCAGCGCGGCGGAACAGGCGGGTTTTGCAGGCTTTGAGCCAGATGCCTGTCTGATCAACCGCTATCAGCCGGGGGCGAAAATGAGCCTGCATCAGGACAAAGACGAGCACGATTTCGGCCAGCCGATCGTCTCTGTCTCACTGGGCTTACCGGCTGTTTTCCAGTTTGGCGGCATGGAGCGCAGTGATAAAACCCAGCGTGTGCCGCTGATGCATGGCGATATTGTGGTGTGGGGCGGCCCGTCGCGGCTGCGTTATCACGGCGTATTGCCACTGAAAGCGGGCGAGCATCCGCTGACCGGATCGTACCGGTTTAATCTTACGTTCCGTAAAGCGACGTAATTCCGTGGGGATCAGGCAGTAAAGCACAGGACTTTGTCCGCATTCTGCTTTACACTGCCGCCCTGCAAAAAATGACATGTTGAATAAATAATTACTTAGGCGGTAAGCGATGAACGGCGTAATCACAACCTGGTTTGAAGATAAAGGTTTCGGTTTTATCAAAGATGAAAACGGCGATAACCGTTATTTCCACGTGATTAAAGTTGCAAACCCTGAGCTGATTAAAAAAGATGCGGCAGTCACCTTTGAGCCGACCACCAACAACAAAGGCCTTTCCGCCTTTGCGGTGAAAGTCGAGCCGGAGAGCAAATACATCTTTATTGCCGGTGAGCGTATCAAAATCACCAGCATCAAATCCTTCCTGGCGTTTAACGAAGAGGTTCCTGCTGAAACCAAAATCGACAAAGAAAACGCTGTGCTTTCCGTCGGATTGTTGATGAACCGTATCCGCCCGCAGGAAGAAGAAAAAAAAGCGGAGATGCGCACCATGAAAAAGTTGCTGATCACCACTTTCCAGAACAGCACCTATGTGTTCACTGAAGATGAAATTGACGTGGATGCCACCGTCAAGACGCTGAAAGCGCTGTAATATCCCTTCTCAAACCGGTGCACATCCGTGGCACCGGTTCTGCTTTCCCTTCTTTCTTAATATGTCACCGTGACCGTCACCATATCGCTGTAGTTACCTGCGGGCTGATTGCTTTGCGCCAGATTTACGGATGCGGTATATGGAAACGATTGTGAAGTGCCGGTGCCGGTTGCGCTGCTGTCGGTGGAAGCCGTCCATACCGTGCTGTCACCTTTAAATATCTGATATTGCAGATAACGGGTGGTGCCGCCGACGGTGGAGGCCATCTGCCGGTATTGTCCGGACACCGGCACGCTGCTGGTCAGGTTGACGGAATAGCTGGCGTTCAGGGTGCAGCGTACGCTGATAGTATTTGCTACCACGGTGGTCAGGCCGGAAGGCAGTGCAGCACTGCCGAAACCCACATTGGGCGCGCTGTCGATATAACAGAAATTGGTGACATTGAGCGTCAGGGCGACATTGCCCGACACGTTACCGGAGTCTGCGAGACACAGTAAGGTGCCGATAGCCACTGAACACATATTCCATGTCCATGAGATGGGAATGACATCGGTATAAGTGCCTGCGGCCAGATTGGAAATGGCGACCGGCCGGACGTAGAGAGGTAAGGTGCTGTTGGGGCCGGAAAACAAGCCGAGTAATCCCAGCGCCGTGGTGCTGCTCCAGCTGATGGTATCGCCCTGATTATAAACGGCACTGCAGCTGGCATCCTTGCACAGGCTGTAGGGTAAATACTGCCCCGTTGTCCCGCTGTAAAGTCTGGGCTGCGAGTTGCTGGGATGCTGAGTCACGCCGATAAACGCGGTGATGGTATTGGTGCCTGCGATGTTAAGCAGCCCGCCAGTACAACTTAATCCGCTGCCCCCTGAGGTGATCAGCGGCGATGAACTGACTGCAAACGAGTTTTGTGTGCCCAGCGTAATGCTCCCGGGCGCCGTCGTGCATCCCGCTTTTGCCCACCACGTTGTACCCAGCAACAGCATCAGCAATAATCCGCGATGCATCTGCTGCCTGAAAATCCTCATGATTTATCTCCTGCCGTTGTTTTCGCTGTGCCGCCGGGGCATGTCAGCGGGCCGACCTGCTCAATGCTGTGACGGGCAGGGTTCAGGGTGAAACTGACCCGGCAAAGCGAATGATCTTCCGTCTGGATATTCAGCACGTTGTTTTCCTGTAAGTGCGAGAAGTACACCAGCCCGTCGTAACCGGTGACGGTGGTCTGTTCTGTGTTTTGTTCCGTAACCAGCGTGCCGGGCTTCAGTGGCTGTCCGGCGGCGTCATGCAGGGTGATATTGGCGGACAGCACTTTTTCGACGCTGAATTTCACCACCACGCCGCTGCCTTGTTTCACCGCGATGCGGTCATTAACGTTACTGGCGACCACATCGGCGGGCAGCGGCAGGGTGTCGATTTCCACTTTGGCCGGATAATACGAACTGACGGTCGGGATCAGCAGGTGGCCGTTTTTATCCGTTTTGCCCATTTTCTGATTCTCGAACAGCACGGGAACATCCGCGTAATGATCGGTATCTACCACGATAAAGGCATCGTTGATCTTATCCGACAGGAACCAGTCATTGGCCATGAACACCACGGATCCGCTCAGATCTGCCCAGTGGGTGTAATCGCCCCGATTGCCGTAGAACCCACCCTGCAGGGTCGCGTAGCGGGATTTCCAGGTGGCGTCGGCCTGCTGATACGGATTGTTGCCGCCGCTGTAAGCCAGATTCCAGCCCAGACCGCCGTCGGTTGGCGCGGCTTTGCTGGCACCGGTTTGCTCCTGATAATTACCCGCACTGTCGCGCTGTACGCCCGCATTCATATTGATGTTGGTGCCAATCGGAATGATGAACTGCAACTGCGCGCTGTAGCCGGTATCGCCCAGCGTTTTATTGAGGGATAAAAACATGCTGCTTTGTCCCCACAGCGAGCGGCTGTAAGAAAAATTCACCAGCCGCGTATGCGAATTGTCATAGGCTTCGACATCGTAATATCCGATGCCCATCGTGCCGTTAGCGTTCCCGAACGGCGACGCGCTGAACGTCACCTGATCTGCCTGACGGCTTAACCGCGTGTCGCTGGTGTAAGACGTGATGTCCTGATAACCCGCCGTGCGTTTTGAGCGCAGAGCAGACAGGCTGAATACCGTCGAATAGTAGGAATAGCCCAGCGTGTATTGGCTGCCGTCTTTTTTATCGGTCACGTTCTCGCCCCGCGCACGGTCGGCTTTACTCTGGCTGCCTGAAACACTCAGTGTGCCCCAGGTGCTGACCGCGATATCGGTGCCCAATCCGCCCAGCGCCAGACCCTGTACGATTTCGGAATGGCCGGACAGCGTCAGGTAATCGCTCAGCCCGTATCGGTAAATCCCGCTGAATGCGGCATCTGAATAGTCACCGTTGGTGACGCCATAATTATTACGTACAGCCCCGAGCGAGAAATCGAAATCGCTGAGGCTTTTGCGCAGCAACGTGTTGGAAACGTAAAACGGCACGCTGGTCGAGACCTGACGTCCGACCGCATCGGTGGTCACAATCGTCGCTTCACCGGCGCCATTGATATACGGCACGTTGGTCAGGGTAAAAGGCCCGGAATTGAGGTTATTACTGCTGGCCTTGTAGCCATTCAGAAACAAATCAACCGTGGTCGGTACCGCCGCCGTGCCGCTGTATTGCAGCAACGGGTAGGTCACCAGATCCGGACGCACGCCAAAGTTACGGCTGATACGCAGGCCACCCATCCGCGCCGAATTACTCCACGTCAGGGAATCGCTGACGAAATCCCCGACCTGATAGCTGATCAGATTTTTCTCGTCGGTGAAACGCCAGAACGTGTCGTAGCGCAGATAGCCGTCCTGCGTGGTCTGGCCGCCGTTGCTGTTGTCGGCGTTATCAATGTTGTAGCGGTAAGTGCCGGTATTGGTGACCAGTCCGAGGCTGCTGAATAACCGTTGCTCCATCCAGGTGGCGACAGACTTCGCACCGCCGGGTGGATCGGTGTAGTACGAATCATAGTTAAACAACAGGCCGGTGCTGCTTTGCGACGGCGTGTAATTCATCAGCGGATCGCCGCTGACATTCTGGTTCGGCAGCCAGGCATCTGGCACCGTTAACACCAGTTGCTGGGTGGCCGAATCGTATCTGGCTTTTACGTCCGGCAATTCGCCGACATTGATCAGCCCCTGCCGGCCATTAATGTGGATGTGATTCTTCGCCAGAACACCGGCTTCGACGAAGTAGGCGTTATTGCGATACGTCACCGGCACGACCTGATTATCTGTCTGACCGTTGACCACAACCGACAGATAAAACATGGCGTCCGTGACCACCGGTGCCGCACGCGGGGCATCAGGCAGTGAAGAATATTCCTGCGCCTGTGCACTGAGCGTACTCAGGCATATCAGGCACAGGCTTCCCCGGAAATAAAGCGGTCGCTGATGACCTTCCCGGAGAAGACGTCTGATTGTCATTCGTTGCGGCTCCTGCTGTTACTGGCCGCGTGGAATGACAATCGGTTGGGTGTTATCGGCAATCTGCGCATTGAGTTGCGCCCCTGGCGTCACACCTGCGGGCACCGGCCAGCGCATTTGTTGTCCCGGCAATACATAACCCATAAAGCCGCCCACCATGGTTTTTACGCCTTGTTTCTGGTTACCCGTCGCCGACCAGAAAACGTTACTCAGGCGCGCATGGACGAGGCCGGTATTACTCACCTGCAAATAGGTTTTCCCGCCCTCGGACACCGTACGCCAGGTGAGGATCGGGCGCGTCGCCGTGGAAGGGTCGCGTTTCATATCCGCGCGATCGTTGGTCCACAAATTGCCGCCATCCATAAACAGCGGCAGTAAATAACGCATCTGCAATTGCAGACCGACGACCGCTTTGTCTTTGCCCTCACCGGCACTGTTCAGCGGAGAAGGGATTTCATCAATAATGATGCGATACGCCTGCTCGGTATTGGCCGGAACCGGGATATTGCGGATCAGGCGGATCAACTGACGCTGCCCCGGTGGCACGGTAGCAAATGGCGGGCTGGCGACCACGTTGGTCTGATCGGCATACTTCTCGTTAAAATTCTCCTGCTTCCAGGCCAGTACGCGCACCTGCAAGGACACCGGTTCCGCGCCACGGTTTTCCAGCCACAGGGCAGATCCGTTCTGATCGGATTCAATAATCTGATAGACCGGCCAGACCAGCACCGAACTGGCAGCCTGTGCATTCACGCAAGACAGAAAGGCACCGAGCAATGCGGCGGTGGTGAAAAGGCGTAGAAACAGTGTCTTCATATTTTTATATCCTGATGATTCAATAAGTTAACGTGACAGTGACGGTATCGGTATACGTCCCGGCGGAAGGCAGAGGGGTCACAGCGTATAAACGTGCATAAACCGGGTAGGTTTGCGAGGTATCCGGAAAACTGGGGATGGACATCACCAGCGCGCCATTGCCCCAGACCAGACTGCGGGCGGCATCGCGGAAAAGCTGGTAGCCCAGCAGATCGGTATTGGTGGTGTTTTGCATATAGCGACGTGTGGCGGTGCCGCCGTGAGTGCCGTAATCCATGGCAATACTGACGGAGGTACCCGGCGTGCAGGTGACGACCACGGAACCTGCGCCCGCGCTGCTGACAATATCGACGTTGCTGGCGATGTCCGACAGGGAGCCGAAGTTGAGGGTGCCGAGACTGGAGATCGGGCTGGCAAGCGAGCTGCCAAATACGCAGCCATTGGTGAGGGTCGCCGAAACGGTAAACGTCGTGGTTGCCGTGGCGGCACGCGCTGAACTGCACAATATCAGCAGCAATAACATCATCGGTAACAACACGGACGGAAAACGCAGGCTGGCAGGCATCGTCACCTCTACCAGGATACGGTGACATTCACCGTATCCTGATAAACACCGGCGGCAGGCGTGGTCTGTGCCGGAACGCGGCCATAGACCGTGCTCCACTGATCCGCGCCGTTACCGGTGCCGCTGACGCCGGTGGTGTTGTCCCACACGGTGGTGCGTGCCGCCGAGGTGTAAAGGTTGTACTGCAACGTCTCGGCGCTGTTGGTGGTATTGACCATTCTGCGGGCGGTAACCACACCGCTGCTGCCGCCATCCATGACAATTTTGTAGGTCAGCCCGCTCACACATTTTACGCGGATCGAACCCGCCAGTTGTGCGCTGGTAGCATTCACCGCGCTGGTGAGCGACGCATAATTGCCAAAATTCAGCGTACCGAAACGGGTGCTGCCGGACGTCGTGGTTCCCGCTTCACAGGCGGGCAGCAACGTGGCACTGATGCCTATCGTTGCCGCCTGACTCAGCGGAATGTGCAACTGCACCGACACCAGCAGGGTGGCAGGCAGTAGCCGCAGTACCTTGATGTCCATGATTTTTCCTTCCTTGAACCGAAAGCCAGTCAGAGCCGGACCCGGCGCTGAGGGAAAAACGCTTACCAGGAAAGAGTGGCAACAACGGTATCGTTATAGGTTCCTGCAGCCGGCGTGGTGCTGGTCTGGTCAGCAGGCAGCACACGACCGTAAATCGGGATATTTTGCGCCGTGGTCCCTGTGGTGAGCGTAATTGGCGTATTAATCGCGATTTCGGTGGTACGTGCGGTATCGGAATAGAGGCGGTAAGGAATACTGTTGCCGCTGGATGTCATGGAACGCAGCCCGCCGGTTGCCGCCAGTCCGCCGTTCAGTGACAGCGTCGGGGTCAGTCCTGTGCTACAGGCGATGGTGACGGCACCGGTGCCGTCAGCGCCGAATACGGTCCCGTTAATAACGCTGGTCAGATCCGCGTAGTTACCAAAATTCAGCGTACCCCACTGGTTGGTTCCCCCCGTTGATGTGCCGTTACCGACAGTACAACCTGTGCTGATGGTGAGCTGAACGCCTACCTGGCCTGTTAAGGTACCGGCGGCCTGTGCACCTGCGACTAAAGTCAGCGTCGCCGCAGAAAGCACGGCCAGTAATAATGATTTTTTTTCGCCCATGATGACTCCCAAAATAACTTACACGGATGTGTATTCATGCAACGGCGTTGCATGTGGAAATCCTCTGGTGGTTAATAGTTAACGCAAAAAACGGCAAGAAAAGCCGGTAATAAACAGCGTGCAGGCCGGGTATTATGTTTTCCCTTCACAACGGAGCGGAGCCCTGACCTTATGTGCATGATGAAAAACGCAGTCATGGTTAAATATAAGTTAATAAATTTACCTTAAGGGACTCTTTTCATTATTTTTGTCAATAAGGATAAAAATTCTATAAATTACAAATTATAAAATTTTAATCCTGTTTATATTGATTTTTATTGGTTAATTATTGTGTTACCTAAACAAAAAGATGAGGGTGTTTAACATTTACTTTTGTATGGACATGGGTTTCTTCCCGCGATTGGTTAACAGTGCTACTGATGTTTACCGCGCAGCGCCAGCAACACCAGCAGCGCAGAGAACAGCGTAATCGCCATCAGACACAACAGTAAGGGATGCAATGAGACGGCATAAAGCTGCTGAAGCTGCGCCGTACTGGCTTGTGTAATAAGCTGCTGTGCCACGGTAAGATTACCGGTCGCCAGCCGTTGCGCCGCCTGGCTGATGGCCTCCGGACTGATCGCATCGCCGGTAAAGCGGGCCGCCAGTGCGTTGTGCGTTAACATCGACAGAATAGCGCCGACAATCGCCAGCGAGATGCCTTCTCCGGCCACGCGTGTGGTGCTGAAAATGCCGGTTGCCATGCCCGCCCGTTCTTTCGGCACCACGCTCACCGACAATCCATCCATCAGCCCCCATGGCAAACCGGTACCGATGCCGACAACCACCATCGGCGCAATCATGCCAGTGACATCCTGCGCCAGCACCGCCTGACTGAGCCAGCCCAAACCGGCGGCGGCAATCACTAAACCTGATGTGCACAACACGCCTGCCGAAATCCAGCGCGTCAGCCACGCGGCCAGCAGTGGCACAATCAGCATCGGGACAGAAAGTGCCATCATCATCAGCCCGGCGCGTTCTTCGCTCAGTCCGGAGACCCCGATAAATAGCATCGGCAACACCACCAGCAGCACCACGAAACAGAAACCCGTCGCCAGCGGAAGTGCCTGCACACCGATAAAACGGATATAACGGAACAGGGATAAATCCAGCATCGGGTTTTTCACCCGCAGCTCAACAACCACAAATACCGCCAGCAACAGCGCCGCGCCTCCCAGCAGGGAAAGTACCCGTGTACTGTGCAGACCAGACTGTGGAATTTCCATAAGCGCCCAGGTCAGCAATGCCAGCATGGCGGTAAAGGACAGCGTCCCCGGCCAGTCGATGCCGGTTGCCTGCGGATTCCGCGTTTCACGCATTTTTCCGGCGCCCGTTATCAGGGAAAGAACGGCAATCACCGTCGCGGAGAAAAACACCGAACGCCAGCCGAAGTTTGCGATAAGCACGCCCGCGAGAAAGGGGCCGAAGGCCAGTCCGACGCCAAAACTGCTGCCCATCAGGCTGAAAGCCCGGGTACGCGCTGCGCCATCGAATTCCTGCGCCAGAGCAGCCGCACCACCGGCCAGCGCACCGGCAGCAGCAATACCCTGTGCGGCGCGCAGTAAATCAATCCACAGCAAACTGCTGCTGAAAGCCTGGAGTAACGACAACAGCGCAAACAGCGAAACGCCGCTGACGAACACTTTTTTGCGCCCCAGTTCATCGGCCAGCGCCCCGGCCGCCATCAGAAAACAGCCGAATGTGAGCATGAACGAATTGGTGATCCAGCTCAGTGCCTGGGCGCTGCCGCCAAGTTCACGGGCAATGGCGGGTGTTGCCACCGCACCGCTGACAAAATTGAGCGGCAAAATTACCGCCGCCAGACACACGGTAAATAGCACCTGCAGGCTGCCTGATGAAGATGAGGTCATTGTTCGCTTTCCTGATATTGGGGTATAACAGTGATGATAAATTGTCTTGAATATGGCGGAAACAGGCTGTAAGTCCGAGAATTACGGACTAAATCGCTCGAATAAACAGGAGTGAAAATGGAAAATCTCAACGGCCTGCTGGCCTTTGTTCGCGCTGCCCAAAGTCAGAGTTTTGCCGCAGCAGCGGAGCGCATGGGCATTTCGGCCTCGGCGGTGGGGAAAAGCGTGGCGCGCCTTGAGGAAAAACTCAGTGTGCGACTCTTCAACCGCAGTACGCGGCGTATCAGCCTGACCGATGAGGGCCAGCTATTTTTTGAACGCTGCCAGCATATTGTTTCGCAACTGGAAGAGGCAGAGCAGGAACTGGTAAGGATCTCTGCTGTGCCGCGCGGCAAATTACGCATCACCGCGCCGGCCATCGGCTATCGCATACTGCTGCCGCATTTGCCGGAATTCCGTCAGCGTTATCCCGATGTCGAGCTGGATCTGGATTTCAGTGATCGCATGGTGGATGTCATTGATGAAGGATTTGATATCGCCATCCGCAGCGGGGAACTGAACAGTTCGCAGATGATGTCGCGACGCCTCGGGCCGTTTCGTTTTGCGATTGTCGGCGCGCCACATTATTTCGCCGGACATCCTGCGCCGCTTACGCCTGACGACCTTTATCAGCACGCTTGTTTGCGCTACCGCTTTCCGGGCAACGGACAATGGCAGGAATGGGAGATGACCAGCGTGACACCGCCGGAACTGCCGCTGGCACTGAGCAGTAACAATCTGGAGTCGATTTTACAGGCGACGATACAGGGACTGGGACTGGCGTATGTGCCGGAATTCATCGTGCGGCCATATCTTGAATCCGGTGAGCTTATTTCGGTACTGCCTGCGTATCTTAAAGAAGGCGGGAAGTTTTCGGTGGTCTGGCCGAGCAGCCGCCATATGCTGCCAAAAGTGCGGGTGTTTATTGATTTTCTGACCGAAAAACAGGTCCTGGGAGATATCACAACCGCATAAAAAAAACGGGGCACAAGGCCCCGTGAGAATTTTTAACGCGCATCAGAACATGTCACCAAGAGATCAGATTTGCTTCCACTGTGACCATTCGCCGGTAAATTCGGCTTTGCCCGGCTGATTGCCCTGCGTCCAGTAGTTGGCCTGGTAGTCTTTACCGTTCAGGCTGACTTTGTCGCCGGTGTTGTACACTTTGCTGGCATCCCAGGTGGCATATTTGCCCGCCGGAGAAGGCGTTGGTGTAGGTTCTGGCGTTGGCACAGGCGTTGGCACAGGCGTTGGCACAGGCGTTGGCACAGGCGTAGGTTCTGGCGTTGGCTCCGGTGTCGGTTCCGGTGTTGGCTCTGGCTCAACGGCTGCGTTACCCAGCACTGTTACCACGATGCTTTTCGATACCGATTTTTCACCGTGTTCATCGGTGACTACCAGTGTGAAGTTGAAGTCAGATTTACTGACCAGCTCTGGTGCGGTGAAGTCTGCGGATACCGCATCGTACGAGGACAGTGCGATGGCGGCTGGTGCAGTCCATTTGTAGGTGAGTTTATCGTTGTCTTTATCGGCAGAACCTGCCGCGCTCAGACGCACTTTGGCACCGCTGAACACCTGCAGGGCAATATCACCGGTAGGCGCAGTATTGGTTTCTGAAGGGACTTCATCTTCCGGAACCTGACCGTCGATATTGACACCTTCAAAGTAGAAAGGCGCCATATCGATAACCTGATTCTGGATAGTACAACCCAGACCTTCGCGTGCCGCATTGACCAGCAGACCGTTGTCCTGATCGATAGTCCAGGTGAACAGTGCGCCCAGTCCTTTTTCAACCACATAACGGCCTTTTTCACGCACGGTACGTGGGGTATCAATGGACATGAAAATGCCGGTGTCTTTGTTATAAAGATAATCAGCATCAGCGACCTGATCGGTATACACCTGGAAGCCATTGCGTCCTGACTGATTTTCCAGATCCAGGTAGTTATTCACCATGTCGTACCATTCGGTGGTACCGCTTTCGAATGTACCGACAGTGGTTTTACCTTCAACAGGAGTATAGGTACCTTCTAAAGGAGAATAGCTTTCCAGTACCGCATTTTGCGCGTTACGGGAATAGGCCGCATAGCCGACATTCATGCGGTCAGCCGGGAACCCTTTCGACAGCAGATAGTTAATGATGGTGTCAATGCCCCAGCCGCCTTCAACCAATGCATGTAAATTGGTGTGATGCGACAATTTTTCTGCCCACGGCGTACCGAAAAAGTCATAGGTCATCAGGTTAACGCCGTACAGACCGGCTTCAAGCAGGGCCGGAACGTTGGATTTTTCCAAAATAGTGACCACGGCGGAGCTGGCAATACTGATTTTTACATCAGAACGTTTGATGGCGGCCATCTGTTTGGTGATTTCAGCAATCAGCAGCGCATAGTTCGCGCCATCATTATCATCATACGGGTTGTTATTCCCGGTGTTGCCCGGGTATTCCCAGTCGATATCCACTTCGCTGAACATCGGGAAACGGGTGAACAGACTGGCAATACTTTTCGCGAAGATGGTACGACCTTCTGCGGTTTTTGCCATATTGTGGAAGCCGTTACTCAACGTCCAGCCACCAATACTCATCGAAAGCACCAGATCATGACCCACTGCTTTGGCGCGTTTTTGCAGGTCACGTAAGCCACCGACCAGACCTTTTACATTGGCTTGCGTCGCGCTGGCCGGAGAAAGTTCCACCCAGCCCGGATTGTCCAGGTTGTTATTGACGGAGGAGCCAAAGTCACCCCACGGATCCAGGAACGTCGCCTGATGGGTGGTTTTACCCAGTTGTTGTGCGGCATTGGCCACGGTATTGGCTTTTTCACCCTGGTCGCCAACAATCCCAACGAAACCAAAGATGATTTTGTCGTAAGCAGTCGGTGGAATGTTTGCGAGGTCAAAACCACGGCCACGGGCTTCTTTGCCAGCCTGCGAATTCTGCAGACGGCCATCATATTGTGACCAGTCGGTGTAATAGCCAAATACTTTTGGCTTATTCGCCGTATTGTATTTGTTATAAACCGGTTTCGTCACACGTGCCGACGTATAGCTGTAATTTTCAGTTTCTGTGGCTGGATTAAAACCGTCCAGAGTATAAGAGGATTGGGTTAACTCATCGGTCTTAATGATTTTGCTGGTAGACATAGTGTTTTCCTAAATTTTGAATGAGTACATAAACAGCCGGTTGCTGCTGGTGGATATATTCGATCCGGAAATAAAAACCGACAAATCATATTGAGATATAAATAAAATTGACTAATATAAAATTTATGGTTGTTTTTTGAACGGCGAAATTTAGCGGGTTTTATCGTCATCAATAATCACGTTGATGATAAAAAGACATATCACAAATTAATCATAAAAAGCATTGATTTTCAGCTTGTTGAATGCTTTCTGCATGTTGAGTGAGAATTAAGTGGTTTTTGAGTTTTACTTAATATCCCCCCGTTTTTTTTGATTCAGTCACATCTTAACTAAAATACTTAATATTAATCCTATTGCCTGTGGTGAAAATAATAAAAACAGATACGCTTAATCATCAGCAAAGATTAAGGGGCAACTACAAATGGCTGAAATAATGGAGGGGAGAGGATGATGGCTGTATATCTTATAAATGGCGAATATGTCTTTAATGAAAAAACCAAGGAGTTTAAAAAACTTCACAGTGATGTGAATATTAAACTGACCTCAATGAGAGCACGTTGCCTGAGTTATATTATTGAACATGCAAAAGATGAAGTGATCGAAAAAGAGGCCATCTCTGTCGCGTTATGGGGAAGCCGCAGTAAATTCACCAGCGATGCCAGTTTGACCCAGACCCTTTATTTAATCCGCCGCGATCTTAAATTTGCCGGGCTGGATGAATTCTTCATTACTGTGCCGAAATCAGGCATTCGTGTCAGTACCTCGGCCACTGTGGAAGTCATGGAAGAGAAGGTATCACCGGTTAAGAACCTCAGACCGTGGATACTGATGTTTGGTTTTTTGGTGTCGGTACTGTTGCTTGGTACCGCGTTGTTTCTGACGTTTCAACTTTAACTGTTGTCCGGAGGAAGACCTTATGTTTACCAACCCTGTGATTAATTCCGTACTGAAAAACGAAGGTGGCTATGTAGACCACCCGAATGATACCGGTGGCCCGACGCATTGGGGTATCACCGAAAAAACGGCCCGCAGTTATGGCTATACCGGAAAAATGACCGATTTCACGAAAGAAGATGCTTATCTGATCCTTGAAAAGAATTACTGGTATCAGCCGGGATTCGACAAAGTGTATGCCATTGCGCCAGGTCTGGCGCTGGAACTGTGCGACACCGGCACCAACATGGGACCGGCAGTGGGTATCCGTTGGTTGCAGCGCTGGCTGAATGTATTTAATCACGGTGAAGCATATTATGGTGATATCGTCGTGGACGGCAAAATCGGCCCCGGTACGCTAAAGGCGTTAACACAGTTCATTGAGAAGCGTGGCACCGAAGGAGCGGGCGTGTTAATCACTTCTATTAATTGCAGTCAGGGGCAACGTTACCTGGAGTTGGCAGAAGGGCGTAGTGCGAATGAGTCGTTTGTTTACGGCTGGATGAAGGGGCGGATAACGCTTTAAATATGCTCGGGATATGTGATTAATACGTACGCAACTCAAAACGCTTCACAATATTAAAGGTGGATTTTTATGAAAACTGAATGCATAAAGAGCTGTATTATTTATTTCGAAGCAAACGCCCCCTTTATCTGGAGAGTAAATAATGAACGAGTCAAGTACAATTAACTTTGATTACAATCTTATCAAGATAATGAATGAAGTGATTGTTTCTGGGAATATTTCAAAAGCAGCAGAAAATTTGAATCTTACACCTTCCGCAGTAAGCTTATCGATAAATAAGCTCAGACGACATCTGGGTGAAGAACTGTTTTACCGCACGGCTACGGGTCTGAAACCCACCGCCACTGCGCTGGATATCCATGATTCTTTTGTCAACGCCATTACGATTATTGAAGATGTTTTACAGTCCTCAAGAACCGAAGGGCCATCGGGTGCCATATTGCGGGTAATGTGTCCGGATGTTCTGGAGGACTATTATTTTAACCGGATGTATAAGAACGAAAGTGGAAAGTCAGTAAAGGTCGAATTTTCTAATTCAACGAATATTAAGAGTGATGAAATGGTAAGGAGTTTGTTACAGGCAAATATCGATGTTGTTATTTCGCATCATGCTCTAAATCATGAGAAAATCACCTCAATAAAAATTGATGCCATGGATGAGTTTGTTATCCTGTGCGGTGCTAGCAGTTTATTGTCCAACCAGAGAGAACTGGCGTTAATGCATTACTACGCATTACCTCACGCTGTCTATAACGACGGTATTTATAATGATTTTACCGGTCTTCTCGGCACGACGTTGACGATTAACGCACCTTACGCGGGTCTGGTTAAAGTCATTTACCGCTCTTCTTCCATCAACGGTATCATCAGCGCGCTCGAACGCAGTGATATGCTCACTGTGTTACCCAGGGTGCTGGCGGATTACTTTATCAGGGAGCGGCATTGCAAGTTAAAGTGCTTTGATCTACCTAAAGAAATTTCAATAAAGGACTCCCCGGTCTACATGAATTACCTTTCAAACAGCAGTAAGCGACGCTATGTTCATCTGGTGATGTCACAGCTGAAAAGCGCGGAATCAATATGAAGGATGTGGCAAGAAATGCAGTTAACGTGATTTAAGAGAGTGTTTGTTTATTTTTTAATGATTTTTTTAATAAAAAATCAGCGCCGGATTGTTAAAATTAATTATTGAGCTGAAGTGATTATGGCTTTGATGATGGCCGGATTATCATTGTCGCAGTTATCTCAATCTTTATTAGTTAATCTATGAGGTTTTTCGTCATGATCAGTCTTCATGCTAACGAAGTTGTGTTTATATAATTTGAGTTATTAGTTTCTATATTAGTTATGTCATCCTGGGGTGGCCTGGTGCGATTTATCATGCGCTGCAAAAGTAAGCCCACTGTGGAGGATGTTTATAAATGTTTTACGCAAATCGTTGTGTCGTGTTTCACAGGTTTCCTGCTAAGCATCGTTTTCATCGAAAGGGATATGGGTTTTAACATGATCCTGATGACCTCCGGTATAGGCGGTGTGTTAGGCGGGCCACTATTAATTCTGGTAGGGGACCGGGTGAAGAAATTGGCGGGAACTTTTACACTGGCCCAACGGTAAACAACTTTATTCACTAAGTATTCAAAGTTTGTTCATAAGTATGTGGACTGATTCCGGGTGATCAGTCCGCATTTTTTATTGTTCTTCGAATAAATTTATAAGTGGTTTTTAATAAATATCATCCGTTTTTTATGATGTTTATGGCTTTGTTTTTATTAGCCTGTATGCGCTTATGCGATTAGCCTTTTGACTGACAGGGCAGGGGGCAGTACAGAAACTCTGACCGGTTAATGTTATGCAGAAATAATTTTCAGCATTTAACTTCGACTATTTATATAAGGTTGTCCTTATGCGCAGAACTAAAGATAAATACCTTTTGAATCTTATTACACTCTCCTGTCTGATGGCCTGTGTTGCTCCGGCAATGGCAGCCGATACGTCGGATCCCTATGTCATCAAAGAAAGTGATCTGATTAAAAAAGAAAACAGCCTGACTCAAAACCCGCTGATGCAGGAGGTTAAGGCGTCTATCCGCACACTGGATAATGCTTCCGTCGATAAAATCGCCCCCGGCCGCAGCGATAACCCGGCTAACGTGAAGCGGGTGGACAGCATTCTGGGCGGTGATAAGTGGGAACACATTTTCCCGCTGCGTGACCCGAGCTATACCTACACCAAATTCCTGCAGGCCATCGGCAAGTTCCCGGCCGTGTGCGGAACGTATACCGACGGACGCGATTCGGATGCCATTTGCCGTAAAGGCCTTGCCACCATGTTTGCACACTTCGCACAGGAAACCGGCGGCCACGAGAGCTGGCGCCCGGAAGCCGAATGGCGTCAGGGGCTGGTCTATCTGCGAGAAATGGGCTGGAAAGAAGGGCAGAAAGGCGGCTATAACGGCGAATGTAATCCGAATGTCTGGCAGGGACAAACCTGGCCTTGCGGCAAAGATGCCGACGGCGATTTTGTCAGCTACTTCGGTCGCGGTGCCAAACAACTTTCTTATAACTATAACTACGGCCCGTTCTCCGATGCGATGTTCGGCACGGTCAGAACCCTGCTGGATAAACCGGAACTGGTGGCGGATACCTGGCTGAACCTTGCCAGTGCGGTGTTCTTCTACGTCACGCCGCAGGCACCGAAGCCGAGTATGCTGCATGTGATCGACGGCACCTGGCAGCCGAACGATCGTGACAAAGCCAACGGTCTGGTGCCGGGATTCGGCGTGACTATTCAGATCATCAATGGCGGTGTTGAGTGCGGTGGCTCGCAGGAAATCGCGCAGGGCCTGAACCGTATCTCCTACTACAAAAGCGAAGCGGAATACCTGAAAGTGCCGGTTCCGGCTAATGAAGTGCTGGGCTGTAAAAACATGAAACAGTTTGATGAAGGTGGAGCCGGTGCGCTGCCGCAGTACTGGGAACAGGACTGGGGATGGTCATCAGAAACGCCAACTGGCCTGACGTATTCCTGTCAGCTGGTCGGTTATCAGACACCGTTCTCCGCGTTCAAAGAGGGCGATTACAAACGCTGCGTCCAGCACTTCTTTAACGTGAAAGTGGTCGATGATGCCGGTAAAGAAGAAGCGGTGACACCTGCTCCTGAACCGACGCCAGCACCAACACCGGAACCGACGCCAGCCCCGGCTGACGGCAATTCAGCGCCGGTGGCAAAACTCTCCGGTCCGATTGGTGATGTGGAAAGCCAGGCGAATGTGACGCTCAATGCAGCAGAATCTACCGACGCTGACGGCGATAAACTGACCTACAGCTGGTTGCTGCCGAACGGGTCCACCCTCGCCGGTAACGATCGTGAATCGCTGAGTTTTGTCGCACCCGTGGTCACCACTAAGCAAAGCTTCAACTTTACCCTCACCGTGTCCGACGGGAAGAAAAGCAGTGTGGCCACCTACGTGCTGACGGTCACACCGAAGGTATTGCCGATCCCTGATGAAGGCACCAGCACCGGCTGCGCTGACAACTGGGATGCCGGTAAAGTGTATAACGGCGGAGAAAGTGTTAACTGGAAAGGTAAGGAGTATCTCGCGAATTACTGGACTCAGAACAATGAGCCAGGTAACCCGTCGTTCACTGGCGAATGGTCACAGTGGAAAGAGATCAAAGCCTGTAAGTAACGTGTAAGTCATTAACAAATCAATGGCAAGTCCGGTTTCCGTTCATCGGGGAAAACTAAAATGGGTGCGATTTCCGCGCCCATTTTTTTCATCCCTGCTGGCCGCGTTTGTCCAGCCATCTCCCCGTTTCACCCAGTGCTTCATCAAGATTTTCGCGACCAAAACCTATGCGCAGGAAATCTTCCGACACTCTGTTCAGTTCTGACGCGTAGGCGACAGAAGGGATCACCATCACACCGGCTTCTTCCACCAGCTGTGTGGCAAAGGCTTCTGCGCCTTGCTCACCGGTAAAACGTGGGAACGCCAGCACACCGGCTTTCGGCACGCTGAGCCTGAACAGGTGCGGGTATTGCGCCAGAAATTGAGTCAGTGTTACGAGCTGGCGGCGCGAGCGTTCCATCACCCGTTCAAGGATCGGTGCGCGGGCATTGAGTGCCACCGTGGTGAGAAACTCGCCGGGCATGGAATTACAGATCGACAGATACTGCTTCATGCGCTCGAGTTCCCGCATCCACGCTTTATCCTGACAGGCCACCCAGCCGATGCGCAGCCCCGGTAATCCGTAAGCTTTGGAGGTCACGTTCAGCGAAATGCCACGTTCGTAAATATCCGCCAGTTGCGGCAGCCGGTCTGCCGGATCAAACTCTGTCAGCCGGTACACTTCGTCCGAGAAAATCCAGATCCCGCGATCGCGGCATAACACGATCAGTTCGTCGAGTTGCTGACGGCTAATCAGCGCGCCGGTCGGATTGTGCGGAAAGTTAATCACCAGCACTTTGGTATTGGCGCGCAGCGCGTCGCGGACTTTGCCGGTATCCAGCGCCCAGTCGTTATTTTCATCAAGCGCCACGCCGGTGACCTCGCACAGCGATAACGGCACGCTTTCCAGCGACTGATAATTTGGGGTGATCACCACGGCGTGATCGCCGGATTTGAGCAACATCTGAAAACTGGCGTAAATCGCTTCGTCGGCACCGGCAAAACTGATGACGTCCTGCGCGGTGACATTTTTATAGGTCGAGGCGATGGCGTCGAGCAGTTCCGGCGTTCCGCGCAGTGGCGGATAATCCAGCATGGTCTGCATGAACGGCGCGCGGTGCTCTTTCCCTGCCAGTTCAAATAACGTATCCAGGCTCATCGATTCAGGATAGGAAGAGGACAGCGGAAAACGCACAGCGTGTTCGAGGCGCGAGAGATAGCTGATTAAACGGAAATCTTCAGGAAAAGCCATGATATACCTGCGATAAGAAGTCAGAGCATTTGAAAATAAAAAGTTTAGCGGCGGTGGCCTTGTGCAAAACGGCGCTCAAGGCGGCTTTGCAGCAGTTCCAGCACGATCGACATAATCCAGTATATTGCCGCCGCAGTCGCCAGCATTTCCATATAACGATAGGTGCTGCGCCCGTAGGATTGCGCCAGAAAATTCAGCTCCCACAGCCCCATCAGTGACACCAGAGACGAATCTTTCAGCATCGAAATAAACATCGACCCGGCGGGCGGGATAATGATGCGCAGTGCCTGCGGCGCGGTGACGTGAACGGCCACCGTCCAGCGTGACACGCCGAGCGCCAGCGCGGCTTCCTGCTGACCGCGTGGCACCGAGAGCACGCCGCTGCGGATAGTTTCCGCCAGATACGCGCCGTAGTTCATCGACAGAGCGATAATGCCCGAGCTGAGCGCCCCGAGCACAATTCCCACCTGCGGCAGCGCCAGATAGATAATCAGCACCTGCACCAGCAGCGGCGTGCCGCGAAACAGCGAGGCGTAAAACGTCGCACAACCAAACGCCAGCGCATTTTCAGACATCCGGCCGAGCGCGGTAATCAGGCCAATCAGCAGACAGAAAAACATCGAGCAGGCGGTGATCATAATGGTCAGCGCCGCACCCTGAATAAAGCCGTCCGGCGACAGGCGCAGGCCAAGCAGGAACGGCAATTTCTGCCCAATCAGGCTCCAGTCCAGCCCCATTTTGCTGAACGCGCCGAGCAGCAGGCTGAGCAAAATCAGCCACGTCAGCCCGGTTTTAAATTTAAACGCATGTGCGTGGTGCCAGCGCTCCGGCGTTTCCACTTTCGGTTGGCTGTCCGGGATTTGTGGCATTACGGTACCTCGTGGGTAATATCTTCACCCAGCCAGTGCTGAGAGATTTTCGCCAGCGTGCCATCGTCGCGCAGCGATTTGATGGTATCGGCCACTTTCTTGTCCCATTCGGCGTCACCTTTGTCGGTGGCTACCCAGTTCGGTTCAGCATAAAGCTCGGTGACAATTTTAAACACTGGCGCACGTTTGATGCGGGCATTCGCGGTGGCTAAATCTGACACCACGCCGTCGAGGCGCACACCCGGCCCGAGCGCCAGATTCTGGAACGCCACTTCTTCGTCGCTTGGGATCACGTGTACGTTATCGAACGGGAATGTGATGGGTTTGCTGCCCGGGATCACCAGCGTTTTTTGCAGATAAGTTTCGTAGGTTGAACCAATGCCGACGCCAATCTTTTTATTGCTCAGATCGGCCGCCGATTTAATGCGGTCGTCTTTCTTATTGACCACTAAGACCGCCGGAGAGTTGTAATACGGCGTCGGAAAATCCAGTACTTTGGCGCGCTCGGTGTTTGGCGTCATCGAGCAGATACAGGTATCCCAGCGACCCTGCCATTTGCCGCCGACAATCGTTTCCCAGCCCGGTGCGATGATTTCAAGTTTTACGCCCATGCGCTGCGCCACCGCTTTCGCCACATCCACGTCAAAACCGGCCAGCTGGTTATTATCATCAATAAAACCAAACGGCGGGTAATCGTTAACGATCGCATTGCGCAGCACACCGGTTTGGGTCACGCGATCCAGCGTCGCACCGGCAAATGAGGCAGCAGAAAACAGTGTGGCGGCAAGGAGAGTCACAGCTACAAACGGAGTGCGCATAAATGGAGTTCCTTAAACGTAACCAGAATGGGAATTTATTGTGAAAACCTACACTAACTTTTAGACGTATAGAAGTCTAAATTAAACCTTTTCTGACTTACAGTGAACTCTGCGGGAAATCCTCCCAATGACAGCGCATTACTTCAACCCAGGGTTAACTCAGTAATCCCGCCCCGACGTTAATGGACAACCCTAGAATCGCCAGATTAAAGACAAAGGAAATGACCGACTGCAACAGGGCAATCTGGCGCATATCGGTGGTGCCGGTCGCGACGTCGGCGGTTTGTGAGGCGACGGCGATGGTGAAGGAGAAATAGAGAAAATCCCAGTAGCCGGGCTGCTCAGGCTTTTCCGGGAAGATCATCGGCGTGATGTCTTTTGTCTGCCGCAGATAGTGATGATGCGCGTAATGCATGGCGAAAGAGGTCGGCAGCAACGCCCACGAGGCAATCAGCGTAGTCGCGGTCAGCAAGATATGCAGGGTTTTTGCACTTCCCGTCAGCGCTTTAAGCGAGCCGAGTTCCATCAGGATCGCCAGAATGCTCACCAGGCAGGTGAGCGTGACCAGCGTCAGCACCAGACTGGCGCTTTCATCCTGCGTTTTAGCGATGTGCGGGATATCCTTCGCTTCGGTGCGAAGCATGCGAAACCACAGAAAAAACAGATACATCCATGCCAGCACATTCCAGCCAATCATCAGCCGCTGCAAAATTCCCAGATGCGGGGGAAGCGCGAAGAAGCAAATCAGACCAGCAACAATAGAAATCAGTAAACGGCCACGAACGTGCAGATAATGGCGCAGAGAGAAACTCATGATGTCAGGCACCTGGTAAAAGAAACGGGGATAGATTAACTGTAGTCGCCGGGGGCAATATCCGGCGTGCAGACTTATGCGCAATTTCTTCCAATACCCCGCCGCAGGGGAGTGTTTAAGTAGTTTCTCTCCATTGCGCTCAAGGGTTTGAAACTATGTTTACGACATCATTTTGGCCAGTCGCCCCGGCATATCAGGTATCCATGATGGATCTGGATGCCCCGGAAAATTTAAGTCCTAAAGCTTTGCAAACGATTCATTATTGCCTGCGTCTGACCGAAGCCATCAACCAGCTGGAAGCGGCCTGTGAAAGCCGTTTGCTGGATGCCCTGCGTGAAGAGATGTCGATTCAGTGTTTCCGTTTAGCGCCGCTGTTTGATGATCCCGATACCCGGCGCGGACTGTTTTTACGGGCGGAAATGCTGGCAGATGACAGTTGCGGAAAAACGGTACTACCGCAAATTGCTGGCCTGAAGGAACAGCAACTGGTGCTGGGCATCGGTAACACGTCCACCTGGGTGGGGAAATCCAAACAGAGTTTTTATTCGTCGTGGTTTGGTGAACCTGCCCCGGTTTTGCAGGAAGTTTCCGACGTGATGGACAGCCTGTTTCCGGAAAGCTTACTGTATCTGCAAAAGGAAATCGCCGCCGATTTACTGGCGATGCCGGGCTGTGCATACAAAATTATCAACCTCTTTGGCATTGCCGGTGAAGCCAATACCTATCCCAAACATTTTGCCTATTTCTTCCCGGAAGACGAGGGGCTGAAGTATTCGCCGGTCAAACGCACGGTGGTGTTTGCCAATACGTATCAGCAATTGTTCGAGCTGTTTTCACGTACCGAAGCCGCCAAAATGGGCTGGGCCGAAGACATGCTGCCAGACAGTGATGTGTGCCAGCGTTATCTGATTGCCTGGTTCCGCGGGCACGACCTCGGGCATTCTCTGGTGCGTAACGAGAACGTCTTTCCGAAACTCAGCAAAATTGATCGCTGGGGATCGATGATAGTGCAGGAAGCGCTGGCCGATCAGTTTGGTTTACTGATGTGCCTCACGCCGCAGGTGGCCACCGGTTTGCAGCTCGACCGGACCGTGCTGGCGCGGATCTATTTCCTCGAAATGTTGCGCTATCTGCGCCGCGGCCCGTCAAGTTATCCGGATGCTGGCGCGGCCTGGATCCAGTTCAACTATCTGCGCGAACACGGTTGCATTGAGCTGTCGGCGGAGACGCTTGATTTCCATCCGGCGCTGTTTTACCCGCAAATGGCCGATCTGACCCGCCTGATGAGCGAAGCGCTGCTGGGGGGCGATGCGGAGCGTGCGCAGGCGTTCATGCTGCAACATTGTCCGCACACTAATCCGGAAGATGTCGAAATCCTGATGGCGCGCCTCGGTACAACCAATGACATGATTGAATACAACCAGTTAATTAAGAGAGTCCCGTTATGATGCCGTTTTCAAATGGATTTTTACTCAGCCTGTCGCTGTGTCTGGACATTGGGATTGCTAATATCGCCATGATGACGCTGGCGATGCAGCGGGGGTATTTTCATGGATTCTGGCTGGGCATCGGCACCTGCATCGGCGACTTAATTTACGCGGTGCTGGCGCTGGCCGGGATGACCATTTTGCTGCAATACCAGAGTGTGCGCTGGGTGCTGTGGGTCGGCGGTTCACTGATGCTGATGTGGTTTACCTACAAAATGATCCGCGCCGCGCTCGCGCCTGCGGAGGATCTGAGCGCCGGTGACAGCGCGCAGCCACGTTCTGTTATTCGTAATTTTGGTCGCGGCATCGTACTGGCAATGTCTTCACCCACCGCTATTTTGTGGTTTGCCGCCGTCGGCGGGGCACTGATCTCCCGCATGGGGCAGGGAAGCACGGCGAATGCCTCGTGGTTCCTGGGCGGCTTCTTTATTGCAGGCGTGTTCTGGACGATGGTCATCTGTTCCGTCGGCAGCCTTGGCGGAAAAATGCTGGGCACCAAAATGCTGAAATATTCTTATGTGGCCTCAGCGGCGATCTTCTCTTACTTTGCGCTGTATGTGGTGATCAGCGGTTATCGGGAGTTCATCTTGGTATAAGCACCTGCGATGCGTGAAGTGACTGCGAATAAAGATGGGGAGTGATCCCCATCATCTTACGGAACGTATTGATGAAATGGCTTTGATCATAAAAGCCCAGCCCTATCGCCACATCCAGCGCATTATTATTTTTACGCAGCTGATTTCTGGCCTCGAGCAAACGCAGTTGCATATGGTATTGCAGCGGCGGCATGCCGATGTGCTGGCGGAACAGGCGGACAAAGTGAAACTTGCTCAGTCCGCTGATTTGCGCCAGCGTATCGAGATGGATTTTGCGGGTCAGATGGTCGCGCATAAAATCGAGCGCCAGCGTAATCGGCCGCAAAGACTGTTCCTGCTCTCTGGCGGGTTCTTCCAGCAATGCCCCCAGCAGCCACAACAAATTTTGTTCCTGATCGTCGTCATTCAGCGTGCGTTTGTAATGGCACAGTGCCGAAAACAGCGCGGGATTACTCAGCACGCCTTCGGTTAACACCGGCGCGCAGTGATCGGAACGCAGATTGTGATCGACCGACACCTGACGCAGTAAAGCCTGCGGAATATGCACGCTGAGAAATTCGACCTTGTCGTTACCGAACAGCGACGACTGAACGGTGGCCGGGTTGTAAATCGTGATATCGCCGCCGCGCACAAGTTCGGTTTTGCCGTGCAGCCAGATTTCTTCCGTACCGGTCAGATTGGCACTGATGACATATTCGTCGTGAGTATGACGCGGAAATGAAGAATTGCTCGCTGTCAGGTGCGAGCATTCAATCTCATTAGCCATCGTCCATTCAGAAATAGAAAGAGACACGTTGCACTCCGAAAATCTTTGCTGTGCGGAAAAGAGGCTACATTGGTTTTTCTTATATGAAATTTATAGCACAAATTGTTAACAACAAAAGCGAGGAAAATTCATCTCTCATCGCAACAGGCTAAATTTTCAGATTTTGCCCATTAGTCAATCCGGGCAGCGGGACCCGGCGGAATGTTGTATGAATGTTGATTAATAGCCGCAGACGTTATTTTCACCCACGCGCTGCCGATATTTGATAACGGCAATAACGGGGAATTCATTTTTGTTTTACAGGATAAAAACAATTAGCAAAACCACCGGCAAACGACTTTGGCAATACGTGCTCGTTTTGACTGCCTGTTTTATTTATTGACCGTGTTTATTCTTATCCGGCTTGTAAATTCAATACTTAATAAGGCAAAATATGCGCCCCGCAAAACGGGGATGACTCATTTTTCGTTCATTGCACTACGCATTCTTCATTAAGCAAACCTTCAAATACCAGAGGCCGGGCTAAGTACCGGATAGATATTTACTTTCAGATACCGACAGTCTTGTCGCAAGGAATCATAAATGGTGCAGCACTCTTTATATGCAGCGTTCTCCGTCATGGGAAATCAACATCATGTCGGATAACCTCGTCACAGGGTCCCCTTCCCGCGTGGAATTACGTAAAAGCCTTACGCTGATTCCGGTTGTCATGATAGGTCTGGCCTATATGCAACCCATGACACTGTTCGATACGTTCGGTATTGTCTCCGGCCTGACGGACGGCCATGTGCCGACGGCGTATGCCTTTGCGCTGATCGCCGTGCTGTTCACCGCGCTGAGTTACGGCAAGCTGGTGCGCCGCTATCCTTCCGCCGGTTCTGCGTATACCTACGCGCAAAAAGCCATTCATCCTGTGGTCGGTTTTATGGTCGGCTGGTCGTCGCTGCTTGATTACTTATTCGCGCCCATGATCAATATTCTGCTGGCAAAAATCTATTTTGAAGCGCTGGTACCGTCGGTGCCGTCGTGGATATTTGTCGTCGTACTGGTCAGCTTTATGACGCTGTCGAATTTGCGCAGTATCAAAACGGTCGCCAACATTAATACGCTGGTTGTTGTCTTGCAGATTGTGCTGATCACGGTGATCACCGGCATGGTGATTTATGGCGTGAATCACGGCACCGGCTATGGCACGCTCGCCAGCACCCAACCGTTCTGGGGTGAAAATGCGCATACCGTGCCGATGATTACCGGCGCGACCATTTTGTGTTTCTCCTTCACCGGTTTTGACGGCATCAGTAATTTGTCGGAAGAAACCAAAGACGCAGAACGGGTGATCCCGCGGGCGATATTCCTGACCGCTTTAATTGGTGGCGTGATCTTTATTGCGGCGACCTATTTCCTGCAACTCTATTTCCCGGATATCTCCAGCTTTAAAGACCCGGACGCCTCACAGCCGGAAATCATGCTGCAGGTGGCAGGCCGGGCGTTCCAGTTTGGCGCGCTGATTTTCTCCAGCATCACCGTGCTGGCCTCCGGTATGGCAGCGCACGCGGGCGTTTCCCGCCTGATGTATGTGATGGGGCGTGATGGTGTGTTCCCGAAACGCTTCTTCGGCTATATCCATCCGACATGGCGCACCCCGTCTTTCAACGTGCTGCTGGTCGGCGCCATTGCCTTGCTGGCGATTAATTTCGATCTGGTCACCGCCACGGCGCTGATTAACTTTGGTGCGCTGGTGGCATTCACGTTTGTGAACCTGTCGGTGATTTCGCAATTCTGGATCCGCGAGCAGCGCAACAAAACCGTTGTGGATCATATTCAGTATTTGCTATTGCCGCTGTGCGGTGCGCTGACCGTTGGTGCGTTGTGGGTGAATCTGGAAGAAGGCTCGATGGTGCTCGGCCTGATCTGGGGCGCAATCGGCTTTATCTATCTGGCCTGCATGACCAAAAGCTTCCGCAATCCGGTACCGCAATACGAAGACGTAGCGTAACTCATCACTGGTGTGAAAATGGCTCCTGCGGGAGCCATTCTTGTTTCTGCCTACTGAATACCGAACCCGCGCAGCAGCGCCGTCACTGCTGCTGCCGCAATAATAATCACCATCAGCGGCGCTTTTCTCCAGGCTAAAAACAACGCCACGCTGACGCCGGTGACCCGCGCGTATCCGGCGAAATGCTGACCTTCGAACAGCGCCGACGTAGCGGCCACCGCCAGCAATAAGGTGGTGGCCGCATCCGATAACATTGTCTGAGTTGCAGGGGAGAAATTCAGGCGTGAACCCAGCCGGTAACCGGCCACGCGCATCAGAAATGTTCCGGCGGCGAGCACCGCAATTCCCGCGATCATCAGGCTGTGTGAGGTCATTTTCGGTTCCTCCACGCCAGCAATCCGAGCAGGGAAAACAGCACCGGCATACCGGCCGGAACGAAAGGCACCGCAGCCAGCGAAATCAGCGCACCGGAGGTAGCGGGTATGCGCGTTCTGCGGCTGCGCAGCGCCGGGAAAATCAACCCCAGCAAAATGGCCGGGAACACGGCATCAAGGCCGATGGCTTTGATATCCGGAATGAACTGGCCGATGTACGCCCCGGCCATCACACTGACCGGCCAGAATAAGGCGATACCTGCACCGCATAACCAGTAGGCGGTTTTGCGTTTTTCATGGGTAGATTGCGAGATGCCAAACACCACGCTTTCATCGTTCATGATGTGACAACCCAGCCAGCTCATGGCTTTGCTGCCGACCAGATCCTTCACCGCAATCCCGAACGGTAAATGGCGCGCATTGACCAGCAATCCGGCCGCCGCCGCCGCAAACGGGCTGCCACCCCCGCCGACGATGGCGATAAATAGAAACTCCGACGCCCCTGCCAGCACCAGCAGCGAAAGCATCAGCGGCACCCACAGCGGGAAACCGCCTGCGACCGCCAGTGAACCATAAGAAATGCCGACCAGACCATCGGCCAGACACACCAGAAAGATGGCTTTAAGCACATCATTCCCCAACGGTGAAAAGAAACGCGCAAACATAATTCCATCCCATAACGAACAAGTATCCATTATAATGAACGCATCTGCATCGTTCTTCAAGTCGAACGATCGTTCGTTATACTGATCATGAGGCGGTTATGTCACAACCTATTAGCGTTATTTCGAAGGGACTGGTTCGTGAACGCCAGCGGGCTGGCCTGTCACTGGCGGAAGTCGCCCGCCGTGCCGGTATCGCCAAATCGACGCTTTCCCAGCTTGAAGCGGGCAACGGGAATCCGAGTCTGGAAACCCTGTGGGCGCTGTGTGTGGCGCTGAACATTCCTTTTGCGCGACTGATGGAGCCGGAAGTGAATAAAATGCAGGTGATCCGCCGGGGTGAAGGTCCGGCGGTAGTGGCCGAACTGGCGGATTATAAAGCGGTATTACTCGCGACCTGTCCGCCCGCTGCACGCCGGGATATTTATCTGCTGACCACGCAACCGGGCGCTGACCGTATCTCCAGCCCGCATCCGCAGGGCTCGGTCGAGCACATCATCATCACCCAGGGACGCGCCCTCGTCGGGCTGGTTGACTCACCAGTGGAACTGAATGCCGGAGATTACATTTCCTATCCCGCCGACGTCGAACATATCTTTCGCGCGCTGGAACCGGACACCATGGCGGTGCTGGTATCGGAGCAGAGTTAAGATTTTGTGTTGATGAGCAATCTGTGATCCCGGAGGTACTGCGCGGCAGATATATACAATAAAGAGTCTGGTTGCTGAGTTATTAATGTCCTACAATTTGCGCGGGAATTATTAATGGCTAAGGGATGACATGGCTGACATTGATGATATTGCAACGCGCATTGCCGGGATTATTCTTTCCCCTGATTCTGTATATGGCACTGATAAACGGTGCACTGACCGTTCCGGTTGATTTTGGATACATGGTGTATGGGATATTTGATACCGGTTCACGTTACATACATGAAACGATGCGAATACGTATGGCGGATGCCATCAGAAACGACATTCTGAATCATCACCATATCTCTGAAGCCGTTAAGCTGGTTTTTACCGAGTTTAATAAATATGTTTCAGAAACTGAGCAAGACAAAATTTACAGGGAGGTTTTTACTTCATTCATTGGACGAATGGGAACCAACATAATAATTGCGCTGATAACTGCCTCAGTATTAGAACGAGTCTCTTTCATCTCTGCCAGTTTTCGCTATCAGCCGATATCTGCATTAACCGGCGTTTTGCTAATAGGAGGCATGACAGAGCGTTCAATACGAACATCAGAAGCTCTTGAAACTGAGGATCCTGAAGTCTATAAACTCCTCAGACCGAGGGATTACGACCTTCTATATTTTTTGTTTAAGCCTTCAGTACAACCCTTTGTCGATGCGATACATGTCAGGGTGACACAGGGGGAATCCGCATTCAGAAAGATAATGGACACGGTGAGGAGGAAACTCAATGCCGCATAATAACCCATTTATACAATTTATCCGGTCCCTGCTCTACATCGCTTATAAGATAATTACCTTCACGATAAGTCATAGTCTCGAAGCACTTATTGGCCCACTGATCGTTATTGGCTCAATACTTTGCATTATGTTTATCGAACCCTAGCCGGTGAAGTTTGTCAGCATCGGAGTATGGCTGGTGTTTCTCTATTTTCTGTCTAAGGCGATTGATAAAATCACTGGCAGAGATAAACGTGATAATTAACTTGATAAGGACATGATATGGCGGTTCCTATTCCCATTGGCATTATATCTATCAAGGGCATATGTAGGGATCATGCATTCAGGGAAACAATGAGGCGTAAAATAAATGTCAACCAATAGCCGCTTATTGGAATTTATTAATTTTCTGATTATCAAAGTAAAAAATATGGTGGCTTTTATAGTCTATCATTCGTTTGGCTTTGCATTTGCCCCGTTAGTTATTTTTGGCCCAATACTTTGCATTATGTTTGTCGAACCCTGGCCGTTGAAGTTTGTCAGTATCGGAGTATGGCTGGTGTTCCTCTATTTTCTGTCAAAAGTGATTGATAAAATCACTGGCAGAGATAAACGTGATAATTAATTTCCTTGATAAGGCCCCTCCATTTGCAGGGCTCATATTTGATCCCTGCCTCAGACTGCCTTCTCAAAACGTAATCAGCTTCTTCGTCACGCTATTCTTCAGCAGCAGCATTGAAGACAACACTGAAAGCAGAAAAGTCAGCAGGATGACGAACAGTTTGGCGGTCAGGGAGTTGATCGGGATCCACTGGATTAATAAATTGAAAAAGGTGTAGTGGAGAATATAAACGCCGGTCATGGTTTTCCCCAGCGAACTGACCATTTCACTGACAGGCAACCGCGTGGCGTCCTGTTTCACGCCATTGGCCGCGATAATGATCAATACCACCAGAATATAGACCTGCGATCCGGTCAGAATAAAGCTGTTGCGCTCAAGGTTGAAGATGGAAAAGAAGAAGTGTTTTTCATAATACCAGGTGAAAATATAGACAAAAGGAATGGCGATGGCGGCGATTTTCGCTACCCGCGGGCGACCGTACAGGGCGGAAACCACCGGGTCATATAACAACTGGCCGGTCAGATAATAAAGTACCCAGGTCCAGATGCGGAACTGCGCGGGGGTTGAAAAAGATTTATGTTCAGTGAAATAGATCGCCAGCAGATCATACGCAAAGGAAAAAATCAGCAGGCTGGCGACCAGTGCCGCAAGAATAACCCGTCTTTTAGCCAGCCATTCCACCAGCGGATGAAAGGTGTAAATAATCACCAGCGTAAAGATAAACCACGGCTGAATCAGATAACCTTTCTGGTAAGGCTCCCATAAATAATAAATCGAAAACCAGAAAATGAAGAGGGTTAAGATGCTGCGTATTTTCTTCAGTTGCCATTCTGCCGTGTGCTGTGAACCGGCATCCATATAACCGGTAACCACAAAAAACAGCGGTGTGGCAATGGTGGAAATAAAGGTCAGGAAAGCCAGAATAGTGTCGTAGTTATAATTGTAATTGTCGTAAGTGTTATAAACGGTGAAAAAGGTCACGGCGGTCAGGCAACCGAGCGTTTTAATAATATTCAGTCCCGTGGTGTTCATTGTGTACGTCGTTGCCCTTCACGATGGAAACAGTTGTAAATCACCGGCAGCGCCAGCAGCGTCAGCACGGTGGCAAATCCCAGCCCGAACATGATAACAACCGCCATGCTCTGGAAAAAGACATCAAGCAACAACGGCGCGAGGCCGAGCACGGTGGTAAACGCCGTCAGCAGGATCGGGCGCAGACGCGAAGTGGCCGCGTAGATAATCGCGTCGGTCTGGTTTTTCTCTTTTTTCTGCTGACCAATTTCTTCCACCAGCACGATGCCGTTACGGATTAACATCCCGCTCAGGCTGAGCAGGCCGATCAGCGCCATAAAGCCAAACGGAATACCGGTCAGCAGGAAGCCAAAGGTGACGCCAATCAGAGCCAGCGGCACGGTCAGCCAGATGGCGATGGCGTTTTTCACCGAGCTGAACATCAGTACAGTAATGATAAACATCATCAGGAATCCAACCGGCAGGGTGGTAAACAGCCCCTGCTGCGCCTCGGCGGAGTTTTCCGCGTCGCCGCCCCATTCGATGCTGTAACCGTGCGGTAATTTCAGCGCCTCAACCTGCGGTTTAATACGCGCCAGCATATCGCCGGAGGTTTCACCGCTGGCCGGATCCGGATCGGTCTGTACGGTGAGCACCCGCGAGCGGTCGCGCCGCATGATCAGCGGATCTTCCCATTCAACCTTGAAATCACTGACCACGTTACTCAGCGGGATAAATTGCTGACGCGTCTGGCTCCAGACCATGATATTGGCCATATGATCGACATCCAGCCGCTCCGATGATGGCGGGCGTAAAACAATCGGCATCAGCGTCGAGCCATCGCGGAAAATCCCCACGGTGCTGCCGCTGAAATTCATCTGTAATGCGCTGTCGGTTTCGCCTTTGTCCACACCGAGTTCACGTCCCAGATACGGCGAAAACACCGGGCGAACCATTTTGCTGCGATCCTGCCAGTCGTTACGCACCCCGTCGGCCGCGCCGTCATCGAGGATAATCTTATCCACCTGACTGGCGATATTACGCAACTGGTCGGGATCGGAACCTTTAATCCGCACTTCAATCGCACTGTCACCGGACGGCCCGAACATGATGCGTTTCAGGCTGGCGTTGACTTCAGGATAATGATTGCGGATGTTCTGTTCGGTGCTGTGGGCCAGCGCGGCGATTTTTCGCTGGTCATCCATGCGCACCATAATTTGCGCATAGTTGGAATATTGCCGCTGGCCGTTGTAGGTGAGGATAAAACGCATCCCGCCCTGACCGACGGTGGTGACAGTGTTTTCCACGCCTTCCTGCTTGTTAATATCTTTTTCGATTTCACCGGCGATGCGCGCGGTGTAATTAATGTCCGTGCCGTAGGGCAGCCACAAATCGACGAAGAAAATCGGTGTATTAGAGGAAGGGAAAAAGTTCTGCCGCACGGCACCAAAACCCCACACCGAAGCCATCAGCAGCGCAGCCAGAACGCTGAGCGTGAGGGCCTGATGTGCAAGCAGTGCGGAAAGCATCCGCCGGTAGACGCGAAATATCCTGCCACCGTAAGGGTCAATCTGTTCGTCCGGTTTTTTATCCGCCACTTTCATATTGGCGAAGGCCCATTTCACCAGGACCGGCGTCAGCGTCAGCGCGGTCACCCAACTGAGCATCAGCGAAATCAGCAGCACCTGGAACAGCGATTTACAGTATTCACCGGTCGAATCTTGTGACAGCCCGATGGGCGCAAACGCCAGAATGGCGATCACCGTCGCGCCGAGCAGCGGCAGCGCGGAACGCTTAATGATTTGCGAGATGGCGTTCATCAGCGGGTTACCCTGCTGGCGCGAAATCAGCACGCCTTCCACCACCACAATCGCGTTATCCACCAGCATACTGAGCGCGATAATCAGCGCCCCGAGCGAAATGCGCTGCAGTTCGATGCCGGACAAATACATGATCAGCAGCGTGCCGAGCACGTTCAGCGCCAGCGACACGGCAATAATAATCCCACTGCGTAATCCCATGAAAATCAGCAACACGCCGACCACAATTGCCAGCGCCATCAGGAAGTTAATGATGAAACCATCGACGGATTTCTTCACTTCAGCAGCCTGATCGTAAAACACTTTCAGCTGGATCCCGGCCGGTTTATCGGCTTCAAGCTGATGCATTCTGGCTTCTATCGCCCGGCCAATGTTCATGACATTCACGCCGGGAATATAAGAGACACCAATTGTCAGCGCATTACGGCCATTGGCGTGATAAATATTGCCCGGATGATCGGTGATCCCCTGCGAGATGGTGGCGATATCACGCAGATAAATGCTGTGCGTCGAACCGGCGGGGCTGATCAGCACATTATTCAGCTCGTCAATATTTTCAAAGCCACCGGTCGGATGCAAACGGATCGACTCGCTGCCGACCGTCATGCTGCCCGCATCTGACACCATATTCTGGCGATTCAGCACGTCGGCAAGGCGCGGCAACGTGACGCCATAGGCGGCCATTTTAGCCCGTGAGATCTCAATGTTGACCTGTTCAGGAAGGACGCCGCCAATCGCGACTTTACCCACGCCGGGCACCAGCACCAGTTCACGGCGCAGTTGTTCGGCATATTTACGCAGTTCCGGGTTGCTAAAGTTGTCGCCATAAATCGAGAAAAAATAGCCGTACACATCACCGAAATCATCGTTCACAAACGGCGGGCTGACACCGGGCGGAAACTGCAACGTGGCGTCGTTGACGCGGCGGCGCAGTTCATCCCAGATTTGCGGCAGTTCGGAGGAGTGATAACGGGAATCGATATTGACGGTAATTTGCGATAAGCCGACGGCAGAGATCGAGGAAATATTATCGACGTAAGGCAGGCGTTGCAGGGCATTTTCCAGCGGCAGCGTGACTTCTTCCTCAACCTGCTGGGATGACGCGCCGGGATATTGCACTGCAACCACCGCGGTTTTAATGGTAAACGCCGGGTCTTCCAGCCGCCCGATATTGAACAACGCAATCAGCCCGCCCACGCCGAGCAGCAGGATCACCAGCCAGATGCGCGTCGGATTATTAATGAAGCTTTCGTTAATTCCCATCACAGACCCCGCTCTCTGGTCCAGATGCGAACCGGCTGCTGAGCGTGTAATTCCCCGACGCCCGCCGCCACCACTCTGTCGCCTTTTTGCAGTCCGGCGGTGATTTCAATGCCCTGAGACGTCAGCTCACCGACAGTGACTTTACGGTCTTCGACGTGCAGGGTATCGCCTTCACCGGCCACTACCCAGACGTGTGCGTCATTACGCTGGCTGCTGTCCGGATTAAAAACGGCTTCGACCGGGATAACCAGCGTACTGACCGGCGTTGCCGTGGCGAGATTGGCCGGATTCACCGTGACCGTGCCGCTTAATCCGGCCACCGCCGGGAAGTTTTCCGGACGCGGCATGACCAGCGTCACCTGCCAGGTCAGCGTATTGGCTTCGCTGCTGGCGGTGTGTTCTTTATAGGTTGCGGTGAATTCCCGGTCGGGAAGGTTGTTGATACGCACCCGCGGGCGGTAATCGACATTGCGTACATCCAGGCTGGTAAACAGATTTTCCGGCACGCTGAACACCACATCCAGCACGTCGGAACGGCTTATGGTTGCCACCGGCTGACCGGCGGCAACAACCTGATGATTGCGCACAGACAGCCGCGCAATGACGCCGCTGAACGGTGCTGTGAGGTTCAGATCGTTAAGTTCTTCCTGCGCAATTTTCAGTGCGGCAGCGGCGGAATCCCGGCTGGCTTTATGCACCTCGAGTTCGGCCTGCGACACCACGTTGCGCCGTGCCAGCGTCTGATAACGTTCAAACTGGCGCTGCGCCAGCGTGGCGGCGATCTGACGATCGTTAAGGCGCTGACGGGCATCGTTGTTGGTCAGCCGGGCGAGAATTTGTCCTTGTTTTACCGCTTCGCCTTCGCGGACGTCCAGCGTTTGCAACTGGCCTGCACGTTTGAAAGCAATGTCGGTGTTATCACCGGCTAAAATACGCGCCGGAAAAACGCGGGTGCTGAGCGGGCTGGCGGCTTCTGCCGTCGCAATTTTAACCTGTCGCGGCGGGGAGGGTGTATCCGGGGCTTTCTGGTCACAGGCGCTTATCAGAAATAGGATGAGCAGAGCGGGAGAGAAACGAATGTCCATAATACTTCCCCTCATAAACAACACACGAAATAATAAATTAAGACAGAATATATAAGGACATTTAATGTGCTGTGCCAATATATTATATCTCTGACCTATTCTTATTGAGACTCTGGTTATCTGTTGTTTTTGTTAATCTAATTGTTTTTTCAAAGCCGGGAATTAACACTATTTAACACGGTATATTATAGTTTATACAGCTTTACGTATCTTGCCAGAAATTAACATCACAATTCTTGCATTACCCGCATCATTCATGAACCCTTTCAGGGATCAAGGAGTCAGGCATCATGAATAATCCAGCGCCATATTCCGTGAATAAAACAACAGAAACACTGTGGTATCAGCAAAGCGTAGACGAAAGCCTTACCGGGCTACAGTCCGGGCCTGACGGGCTCTCACCCGAAGACGCGAAAAATAAACTCCACCATTACGGTCCTAACGTCCTGCCGCAAAAAGAAGGTAAATCTCTGTTTATTAAGTTTATCTCGCACTTTAAAGATATTCTTATCTATATATTATTAGCGGCCGCTGTCGTCACGGCCATTATGGGGCACTGGGTTGATACGCTGGTGATATTAGGTGTGGCGGTCATCAATGCCTTAATTGGTTTCATCCAGGAAAATAATGCTGAGAAATCATTGAAAAGCATTCAGAATATGCTTTCCAGTGAAGCGCTGGTATTACGCGGCGGACAACAGGTCACCGTCGGTACCGATGAAATCGTGCCGGGAGATATTGTTCTGCTGCGCCCCGGTGACAAAATCCCTGCCGATTTACGTCTGATTGACGTGCATAACTTACGTGTCGAAGAAGCCATTCTGACCGGCGAATCGACCGTGGTTTCGAAAAAGACCGGGGTGCTGGAAGGTGAGAAATCCATCGGCGACCGCAAAAATCTCGCATTTTCAGGCACCACCGTCAGTTCCGGCACCGCCAGCGGCGTGGTGTTTGCCACCGGCGGCCAGACCGAACTCGGCCATATCAATGAAATGTTGTCCTCCATTGAAGACAACAAAACGCCGCTATTGGTGCAGATAGATAAACTGGGGAAATCCATTTTTGTCATTATTCTGTTCATGATGGTGGCATTGCTGATTTTTGGTTATCTGCTGCGCGACATTCCGTTTGCCGAGCTGTTGCTGTCAGTGATCAGCCTGGCGGTGGCGGCGGTGCCGGAAGGGTTACCGGCGATCATTTCGATTATTCTTTCGCTCGGCGTACAGGCGATGGCACGTTCCAAAGCCATTATCCGCAAGCTGCCCACAGTGGAAACACTGGGCGCGATGTCAGTGATTTGCTCGGATAAAACCGGCACGCTGACCATGAACGAAATGACCGTCAAGGCAGTGATTCTGGCGGATAATGTCTGGACGGTAGAAGGCAACAGTTACGAGCCGATGGGCAGCTTTTCCATTGCCGGTTCGGCGTCGCCGCTGCCTGCGGATTCTTCGCCTTTGCTGACCCAGTTCCTGCGTACGGTAGATATCTGTAACGACAGCACACTGTCGCAGGATGCGCAGGGGCACTGGGGTATTACCGGCGGCCCGACGGAAGGGGCGCTGAAAGTGCTGGCAGCCAAGGCGCATTTGCCAGAATTGCCGTTTAACCTCAGCAGTAAAATCCCGTTCGATTCTCTCTATAAATATATGGCGGTGGCCGGTGAGAAAAACGGCCAGTCGCAGATCATGCTGACCGGCGCACCGGACGTGCTGCTCAAACTGTGTCAGTTCCAGCAGACGCCGGAAGGGGCGGTGCCGCTGGATCACGCTTACTGGGAATCAGCGATCACGCAATATGCCAGTGAAGGATTACGCATAGTCGCAGCGGCCTGGAAGCCGGTCGATCAGCCGGTTGCTGCACTCGATCATCCGGAACTCAGTCACGGCATGGTGCTGATCGGCATTGCGGGCATGATGGATCCGCCGCGGCCGGAAGCGATTGTGGCGATTGGCGAATGCCAGCAGGCGGGGATCCGCGTCAAGATGATCACCGGTGACCATCAGGAAACCGCGATGGCGATCGGTAAAATGCTCGGCATCGGTAACAGCGAGAATTCCATCACCGGCTATGAGCTGGAACATATGGATGATACGCAGCTGAGAACGGCGGCGAAGCAGTTTGATATTTTCGCCCGCACCAGTCCGGAACATAAACTGCGTCTGGTCAAAGCGTTGCAGGATACCGGAGAAATTGTCGGCATGACCGGCGACGGCGTGAATGATGCACCGGCGCTGAAACAGGCCAACGTCGGCATTGCGATGGGGATTAAGGGTACGGAAGTAACCAAAGAATCTGCCGACATGATCCTGGTGGACGACAACTTTGCCACCATCGCCAACGCGGTCAGGGAAGGGCGGCGGGTTTACGACAACCTGAAAAAAACCATCCTGTTTATTATGCCGACCAACCTGGCGCAGGGGCTGCTGATCATTATCGCCATTCTGATGGGCAATCTGCTGCCGTTAACACCCGTGCAAATCCTCTGGATGAACATGGCGACTTCCGCCACGTTGTCCTTCGGGCTGGCATTTGAGAAGGCTGAAAGCCGCGTGATGCGCCGTCCGCCGCGTAACGTCAGCGCACACGTCATGGATAAATACGCCATCTGGCGCGTGGCCTTTGTCGGGCTGCTGATTTCCATCAGCGCCTTCCTGCTGGAAGCCTGGCTGCAGCCGCGCGGTTATGAACCTGAATTCATCCGCACCGTGCTGTTGCAGACGCTGGTTACCGCGCAGTGGGTGTACATGATCAACTGCCGCGATTCGGATAACTTCTCGCTCAGCCGCGGTCTGCTGCACAATAAAGGCATCTGGATTGTCACCCTGGTGCTGTTTGCGTTGCAGGCGATCATTATCTATGTGCCGCTGATGAACACGCTGTTCGGTACGCGTCCGCTGCCGTTCATCTATTGGATCATCGGCCTGATGATCGGTGTGGCGCTGTTTGTGATTGTTGAAATAGAAAAAGTGCTGACCCGCCGCTGGCGCAAAGCGAGTTAAGGCAAGCCCCTGGGATATTTTCCTCTCAGGGGCCTGTATATTACCGCAGAGAAAATACTCACCCGCTCACCTTCCCGCGCTTCAGCAGCCCGCACAAAAAACATCAACCAGCCGAAAGGCTGGTTTTTTATTGCGCATTCACCTCTCTTAATTGTCTGTAAATTCAACATATTGAAAAATTTACTTTTTAATGTTTATCCGAGTTATCTGATAGCCACAATGATTTAAATGCTAATTACCCTGATTTATCTGCACCAATTTACGTTAAAAAGGCATTTTTATAAGAATAGTCTTGGTATTAACAGGTCTGGATAATCAAATAATCATTATTATTTACATGAAAATAAAGAATTAATTCTGTCTTCCCTATGAGTTAGGAATGTTCTTGGGTAAATTAGGGTTTACTGGCCCGGTTAATCGCTATGCATAAATGTGTATAAAAGAGCAATAGGTTAGTTTTTTTGAGCGGTTTTTCAGATAATGACTCAATAATGAAATTTGAATGTTTAGTTTTCGTAAAAAGCAAAATCTGAAATCACACTTAAAAAAGTGAAAAATCCTGTTTTAAAACAAAAATGCAGACAGTTAAGTGTGTTAATGGAGTTGTTTAAATGAGAGAGATTCCTACTGAGATTGTTCTTAGATTTTGGGGGCGCTTAACCTTAAAAGCGTCGTATACGTCACATTTTGATTACTAATTAGGAATAATTGTAAGAATGCGCCTAGAAAACAGGCATGCATTTAACGATAAGAAAGTGTAAATCGATCGGTCAAACCTATTGTTAGGTCTTATTATGAGCGAGAAAAACGATTTGAAGAGTTTCGGCTGCGTATTACTCTACGTACAGATACTGAAAAGTTTTAAATATGATTTAGAGCGGATCTAAACATTCTTTTTTCTTATCTCTTTCTGAGAGTGCTTTATTCTTCCCCGGATTAACGAGGCAGAATTTGAGCGTTTTTAAAACCACATAATTAGGCGGCCCAATGCCTCGGGTAATAATCTGGAGTGAGTGCCAATTTACTAAGTTGGCGTTGAAAGAAATAATCTCCAAGAAGCTGCCTTACGTAGACAATGTCATCTCATTTGACCAGAATGAAGGGATGAATTTGTTTGCGAAAGATTACTTGATCATCGATCCTTCAGGCGGTGGCTTCCACAGGTGTTATGAGTTTTTAAGAGAAAATCTGAATATATTGGACCCGGAGAGAATTTTGATTGTGTCTTCAGCGGTTGATATGTTAATGCTCGAGCTTTTACTGAAAAAGGAGTTTAAATTCCTTAAAAAGAAGAGTGGTCTGGCTGATGTTGAGAGATCCATTGAGCAATTCATACAACTTCAGGGCAGCGCGATTAACAAGGAAGAATTCAATTATAATATTACCAAAATGGAAGAAAAAGTTTTGGTGATGATGATGTCTGGTCTGTCTGTCACCAGCATTTCAAATATTTTAAAGCTCAGTGTTAAAACGATTAGTGTTCATAAATGCAACTCATTAAGAAAAATAGGCGTTGATGCCAGCAGCAGTTCAGCTTTGTTCTTTTTGCACAAACACGCCGTGGGTAACAGAATTGTCAGATAACAAAAATATTTTTTAAGCTGACCTTGCACCGTGCAGGTACGCGCCAGACGTTGCTATTTTTTCAGGGGTATGAAATGCGATCACTCAAAAGAAGTCATCCTGGCTTCCTGTATGAACCCATTGTGTCCGTCTCGGGAGTGATACTTGGTTTTGAGCTGGTTAAGAAAAAGAACATAAAGGAAAGCAACGAGTATTCAGAGGATTACGCATTACCTCTTTCTGCTGAAGAGAAGGTGAAGGACTTCTTTGAGCAGGTCACCACAGCGTGTGTGAATGAAAGTATCTTTATCGCTAACGGCTTTTTATTGTCGATCAATATTGACTATGAGATTGCGGTGCATATTGCCAGCAATCAGGCGATACAAAAGGTTTTACAGCAGCACAAATATATAAGACTGGAGGTAAGTGAGGATTTTCACGAATTCAATGCCGGCCAGGAACGCCCTGTGCTTCAGTCTTTAGCTGCATGCTGCCCTTTATGGCTGGATAATTTTGGCGCAGGTAACACCAGTCTTACGCTGGTGATGAGCGAAAAGTTTGAATATATTAAAATCAGTAAGACCTTTTTTTGGCAACACCAGGGAACTCAATCTCTAAGAAAAGTGATCGCCCATCTCAGGCCCTATTGCCGTGGCATTATTATCAATGGTGTCGAGAATTCGCAGCATATTGAGTACTTAAGCGGCAGTGATATTCTTGCTATGCAAGGTGCGTTATGGCTGCCTTATAGTCAGGATGAATTAATACAGTCATTTTTTTGAAAAAATGACTTTTAAAATAACGCTGTAATAAGCACGAATAGCTAATTGCTGTGGTTGTTTTAAATGTACTTGAACCTATCGCCTGACTTATTTTTGGCGAGGGGAACCTGTGCGAATTATTACCGGAATTATCGTTTGGCAAATTGGTGGCCGTAAACCAGGGGCGGTAGCATAGCTAAAATATATACCGGTCTTAAATTGTACAATAATTATTTTCTATTGATATACTCAAAGGGCCCATTGGTTATTGGGTGAACAATTCGTTTGTCAATTGAAGAGGAGTAATTATGAGAAAACTCATGTTTTCTGTTATTGCCCTGATGCTGCTGCCGCTATATTCGCAGACAACATCTGCTGCTGAACTCAGCTCAGGGGCAACAGTGGCGGCAGTGGTCGGTACCAGCGGCGCAATATTAGCCGCTGGTCTGATTGCTGTAGGTAACGATGATAGTGATGGTAACAGCAACACCAATACCTCAACTACCACCACAACCTCACGCTAATAATTCACTTAATTATAACCACACATCCGTGTGGTTATTTTCCCACATGATAATAATGATATAGGGAATCACTTGTGCGCTATTCCTTATTGTTCCTTTGCCTCTTGTTACAAGCATGTACCCCCTCGCAAAACAGTCTGGTTGATACTTTTAAAGTTGCCGTTAAAGGGACACAGGATGTTGTGGTACCACCCCAAAGAATTGCCGCTATTCCTTACGGCAGCATTTATCTAAAACTGCCCACATCTGCACAAATCTTTGTGGTCGGTTATCTCCAGGATGGCTTTGAAAAATGGAGTACCGGCGACCAGGTCGTATTTATTACCCAAAATGGTCGCCTGGTCCGGTCGGCCGGTTATTCGCAAGGGGATCTGCTGGAAGTCACCAATCTGCAACAAGACCCGCTGTTGCATGCAGCAAATTTGCGTGAAGGGGCGGGCTGGACACGTCTGATGCGCTGGACGGAGAACCGGCAGCCATTGTCATCCGTTGTAACATCCCGTTTCAGCCGTCAGGACGACGAAACCCTGACACTTCCCGGGAGAGTCGTCGCCTGTCAGGTGTGGCGCGAGGATGTGACGCTTGAGGCCACGGGTGACCGCTGGCAAAACACTTTCTGGGTAGATCCGCACAGCGGATTGGTGCTCAAGAGCAATCAGAGGTTGGGAGCAGATATGCCGGTGAGTATGACGTTGCTCAAACCTGCCAATGCGGGGATCCCACCAGCATGAAAATAAAAACGCTTTTATTCATTTTTAGCGCTTTGCCGGGGATGGCATTTTCCGAGGGCAACGTGGCCGTTTACACCAGCGCCTCTCAGGGGCAGCCTGCCCAGGTACTCAGCCATATTAAAGATATGCGCCAGATGATGGCGGAGTCCGATCTGATCCGCCAATCCTGGTCGCCCGGCACCGTGATTGCTGTGCCTGCCGCAACGCCTGAGGCGCAGCAACAGTATCTGTCCATGCAGAACCAGCTCAAGGCCTGGCGTGCCACGGAGAGTGGCGATACGCAGCAGACCATTAACCGCGTCATTCAGCAGTTGCAGGGGTTGCAGGTTACCGGTCGTCAGTTTACCCCGATGGATGCGGATTTGATCCTCAACAACAATGCCGCTAACCGCCAGTTACAGGGGGATTATCGCGTCTATACCGCAACGCGTCCCAACAGCGTGTTGTTGCTGGGTGCGGTGAGTGGTGCGGGAAAACAGCCGTGGGTTGCAGGTCGTACGATTCGTGAATATCTCGCAGACCATCAATTTCTTTCTGGTGCCAATCTGAATGAAGCCGTGGTGATTGATCCCAATGGAACCATCCGGGTCGTGCCGGTCGCGTACTGGAATTATCGCCACGCTGAAGCCCAGCCGGGCAGTATCATTTGGGTCGGTTTTTCTGACTGGACGCTGCCGCGCCAGTTTAAAAACCTTAATCAGCACATCGTCTCTGTTTTGGCGCACCGGATCCCTGAATGATGAAACCAAAATATCTTCTCAGCCTGCTTGCTGTGTCCGTGGTTTACGCTAATTCCGTCCGGGCGCAAACGTATGATGAACCCCTTGGTCCTTCACAGTCCGATTTCGGCGGCGCGGGACTTTTACAAACACCGACGGCGCGGGTCCCGAAAGAAGGGGAGTTCAGTGCCAACTACCGCGATAATGATGCCTACCGTTTTTATTCGGTCTCGATGGCGTTGTTTCCCTGGCTGGAGACCACGTTGCGTTATACCGACGTGCGTGACCGGCTTTACAGTAGTGATCCAAACTTCAGCGGCAATCAAACCTATAAAGACAAGTCTTTCGATGTGAAATTAAGGCTGTGGGAAGAGGGCTACTATCTTCCGCAGGTTGCGTTGGGCAAGCGCGATATCGGCGGCACGGGGTTGTTTGACAGTGAATATCTGGTCGCCAGTAAAGCGGCCGGACCGCTAGATTTCACGCTGGGGATAGGCTGGGGTTATATCGGCAACAGCGGCAATATCACGAACCCTTTCTGCAAAGCCAGCGATAAATATTGTACCCGCGCGCAAAGCCATTCCACCGGCGATATTTCACTCAATGATATGTTCCGCGGCCCTGCGGGGGTATTCGGCGGCGTGGAGTATCAGACCCCCTGGCAGCCGTTGCGCCTGAAGATGGAATACGATGGTAATAACTACCGCGATGATTTTGCCGGGGCACTAAAACAGAACAGTAAGTTTAACTTCGGTGCTGTTTATCGCCTGGCAAGCTGGATGGATGTCAACGCCAGCTACGAGCGTGGCAATACCTTTATGTTCGGGTTTACCCTGCGCAGTAACATGAACGATTGGGTTCCTCATCAGATTGATGATCCGGTTCCTGCCTATCAGCCGCAGCCGCAAAGTGCGGGAATGGTTAATTACAGCGTCGCGACCGGGCAACTGGCTCAGCTGAAAGGCAATGCCGGGTTTAGCGAACCGCGTATCGACATCCGTGACGACACCCTCAACGTTACGGGTCAGCAGGATAAATATCGCAATACGTCCAAAGGCGTAGAGCGTGCCAATCTCATCATGCTGAATAATCTGCCGGAGAATGTCGACACACTGGATGTTACCCAAAACCGCTTTGGTATGCCGATGGTCACCACACGTACCCGCGTGGCGAGCCTGCGTCAGCAGCAACAGGGTTATCCGCTGGGGCAGGAACAGTCCCTGAACCAGCAACGGATTGAACCGGTCACAGACGTCGGTCAGGGATTCTTTATCGGCAAGGACCGGTTTAATTACAGCCTGTCGCCGGTATTAAGACAATCTGTCGGCGGCCCTGAAAACTTTTATATGTATCAGATCGGGGTGCTGGCGGATGCCAACTACTGGCTGACAGATCACCTGCTTGTCGATGGCGGCGTGTTTGGCAACGTTGCCAATAACTACGATAAGTTCCGCTATGACGGCGTCAGTAATGACTCTTCTCTGCCACGCGTACGAACGCATATCCGTGAATACGTTCAGAACGATGTCTATGTGAATAACCTGCAAGCCAACTACTTCCGTTATCTGGGCAACGGTTTCTACGGACAGCTTTATGGCGGTTATCTGGAGATGATGTACGGCGGCGTCGGGGGCGAAGTGCTCTACCGGCCACTGGATTCTGACTGGGCACTGGGTATTGATGCTAACTATGTCAAACAGCGCGACTGGGACGACATGATGCGTTTTACCGATTACAAAGCCGCGACCGGCAACCTGACAGCCTACTGGCGGCCGGCATTTATGGATGATGTGCTGGTGAAAATGAGTGTCGGGCAATATCTGGCTAAAGACAAAGGCGGCACGTTGGATCTCTCCAAACGCTTTGACAGCGGTGTCACCGTGGGAGCCTATGCGACGCTGACGAATGTCTCTAAACAGGAATACGGTGAAGGCTCCTTTACTAAAGGCTTCTACATCTCTGTTCCGCTGGACTTGCTGACGGTCAAACCGACACGCAGTACACCAACCGTCAGCTGGACACCACTGACGCGTGATGGTGGCCAGATGCTGGGCAGACAGTACGGCTTGTACGGTATTACTTCAGACAGAGATTCGCCGCAGTTGCCTTAATGAAAGGTTGTGCCTGACTGCAACAGTCAGGCACCTACAAAATGACTTATTTATTATTTTTCTGATATGTCAGCATGTCAGGAGACAGTTAATGAAGTCCATTATTATAAGCCTATTAACCTGATGTCCTCAGGTAATAATTATTTTTTGATACTTGTTGTGAGGGAAATATGACATTTCTCACCAGAAATTTTTACTCAAGCCTGTTTCTTGCTCTTTCGGATTTCGTCAGTTTTACCCTGTCGATTTATGTCGCTAAAATATTATTGAGCTTCATGCTCAAAGAGTTTGATGACTATATTCCCGCTCAACATGTTACTGCCCTGGTTTTATTACACTGGACGCTGGCATTTTGTTGTGTTGGCTGGTTCTCCATGCGCTTGCGGCATTATTACTACCGCAAAACCTTCTGGTTTGAACTGAAAGAAATTTTACGCACGCTGGTCATTTTTGCCGTTATTGAGATCGCGGTGATGGCTTTCGCGGAGTGGAATTTTTCCCGCTATATGTGGATCCTCACCTGGCTGTTGGTGCTGATATTTGTACCTTGTGCCCGCATGATGACTAAGCGTGTATTAACGGTTCTGGGTATCTGGCAACGCGATGCCATTATTATTGGTACCGGTAAAAATGCTCACGAGGCTTACAAAGCGATTCAAAGCGAAAAGAATCTCGGGCTGAACGTCACCGGATTTATTTCCAGCGAACTGACTGACAAGCCGGGGGACAGCATTGATGGCATTCCGATCATATTCTGCGATGACCTGTGGTTATTAACCCCGTGCGACAAGAAAACCCAGTTTATTGTCGCCGTGGAAGCACACCAGAGCGATATCCGTAACTACTGGCTGCGGGTGTTTATGATCCACGGTTACCGTTATGTCTCGGTGATCCCGACCCTGCGCGGCATGCCGCTCGACAGTACGGATATGTCGTTTATTTTCAGCCACGAAGTGATGATCTTACGTGTTCATCAGAACCTGGCGAAATGGTCATCACGCTTCCTGAAACGTGCTTTCGATATTGTGGCTTCACTGGGGATTATTGCCATATTGTCTCCGCTGCTGCTGTATATCAGCTTCAAAGTGAGGAAAGATGGCGGCCCGGCAATTTATGGCCATGAGCGTATTGGTAAAGGCGGCCGTCCTTTCAAATGTCTTAAATTCCGCTCAATGGTAATTAATTCCAAGGAAGTGCTTGAGGAATTGCTGGCAAATAACCCGGAAGCACGCGCTGAGTGGGATGAGACATTTAAGCTGAAAAACGATCCACGTATTACGCGCATCGGGCATTTATTGCGTAAAACCAGCATGGATGAATTGCCGCAGTTATTTAATGTATTAAAAGGAGAGATGAGCCTTGTTGGTCCGAGGCCTATTATTAACGCTGAACTGGAGCGTTACAGTGATGAGGTGGATTATTACTTGCTGAGCAAACCGGGAATGACCGGATTATGGCAGGTGAGTGGTCGCAGTGATGTGGATTACGAGACCCGCGTCTATCTTGACGCCTGGTATGTAAAAAACTGGTCGATGTGGAATGACATTGCCATCTTATTTAAAACAGTAAGTGTTGTGCTTAGAAAAGACGGTGCTTATTAACAGTCATTTAAATAATGCATCACCCTCATGTATTGGCTGCTAGTTATTAGCGTCATGGCCAACATCAATTTCTGTTGAACCACATGATATGGATTTTATGAAAAATAAAACGTTTAAGATTTCTGCATTATTCGGGGCTTTGTTACTGAGCGGATGTACGGTTATTCCAGGGCAGTCGTTAAGTACCACGGACAAAGATGTTGTTCAACCTACTGATAGCAATTATGACATTGATAAATTAGTGAACGTGTATCCGATGACGCCCGGCCTGATCGATCAGCTGCGCCCTGACAGCGTTCAGGCACGGCCAAATCCTCAGCTGGATATACAACTGCAAAACTACCAATACCGTATTGGGGTTGGTGATGTGCTGATGGTTACCGTCTGGGATCACCCGGAACTGACCACCCCGGCAGGCCAGTACCGCAGTGCCAGTGATACCGGTAACTGGGTTAATGCCGACGGGACAATTTTCTATCCTTATATCGGGAAACTGAAGGTCACCGGAAAAACTGTCAGTGAAGTACGTCAGGAGATCAGTAGCCGCCTGGCAACGTACATTGAAAGTCCGCAGGTTGACGTCAGCATTGCGGCGTTCCGTTCGCAGAAAATTTATACCACCGGTGAAGTCATCAAGTCCGGACAACAGCCTATTACCAATATTCCGCTTACCGTGATTGATGCGATTAATGCCGCAGGGGGCTTAGCACCTGATGCTGACTGGCGTAACGTGGTGCTCAATCACAACGGTCAGGATACACAGATTTCTCTTCAGGCCCTGATGCAGAAAGGTGACCTCACACAGAACCGCTTGCTTTACCCTGGCGATATTCTGTTTGTACCACGAAATGATGACCTGAAAGTGTTTGTGATGGGTGAAGTCACCAAACAGAGCACGTTGAAAATGGACCGGAGCGGGATGACTCTCGCCGAGGCATTAGGCAACTCAGACGGGATTGCTCAAAGTATGGCAGATGCTTCCGGGATATTTGTTATTCGTCCGCTGAAGGGAAGCCAGAAAGGTAAAATCGCCAATATTTATCAGCTGAATGCCAAAGATGCCTCTTCTATGGTGATGAGTACCGAATTCCAGCTTCAGCCTTACGATATTGTTTATGTCACCACTGCGCCGATTGTTCGCTGGAATCGTGTCATTTCGCAGATTGTCCCGACCATTACGGGAGTGCATGACATGATTGAAGCGGGACGCTTTGTACGGCAATGGAATCCATAATGTTTGACTCAATATTAATTGTCTGTACCGGAAATATATGTCGTTCTCCGATTGCCGAGAGACTGCTGAGGCGATTATTACCGGACAAGAAAATAGACTCGGCTGGAATGGCTGCTTTGGTTGGTCACTCTGCAGATGAGGGGGCGATTGTGGCAGCAGGGAAACATCAGCTGTTACTTGATAACCACCGGGCGACTCAATTTACTTCCGCGCTCGGGCGCCAGTATGACCTTATTTTGGTAATGGAAAAATTCCACCAAGAGCAGATTAGTCGTATCTCCCCTGAAGCTCGCGGGAAGATAATGTTGCTGGGCCATTGGCTCGGACAGAGGGAGATTCCGGATCCTTACCGTAAGAGTCAGGAAGCATTTGAGTCTGTTTACCGATTAATTGATCAGGCGTGTCAGTCCTGGTTGCAAAAGCTGAACGGATAACTTCATCAGGGAAACTACGTATGCCTCCAGTAATTTCGAAAACCCCCGCTTCACCAGATTCAGACGAAATCGACCTGGGTCGTTTGATTGGTGAAATCATTGACCACCGTAAACTTATTATTATCATCACATCCGTATTTACGGTGCTGGCTATTATATATGTTCTTTTTGCCACGCCTATTTATCAGGCTGATGCATTGATCCAGGTGGAACAGAAACAAGGGAATGCGATTCTTGAAAGTTTGAGCCAGGTGTTACCTGATTCTCAGCCGCAATCCGCGCCGGAAATTGCTTTATTACAGTCACGGATGATTTTAGGCAAAACAGTAGATGACCTGAATCTGCAAGCGTTGCTAAAACAAAAGTATTTTCCGGTGTTTGGACGTGGATGGGCGAGAATGACAGGAGATGTGCCCGGTAAACTTTCGATTGGTCGCTTGTATTTACCCGCAACTAGCGGTGATATACCAAAAATCACGATTAAGGTCATTGATAATAACAATTATCTGGTTGAAGGTGATGGTTTTGAAATCAAAGGAACAGTTGGAAATCTTCTTAATGAGAAAGGGGTTTCCTTATTGGTAAATGATATTCAAAGCGCACCAGGCACCCAGTTTGATGTATATTATCGGACTCGGCTACGAGCAATTAATGATTTACTCGATGCTTTTAGCGTAAATGATCAGGGTAAGGACACGGGTATTCTGAATCTTTCGCTGAATGGTGATAATCAGGAACTTATTGCAGCCACACTGAACAGCATTAGCCAAAATTACCTCGATCAAAATATTGCGCGTCAGGCTGCTCAGGATGCCAAAAGCCTTGATTTTCTTGAACGCCAACTTCCTCAGGTGCGTACTGACCTTAATACATCAGAAGATGCATTGAATGCCTATCGCAGGCAGAAAGACTCGGTAGACCTGTCTCTTGAGGCAAAATCTGTGCTGGATCAAATCGTCAACGTCGAAAGTCAGTTAAATGAACTGACTTTCCGTGAAGCGGAAATTTCGCAGCTCTACACTAAAGACCACCCTACATATAAAGCGCTTCTTGAGAAACGTCAGACATTGCTTAAAGAGAGGGATCGGCTAAATAAAAGTGTTTCCGCCATGCCAGGGACACAACAAGAAGTGGCCAGATTGAGCCGGGATGCAGAATCCAACCGTGCAATTTATATGCAGTTACTTAATCGTCAGCAGGAATTGAGTATTGCAAAATCCAGTGCAATAGGAAATGTGAGGATAATTGACTCAGCCGTCACTGAACCTAAAGCGGTGAAGCCTAAAAAGGTATTGATTGTATTAATTGGTCTTATTCTTGGGGCGCTGACTTCTATTAGTCTGGTATTCTTGCGCGTATTCCTGCGAAAAGGTATTGATTCACCGGAGCAACTGGAAGAAAAGGGAATCAATGTTTATGCAAGCATACCGTTATCAGAATGGCTGACTAAGAAAGGTAAATTCGGTAAAAACCAATCGTCTAAAACGAAGCGAAGCGGACCACAAACCAACTTTCTTGCGGTGGAGAACTCAGCCGACCTCGCTATAGAAGCTATACGCAGTTTGCGTACGAGCTTGCATTTCGCGATGATGGAGGCGAAAAATAACGTCCTTATGATATCAGGACCGAGCCAGAGTGCTGGTAAAACATTTATAAGCAGTAATCTGGCTGCGGTAATTTCTCAAGCTAATAAAAAAGTTCTTTTAATTGATGCAGACATGCGAAGAGGCTATTCTCATAAACTCTTCAAGGTCGGTTTGGAGAACGGACTTTCAGCTATTTTATCCGGGAAAATCAATCAGGAATCAGCGCCTGTAAACATACCTGCAGTGGGTATCGATTTTATATCCCGTGGGGAATCACCACCGAATCCTGCTGAACTCTTGATGCATCCGCGTTTCGAAACACTGATTAACTGGGCTTCGAAAAATTATGACCTCGTAATTGTGGATACACCACCCATTCTGGCAGTTACAGACGCCGCTATTATAGGCCGTTATGTGGGAACAACATTATTAGTAGCCCGATTTGAGATGAATACCGTCAAAGAGGTTGAGGTCAGCATCAGGCGCTTTGAGCAAAGCGGTATTGTGGTTAAAGGTTGCATCATCAACAGTGTCATTAAAAAAGCCAGCAGTTACTATGGCTATGGATATACAAACTACGATTACTCTTATTCAGCGAAAAATGACTAACTCTCTCATTTATCAGTCAATAAATAACTGGATACGATATGAATATCGAAAGAATTGCATTTCCAACATTTATCTTATTTGTGTTTGTGAAGGCTTTCTCTGGTCCAATAGGTATGATTGCCCCATTCGTTAACTATAGTGCAGTAGCAGTAATGCTACTGCTACTAGTCTACAGATGGGTAAGGAATCTATTTATGATTCCTTCTCTTATAATAATTACTTGTTTTTTCGTTTTCTATATCATACTTGGAACACTAAACGGCGGGTTGATTCAGGCTATGTTTGGGGTTTATATATTTATCCCATTCATGTTCAGTCTTGCTTATTCAGCAGAGATATTTGAAAAGCTACTTCACTCATCTCAACGGTTTTTTTTGTTTTTCGGTATCACATGCATATTAGGCGTCTTATATGTCAATGCATTTGGTGCTCCATGGTTGGGCAGTGTCATGGATATTGGTGGTTATTCAAAGGTGCTATCGCGGGACTGGACCGCAGGAGGCGCTCTAAGAAATCCAGGATTTACCGGGGCATCATTTGATGCTGCAACACTAATGTTGATTAGTTTCTTTTTTATTTTGTATCATTTGAGAAGTAAAAAAAAATGGATTAGTTATATATTGGTTTCTGTGATTCCGTTGTACCCTATTTATCTGACTACTACTAAAACTACTATCCTAATCTATATTATTGTTTCAGTAGTAATGATTCTACCTGCAATTGTAGTAATGACGTTTTCAAAAATATCAATAATATTCAGTGTGCTATTTTCTTATTACTATATGCTACCGAGCGCTAACCAAGTTAAGTATGATAAAACTAATACGTTCTTACAAAGGATGTATGAAACTTGGCCGGATGCAATGGGATTATTGAAAGATAATTATTCTTTCCTAATAGGTAAAGGTATCGGAAATATAGGCACTCCTTCATTGTTATTCTCTCCACAGAGTTATAATCCTGCTGATAATGCAATAGTGTATTTATATGTTATTGGTGGGGCAATTAGTGTTGTCTTCATTTTTATTTTTTTGATGAGATTTGTATTTTCTAGTTTTCATGATAGATCTTCAGGGATGATATATTATTCATTTGCTTTTTGTATATTTACAGGTGGTGTCACTTATAATCTCTTTGAATCTGTTTTTTATGCACCTTTTGCTGGCGTACTTGTTGGTGTGATATTTAACCGGGGTTTTTGTACAATGCGTAAATATGGATTGTATAAAGAGTCAGTTACAAATAATTAGTAATAACGTTTAATGTATTAGTAAAATATATGAGATAAGGAGCAAATGTGATCCCTAAAGTCATACATTATTGCTGGTTTGGTAGGGCTGAAAAACCAAAGTCTGTTCAAAAATATCTCGCTGCCTTTCATCAACTCGAATATGATGGATATAAAATAATTGAATGGAATGAGGATAATTTTGATTTAACGAGCAACAGCTATATTCGTAATGCTTATGGGCAAAAAAAATGGGCTCATGTCTCTGATTTTGTCAGGTTGGATGTTTTATACAACTATGGTGGAATTTATCTAGATACCGACATTGAGATAGTTTCCGGTTTTGAGGATTTATTGGATTTAGATTTCTTTATAGGATTTATGTGGGATTGTAATCTTGGCACGGCTGTAATTGGAGCTTGCCAAGGTAATGGCATTATAAATGAGTTGCTTTCAAAGTATTTGAATGAGGAAATATCTCTCACATCCCCTAATAACGACTTATTTACACGTTATTTTTTAGAAGCACTACCTGATTTTAAATTGAATGGAAGAGAACAGCTTCTTACTGGAAATATAAGAATTTTAAATAAATGTGTTTTTGAACACCCATCATTATTTAAAAGAAAAAATAGAACAATACATCATTTTTCTCAGTCGTGGAAAAAAAATAACAAGCTTAAGTCTAAAATAAAAAAATTCGTTATATATATTATTGGGCTGTATATATATAGAAAATATATATGTAGGAAATCGTTACGAATGTCCCCATTTTATGAACGCTATAAAATTGATCTCAAGGCAAAGTAATACATTCATTCGGTACAATTTAAGGGATGGAAATGTCGAAATGTTATTTTATAAATAAACTATTATGAAAAAATACCTAGCAAATTCATTTTGGGTTTTATCAGAAAAAATAATAAGGCTAACAGTAGTGTTTTGCCTATTTTCATATGTTTCACAGAAATTAACTGTATATGAATTTGGTGTTTTTTCTTTAGCGCAAACCATAGCTTCCCTTATGATTGGGGTTGTCGCATTCGGATTTGATAACGTACTTATTAAGGAGTTTTCTGCTTCAAATAGAGTTAATGAGGTCTTGTCTACTTCATTAATTTTCAGAATGATGTTGTCTATTTTTACGGTTTTAATTTTTTCAATTGTCATACTTCTAACTGATTATAATAATACTTATAAGGCAGTTTTTATTATATCTTCATTTAGTGTTTTTTTTCAGGCTCAAACTATTTACTACTCTTATTACCAGGCAATCTCTAAATCAGAAGTTATTACAAAAACTAGTATCGTAGCTTTAATAATATCTTCGATAATAAAATTAACAATACTTTATCTAAACTTGGGAGTGGTTTATTATACATTGTCATTTTGCTTAGATTACTTATTTTCATTTTTGCTGATCTTTCTTGTTTCAAGAAAAGGTGGCTTAAATGTTAATTTTAAGTTTTTTAATATAAAAAAACTAACATCATTAGTTAAGCAATCATTTCCTATTCTGGTTTCAACATTGATAGTTATGATTTATACCCGTATAGATCAATTCATGCTTGCTAAAATGATCGGTATGGATGAAGTTGCTAAATTTAATGTGGCGATTAGGATTTCAGATGCTTATATGTTTATTCCTCTAGCTATTGCTGCTTCATTTTTTCCAATGGTGGCAAATAATAGTTCACCTAGTAATATAAAAAAATATTTCTATGTTACGCATCTTTTTACATCAATATCTGGTGCTCTAGTTATTCTTCTTACACCATTTATTGTAAATGCTTTCTTCGGGGTACGATATCAAGAATCAATTTCAGTAATATATATTATAGTTATAGCTAACATAATATCATCGCTAGGTTCTGTGAGTTCTAATATTCTAATTATTAGAGATGTATCCTACTTAAGGATTTATAGGGCAATTTATGGATTAGTTATTAATGTGGTTTTAAATGTCATACTCATACCCAAATACGGAATGATTGGTGCTGCCTATGCCTCACTATTCAGCCAAGTTGTAGCTGCTTGGATAAGCAATATATTCTCCGTAAAAACAAGAGACTGTTTTTATTATCAGACGTTGGCTCTAGTCACTTTTGGCATCCCTGTTATCAAAGAGATATTTATAACAATGAGGAAAACTACAAAAAAACGTCATAAATAAAATATAGATTTTCTACAGATTATAATTTCGGGGATTAAGATGAAAAATGTACTTTTTATTATGCCATTTCTTGGTAGAACAGGTGCGGAACGTGTAATATTTAATCTTGTTAATAATATAAACTCTAAAGAATATAAACCCCATATACTTTTATATGCAGATGAGCCTGAAAGGAATTCACTTTTACGAAGTTTACGCGAAGATATACCCGTAACTTTTCTGAATGTAAAAGGAAGAGCAAGATATAATTTGCACAAAATTATATTTGGTATTAGACGATATTGTATTAATGAAAAAATTGATACAATGTTAATTAGTGACGGTACTGCGAACGCATTTATATCTCCTTTTCTTTTTTTACTAGGTGATAACGTCAAAAAAATTGCACGAGAATCTAATCTTCCAAGTTTGTATGAAAAAAATATTTTGGCAAAGTTTCTGTACAAATCCTGCTATAAAAATTATGACACTATCGTCGTGCAAAGCAACGACATGCTTGAAGATATGACATTACAAATGGGTCTTCCTGAGTCAAAGTTAATTAAAATAAATAATCCAGTTGATATTAAATTTATTCATGAAATGTGTGGTAAAACTCCTGATTTCTCCTACCCTAAGGATAAAATTAATCTTCTTACGATGGGCAGAATGACTTATCAAAAGGGGTTTGATATTTTACTCAATTCTTTTTCAAAAATTAATCATGAAAAGTTTCATCTCACTATTGTAGGAACTGGCGAGGAAAAAGAAAATCTGCTAAAACAGGTTGAATTGTTAAAGTTAGATTCTAGTATTACTTTTATACCCTCTACGGATAATCCCTATGCACTCATGAAGCATGCCGACGTGTTTATCTCAAGTTCTCGTTGGGAAGGATATCCAAATGTTGTAATCGAATCACTTGCGTGTGGTACACCCGTAGTTGCAAATAACTATCTTGGAGGTATTAATGAGATTATTACAGCAACGAACGGGATTATTTGTGATATTGAAACTGAACTTTCTAATGCGTTAAATTATGTTTCTTCTCTGTCAGATGTTGGCATTGATAATGATAAAATACTAAAAATATATAAAGAATACGAATCCATATTATAACGGATAGATTACAATTATCTTTTCAATATAGGATCTTTGATTATGTTCGCTAAAATTTTATTGCTAACTCTTTTATTAAGCCCATTTTATGTTTTAGCTAACCTAGATATAGGAATAGGTACTCATCTTAATAACTATAAAAATTCTTCTAAACATTATGGCGAACTAATTAAAGGTTATGGCTTTACTTCAGTTCGTGATGGATTCTCCTGGAATTCTATACAAACTAATCCAGCTAGAATGAATGTCACGGAAAAGACTCTTAATGCTGATGCATTTTTTTCTAATTACAATAATGAATCTAATGGCGTTAATTCACTTTTTGTATTGGGATATGGCAGCAATTTTTATACAGAAGGGGGTTATCCACAAAACAGGGAACAAGTTAACAAATTCGTGGATTATGTTGGATGGGTAGTAAACCGTTATAAGGGAAAAGTGAAATATTATGAAATATGGAATGAGTGGTTACTGGGTACGGGAATAGGAAGGGGAAAAACCAGGCCAAAAGATGATTTATTTTTATATTTAGTTCAGCAATCCTACAAAAAAATTAAGGAAATTGATCCAAATGCCATAGTTATCGCCGGTTCAATTAATCCATTACATAAGAATGAAGTCACGTGGTTGAATGGTTTAGTAAAACAAGGATTAATGAGTTACGTCGATGGTATTTCAATACATCCTTATGCTTTTAATGAACCTAAAAGTGTTAGAGATCCAGAGGGTAGTTTCATTGCTATAGATAAGTTTGAGGCATCTTTATCTAAATTGACTGGAAAGAACGTTCCTTTGTATATCACCGAAATGGGATATCCTACAGGTACTGAGTTTTCCGGCGGGGTTTCAAATATCCAAGCAGCACAGAATATAGTTAAATATACACTTCTTGCTGCTTCACGAAATTATATAAAAGGACTTTGGTGGTATGATTTAATAGATGACGGCTCAGATCAAGATAATAAAGAACATAACTTTGGATTGTTATATCAAAACGAAAAAAGTAAAGAAGCGGCAGTTTTGTTGAAAGCTCTTCTTCCCATAATTAAGAAAAATGATATTACTACAACAAGTGATAATGAGAATTATGTTGTTTCTGTGAAAGGGATTGGGCAAGTAACTTGGATAAGAGGTGAAAATTATTCTTATCAGGAGTGGCTCATGAAAATTAACAAACTCAATAATTAATTCTGAGGTGTAAAATTGAGGAACTTGCTACGTGGTGTTTATTTGATCATATTAAAATGTATCAAAGTGATTTATTGTATGTATTTTTTTAATGATGGCAGAGTTGCTTTATATAGTGAACTGACTATCGGGCTTACTACACTTAAGAAAAAAAGAACAAAAATACCACACCCTTTCGGGGTAGTAATAGGAAAAGGTGTCACAATAGGTTATGACTGTAGGATCTATCAAGGAGTTACTATTGGGGCCAAATTAGAAGATGGTATTTCCTATCCGGTCATTGGAAATAATGTAACGATATACGCTAACAGCGTAATCGTTGGGGATATCATTATAGGAAATAATGTTATTATTGGTGCTTCCACTTTGGTTATTATAGATGTCCCCGATAACTCAGTTGTTGTAGGTAATCCGGCAAGAATTTTAAGTAGGCATCCTCAATAGTAACTTAGGTTTGAGTGGGGGGGTTATATTAACCACTTCGATTGATTAATATATTTAGAATAAACCTGGATTGAATATATAATGATATATGTCAATGGGCGTTTTTTAACTCAAAATATTACTGGTGTCCAGAGATTTGCAGAAGAAATTTCACTGGAGCTTATTAAGATTCGTAGCGACGTTATATTTTTAGTCCCTGATCTAAATGCTGTAAAAAAGAAAGAGTTATTAAATGTTATTAAAATTGAAGAGGTATGTGGTTTAAGTGGACATCTGTGGGAACAGATCACTTTACCTCTATATCTTTATAAAAATAAAAGGCCTCTCTTAATTAACTTATGTAATACTGCGCCAGTGTCTTACCCTAACCAAATAGTAACCCATCATGATATAACATACTTGAAGTTTCCGAAAAGTTTCCCGTTCTCGTTTCGTTTGTTATATAGGTTAATTGCCCCGCTCATTCTAAAAAATAGCAAACATATAATAACCGTTAGTGATTTCTCTAAAAAAGAAATTGTGACCAATTACCGCTGTCCGTTAGATAAGATATCTGTAATACCGAACGCTTACTCTGATATTTTCAAACCTTACATTACAAAAACAGATTTACAAAAAAAAGAAAATTATCTATTAGCTGTTTCTTCAACGAATTTTCACAAGAATTTCCATGGGTTAATTGATGCTTTTTTAAGTGCTGATATTGATATGGATTTAAAAATTATTGGTGGCAGCGCTGATGTTTTTAAAAAACTAGAACTTGATCAAAGCCATCCACGAATTCATTTTATGGGAAGGGTTGATGATGATCAATTGGTTGCTTTATACCAAAATGCAAATGCATTTGTATTTCCTTCTTTTTATGAGGGGTTTGGGATTCCCCCTCTCGAAGCTCAGGCATGTGGTTGTCCGGTTATATCCTCAAACAGTGCTTCAATGCCGGAGGTATTGGGTGATAGTGTGTTGTATTTCAATCCTCAATCCAAATCTGAAATAGTTAAAGCACTCGAACTGATTGCTGATAATCACGAATTAAGAAATAAACTTGTAACGTATGGCTTTAAAAATATTAAGCGTTTTTCTTGGGTTAAGTCCGCTAATAAACTGAATAATATTATCCAGAATTTTAATGGTTAAATATTAATTTCAGATTTTTTCTTGTCAGGGGTAATCATGATCCTTCCAGTAATCATGGCTGGCGGCACCGGTAGCCGTTTGTGGCCAATGTCTCGTGAGCTTTATCCAAAACAATTTCTTCGTCTGCATGGCGATAATTCCATGTTGCAGGAAACGGTCACCCGTTTAAAAGGGCTGGACGTTTCTGCACCGCTGGTTATTTGTAATGAAGAGCATCGTTTTCTTGTTGCCGAACAATTACGACAAATAGACCAGCTCTCCGACAATATTATTCTTGAGCCTGTCGGGCGCAATACGGCGCCTGCTATTACGCTGGCTGCGCTCAGTGCCATCGACAACGGTTCTGATCCGTTACTGTTGGTGCTTGCTGCCGACCATGTGATCGAGTCTCCGGATGCCTTCCATCAGGCCGTGCAGAATGCTATTCCGTTCGCTGAGCAGGGGAAACTGGTCACGTTCGGTATCGTGCCAACAGGCCCTGAAACCGGTTACGGTTATATCCAGCGGGGAACAGAATTCAGCAGTGATGCCGATCCTGTTTTTCGGGTGCAGCGTTTTGTCGAGAAACCGAATCTTGAGACCGCATTGCAATATCTGGAAAGCGGCGAGTATTACTGGAACAGCGGTATGTTTTTGTTCCGCGCCAGACGTTTTCTTGAAGAGATGGCGAAATTCAGGCCGGACATACTCGAAGCCTGTCAGAAAGCGATTGAAACTTCGCATACTGATGAGCAGCAAGATTTTATTCGTGTAGATAAAGCGGCATTTATTTCCTGCCCGGATGAATCGGTTGATTATGCCGTAATGGAAAAAACCACGGATGCGATTGTTGTTCCGTTAGATGCGGGCTGGAATGATGTGGGTTCCTGGTCGGCGCTTTGGGAAGTGAATGATAAAAACGCTGAAGGGAATGCCATCAATGGCGATGTATTTACCCATAATGCGAACAATTGTTATATCAACACCGATGAGAAATTGGTGGCCGCCATTGGTGTGGATAATCTGGTCATCGTAAATACGAAAGATGCCGTTTTAGTGATTGATAAAAACCAGGTGCAGGACGTTAAAAAAGTCGTCGAATATTTAAAAAATAATAAACGACGGGAATATCGTTTGCACCGCGAATCCTATCGCCCGTGGGGCCGTAACGATAATGTCGTGACTGCACCCCGTTATCATGTGAACCGCATCACCGTTAAACCGGGCGGACAGTTCTCATTACAAATGCACCATCACCGCGCGGAGCACTGGGTTATTCTGTCGGGCACCGCCAGAGTTATTCTCGAAGATAAAAATTATCTGCTCAGTGAAAATGAATCAACGTTTATCCCTATTGGGGCTCAGCATATGTTAGAGAACCCGGGAAAAATTCCTCTGGAACTTCTGGAAATTCAGTCAGGATCCTATCTGGAAGATGACGATATTATCCGTATAAAAGATCACTATGGTCGCTGTTAATTTGGGGATGAAATATGTCAGGTACATTAACTTGCTTTAAAGCTTACGATATCCGCGGTGAATTAGGCGTCGAATTAAATGAAGATATTGCCTATCGCATAGGGCGTGCTTACGGGGAATATTTAAAACCTAATAAAATGGTATTGGGGGGCGATGTCCGCTTAACCAGCGAAGCATTAAAACTTGCGCTGGCGAAAGGTTTGCAGGATGCGGGAACCGACGTTGTTGATATCGGCGTGACCGGTACAGAAGAAATCTATTTTGCGACGTCTTATTTGTGCCTTGATGGCGGCATTGAAGTGACGGCCAGCCACAATCCGATGAACTACAACGGCATGAAACTGGTGCGTGAAGATTCCCGTCCGATCAGCGGTGATACCGGCTTACGTGATATTCAGGCGCTGGCGGAAGCTAATAATTTTCCACCGGTCGATCAGGCTAAGCGCGGCAGTTACGAGAAAGCCTCTGTGTTGGATGAGTATGTCGATAAGCTGCTCAGCTTTATCAATGTAGAGAACTTTACCCGCCCTTTAAAACTGGTGTTTAACTCCGGTAATGGGGCCGCGGGCCATGTTGTTGATGCCATCGAACAGCGGTTTATTGCAGCCGGTGTGCCGGTTGAATTTATCAAAGTTCACCATGAGGCAGACGGCACATTCCCGAACGGTATTCCTAACCCGTTATTGCCGGAGTGCCGTCAGGACACGACGGATGCCATCATTAAGCACAACGCAGATATGGGGATCGCTTTTGACGGTGATTTTGACAGATGTTTTCTCTTTGATGATGCCGGTAATTTTATCGAAGGGTATTACATCGTCGGTCTGCTTGCCGATGCCTTCCTCGAAAAATATCCCAACTCAAGAATTATCCATGACCCGCGTCTGAGCTGGAATACCATTGATATTGTCACCGGTGCGGGCGGCGTGCCTGTTATGTCGAAAACCGGCCATGCTTTTATTAAAGAGCGTATGCGTCAGGAAGATGCGGTCTATGGCGGTGAGATGAGCGCCCATCATTACTTCCGCGATTTCTATTATTGCGACAGTGGGATGATCCCCTGGCTGCTGGTCGCTGAATTATTGCATCTGAAAGGCAAGTCTCTGCGGCAACTGATTAATGACCGGATCACGGCCTATCCTGCGTCCGGCGAAATTAACAGCTATTTGCAGCAGCCTAAAGAATCCATTGCCCGTGTATTAGCCATGTATGAAGGTGAGGCGGTTAACGTCGATCATACTGACGGGATCAGTCTTGAGTTTGACGAATGGCGTTTCAATCTCCGCAGTTCTAATACAGAACCTGTTGTACGGTTGAATGTTGAATCCCGCGCAAATACAAAACTCATGCAGGAACAAACCAGAAGAATTCTTTCTATCCTCCGCAGTATGTAATTATTAAAAATATCTTATTTAAGTGAGTAATGATAACTCGCTGTGGGTTTGTATTACTCACTTTTCATTTTATAAGGTTTAAATTATGTCACATGATGTGAGTGTTGGGATTGTTGCTGACTGGTTGGTGACATTTGCAGGGTCAGAAAAAGTTATTGCAGAGTTTATTAAATTATACCCAAATGCTGATGTTTATTCTGTTGTCGATTTTCTTTCTGATGAATCCCGGAAGAAATTCTATGGAAAAGAAGCGACGACCTCTTTTATACAGCGGTTACCTTTTGCGAAGAAGAAATATCAGCAGTATCTACCTTTAATGCCGCTGGCTATCGAGCAGCTTGATGTGACGGGGCATGACATTGTGCTTTCCAGCAGTCATGCGGTGGCTAAAGGGGTATTGACCGGCCCTGATCAGTTGCACATCAGTTATGTGCATTCTCCGATCCGCTATGCCTGGGATTTTCAGCACCAGTATTTGCGTGAGTCGGGGCTGAACAAAGGCCTGAAAGGGAAACTGGCCCGCTGGTTCCTGCATAAAATCAGGATTTGGGATTACCGGACAGCCAATGGCGTGGATCACTTTATCGCTAATTCCCAGTTTATTGCCCGGCGAATCAAGAAGGTCTATGGCCGGGATGCGGATGTTATTTATCCTCCTGTCGATGTAGAACGTTTTACTTTGCAGGAGAATAAAGAAGACTTCTATTTTACCGCCTCCCGCATGGTGCCTTATAAGCGTATCGACCTGATTGTTGAAGCATTCAGTCAGATGCCGGATAAGAAACTGGTGGTGATCGGTGACGGTTCTGAAATGGCGAAAATAAAATCCCGGGCTGGCAGCAATATCGAAATTCTGGGTTATCAGCCTGACGATGTAATGCAAGATTACATGCGGCGCACCCGGGCGTTTGTTTTTGCTGCTGAAGAGGATTTTGGCATTACGCCGGTCGAAGCACAGGCCAGCGGGACGCCGGTTATTGCCTTTGGCAAAGGCGGTGTTCTGGAGACCATCAGACCTTATGGCGAACGTAATGCCACCGGGGTATTTTTCTCAGAGCAAACGGCGGAATCACTGATTAACGCCGTGCGTCACTTTGATACGATTAAAGACTCTATCCTGCCGAAGGACTGCCGCGAAAACGCTTTAAAGTTCTCTGCACAAAGATTTCATGATGAGCTGGATGAGTATATCAAAACAAAATGGCATGACTTCAATGAACGTAAACGCATCGTTTATTAATTTGTATCCTTTTTAATATTGTTCTTTTTTCTGTCGTTGACTGTTTATTCTGCGATTCATCTTACTCAACATAACCTTGCAATTATAATCGTGCATCTGTCCGGATGCGTTTTTTAAATTGTAATCTAAGGGTTTACTATGTCTAAGGTCGCTCTTATTACCAATATCTCCGGGCAGGACGGGTCTTATCTGACTGAGCTTTTGCTTAAAAAAGGCTATACAGTCCATGGGATTATCCTGCACAGCCCGGTACCCGATACTGAATTTGTCACTGATGATTTACATGCAAATAATCCTGATTTCCATATTCATCATTATGGCTGGGGTGAAATCTTAGATCTGAGGAGTTTGCTGGCGTTAATTCGCCCGGATGAAATTTATAATCTGGATATCACCAGTGAAACTACCGCGCATTCTACATTTCCTGTAACCGGGATCAGTGCGCTGAGAATGCTGGAGGCTATCCGTTCTGAGGGGCTGGAGCGCACAACCCGTTATTATCATGCTTCATCTTCCGCGTTGTGCGGGCTGGTTAACGGGATGACCATCAATGAAATGGTGACGTTTAATCTTCCGCCTTCGGAGACCGTCGCCAGAGTCAGTGATTTCTGGACAGCCGTGAATTACCGGGAAACATTCGGTATGTATGCCTGTAACGGCATTTTGTTTAACCATGAGTCGCCGCGGCGCAGCGAAAGTTTTGTCACGCGTAAAATCACACGCGGGCTGGCGAACATTACTCAGGGGCTGGAGAAGTGCCTTTATCTGGGCAATCTGAATGCTTTACGTGACTGGGGGCATGCCAGAGATTACGTCAAAATGCAGTGGCTGATGCTGCAGCAGGACAAACCGGAGGACTTCGTCATTGCAACGGGCGTGCAGTTTACGGTGCGTCAGTTCGTGACTTTTGCGGCCCTTGAACTGGGGATCAAACTGCGGTTTGTCGGCAAAGGCGTGGAGGAAAAAGGCGTGATTGCGGCGATTATCAGCCCGGTCGCGGCAGCGCTGAAAGTCGGAGATGTGATTGTCGCCGTCGATCCGCGTTATATGCGCCCGTCGGAGGTCAGCAAGGTTTCGGTTAATCCGTCAAAAGCACGGCGTCAGTTAGGCTGGGCACCTGAAACCTCATTACAGGATCTGGTGATTGAGATGGTGCAGGCGGATCTGGCCTTCGCCAAAAAAGCGGCGCGTCTGAAGCTGTACGGCTAACGCCAGTCGCTGTTTCTGACGATGTACGAAAAAAGCCGGAGAATGCGCTGACATTCTCCGGCTTTTTTTTGTCTTCAGGAAAGCTGTTTATTTAGCGCCAAAACAGGCATCCAGCCCTGCCTGAGTATCTTTGCTTGCCAGACCTGGCATGGGTTTATCTGCGATAAGCGTGACGCCGGTATCGACATACCCGGAAACCTTTTTGCCGTGTCTGGCATAGGCAACGGCAGCATCAACACCCATCGCCGCCATCGTTAAAGGATACTGCTGGGCCGTGGCGGCAATCTTGCCTTCACGTACGTAATTTACCCCCGCACACCCGCCATCAACAGAGAGAATCATGGCATTCTTTTGTTTACCTGCTTCCTGCAAGGCTTTGTAGGCTCCGGCTGCGGCCGGTTCGTTGACGGTGTAAACCAGATTAATGTCCGGATGGGCTTTCAGGCAATTTGTCATGACCTCGTAGCCTTGTTTCTCTGCCCCTTCGCTATAGCCTGCACACACAATTTCGGGTGCGGCGGACAGTTCACTGGATTCGGCACCTGCCGCAGTTAACCCCAATCCTTTCATAAACCCGTTGTGTCTTCTTGCCCCTACCAGATGTCCTGGCGATAAATCCAGCATCGCTATTTTGAGGGGTTGCCCCGCGAACGTCAGCGGCATGGCCGCCTGAGCATACTGGCCAATCAATTCGCCAGCTTTATAGTTATCGGTGGCGAAGAGGGCATCGACGGCACTGATCGGATCCGTCGGGGAATCGAGGGCGATAACCTGCACGCCTTTCGCCCGGACCTCATCGAGTGCGGGCACAATGGCCTTAGCATCGCTCGGCGTAATGAGCAACGTGGTCGCGCCAGAGGCCACCATGGACTGAATTGCGATGATCTGTGAAGGATAATCGCTGTCTTCTTTACCGGCTGCGGTAAGCAGTTTGACCCCGTGTACGGTGGCCCCCAGCATGGCACCTTCTTTCATTTTCAAAAAGAACGGGTTGGTGTCTGTTTTAGTAATCAGGCCTATCGTGATGTTCTCATTGCTGCTGGCAAGAGCTGCCGATGTCAGCAGGGTTGTCGCCACGGCAAAAACGCAGGAAATTTTCATGTAAATACCTTAGCGGGTGGCTGTTGCAGTGACATTAAGATTTCCCGCACGTGAAATATCAAATGCAGAAATCCCCTCCAGCAAGATATGGGCCTGTTGTTTTAAACTGTCTGCTGCTGCCGCACTTTGTTCTACTAACGCGGCATTCTGCTGCGTCGCCTCGTCCATGTTGACCACGGCTTTATTGACCTGATCGATGCCAGTATGCTGTTCGCTTGAGGCAAGGGTAATCTCAGCCATCAGGCTGTTGACGCCTTTGACCGCATTCACCACTTCCATCATGGTGGTGCCCGCTTCATCCACCAGCTTAGAACCGACGTTAATCCTTTCAACAGACTCGCTAATCAGGTTTTTAATTTCCTTGGCGGCATTGGCGCTGCGCTGTGCCAGCGTTCGCACTTCACCGGCAACCACCGCAAAACCACGCCCTTGCTCACCGGCACGGGCTGCTTCAACGGCGGCGTTAAGCGCCAGAATATTGGTCTGGAAAGCAATGCCTTCAATGACCGTGATGATTTGTGTCACTTTGCCTGAGCTTTCGGCGATTTCATGCATGGTGCTGACGACGCGTTCAACGACGTTGCCACCGCGTTGCGCCACTTGTGACGCACTTGTGGCCATCAGATTCCCCTGATGGGCATTGTCGGCGTTGTGTTTCACTGTCGCGGTCAGTTCCTCCATGCTTGCTGATGTCTGTTCCAGCGAGGAAGCCTGGGCTTCGGTCCGGCGACTCAGATCCTCATTGCCCAACGTAATTTCGGTGGATGCACTGACAATGCTTTCAGCGGAATTAGCCACCTGGTTGATTAACTGATGCAGTTTCGCCTGCATTCCGCCAAGCTCTGCCAGGACGCTGTTTTGTGGTGCGTTTTCCGCGCCTTTCACTTCACTGAGATCACCCGCAGCAATACGTTGTACCACCTGACCTAAAACAAGCGGTTCTTCACCCAGTGCACGGAACAGGGAACGGATAATAATGCCCCCCAGAATAACCGCCAGACTCAGTGCGACCAGGCTGATAACGATGAAAATGAGGCGGGTTTGTTGATACGCATCTTGTGCGGTATTCAGGCTCTCTTTAGCCCGTACGTTACTGTACTGGAGATAGTCATTGGTCGTATTCAGCAGCAGCGCCAACTGAGGTCGTAGCTCGCGATTCATGCGGTCAATCGCTTCAGCTTTCTTTTCTTCAAGGGCCAGATCAACAATATGTTTAGCCACCGGCCGGTATCCTTCTTCCGCATTAGAAATCGCGGTCACGAATTGCCGATCCTTATCTGTGACATCTGAGTGTTCTTTGATTGCCGCCTGAAGCCGGTTCAGCGCGGCTGCGGTTTTCTCTTCTGCAGCAGCGACTTGTCTTTTACCTGCTTCGATATCAGCAGCCTCACTGACCAGCACCAGCCCGTAAATATTCAATGAACTGTCTTTTACGCCGCTGAGAATTAAATTCACAGCCGCCTCACGGGCGGAAACCTGCTGTACGTGAGTTTTGAATCTGTTGTTGGCCTGGCTTAACGCGTTGATAGAGAGCAGGACTACTGCGAGAACAATGACGACTAAAACGCCAAATCCCAGCGTAAGCTGGGTGCGTACAGTAGTGTGTTTAAAAGACATAGTGGTAACTCCCTGAAATTGCGATTAAAAAGGTGCAGGCACCTTAAGTCCTTAAGTTATGACAACATTTCAATCAGTCTCGTGCGTAAAATGTCGTTACCGGAGTAGCCTGTCAGGAAACACAGGATAGAAATCTGTCGGGAAGAAACTGAAGTTGGTCACGTGAACCGAATGAGTTTTAGTGATTAAGTTAACGGCACACTGGCGAGGAAACTTGATAGCAGGGGGCGGGCAGCCGGTTTGTTTGTCAGAAAAGTGTGATGTATGTCAGATTTTTATGCCGGCCAATTTTGGCACGCGCTGTTGCGCATAACCTCTGAACGAAAGGCGCAGGCACAGGGCCGTCAGTGTGGCCGTCACGCCGGATTCATCATCAGAAAAATCATTCCATTTTTATAATCTCAGGCAATGATTCAAGTTTCATATTTTGAAACATAAAGCCCTTAATAACCCTCAAACTAAGCTTGCACTATAGAGTATAGCCAGTGCTATATTCGTCTTTGCCGGATAAAATTCACACAAAAATAACAAGCAAGAACAGGGCGGGCAGTATGCGTGGAACAGGCCAGACTTCTTCTCTAACCGACAGAACCAATGCGGCGATTGCTAACGCCATGTCCGGCCGCAAACGCGGCCTGATGACACCGCTGTTGTTTGCGGGTCCTGCGGTGATCGCCTCGATCGCCTATATGGATCCGGGTAATTTTGCGACCAATATTCAGGCTGGCTCGCGCTATGGCTACGCGCTCCTGTGGGTGGTCGTCATGGCCAATATGATCGCCATGCTGTTTCAGGCGCTCTCCGCCAGACTGGGGATCGTCACCAACAGAAATCTGGCGGAAATGTGTCGCGACCAGTTCTCCAGACCCGTGGTTTGGGGGATGTGGGTGGGCAGCGAAATCGCCGCAATGGCGACCGATCTGGCCGAATTCCTCGGGGGGGCTTTAGCCCTGTCGTTACTGTTCCATATGCCGTTACTGGCCGGGATGGGTATCACGGCGCTGGTTACCTACGGTCTTTTGATGGTGGAAAAGCGTGGTTTCCGCCCTGTTGAGCTGATGATCGGCGGGTTAGTGGCGGTGATTGCGCTGTGTTATCTGGTCGAAATGTTTATTGCGCAGGTTGACTGGGCCGCAGCCGGTCTGGGCATGGTGACACCGCAACTGCCCGACGCGCAGGCGCTGACCATTGCCGTGGGGATCATCGGAGCCACCGTGATGCCACATGCGATCTTCCTGCACTCGGGGCTGACTCAGCACCGTACCCATGCCAGGAATCCGGGCGAACGTCGTACACTGCTGCGTTTTTCCAATATTGAAGTGGTGATCGCGCTGACCCTCGCCGGATTGGTGAATATCGCGATGGTGATTATGGCCGCCAGTGCCTTCCATGCCGGCCACAGCGATGTGGCGGAAATCGAAACGGCCTATCACACCCTGACTCCGCTGTTAGGGGCGGGGGCGGCAGGTTTCTTTCTGCTGTCATTGATTGCTTCCGGTATTTCCAGTTCAGTGGTAGGCACTATGGCAGGTCAGATGATCATGCAGGGCTTCGTCGGTTTTCGTATTCCTGTCTGGTTGCGCCGTCTGGTCACCATGATCCCTGCGTTTATCGTGGTAGCAATGGGCGTTAATGCCACCGACGCGCTGGTATACAGCCAGGTGGTGCTCAGCCTGGCGTTGCCTGCGCCGATGATTGCATTGGTGATATTCACCAGCCGTCGCGACATCATGGGGGAGTTTGTTAACAGCCGCCTGACTGTCGTGACTTCCATCATCGGCACCGTGGTGATTGTGGCGCTCAATATCATCCTGCTGCTGCAAACATTTGGTGTGAATATCCCCGGTCTGGAATAATGCCAGAAGGCTTACTTCGCCATCGCCTTCTGGTTCTTCGCCCGCAATTTCTTCGCCCGACTCTCCAGCATCAAATAGCACACCAGCGCCAGCAGCAGCGGCAGGAAGTAGTAGAGCATACGGTAGGCCAGCAGGGCGGCGATAATCGTGCCCTGCGAAGTATGTTCTCCGGCCAGCAGGGCGATAAACACCGCTTCCAGCACGCCGATCCCCGCCGGAATATGCACAATCACCCCGGCGATACTGCTGACTAACAGCACGCCCAGCACAAAGAAATAGTTCACATCCTCGCCTAACAGCAGCCAGATAATCGCCCCCATGGCCATCCAGTTGGCGCTGGAAATTACCATCTGCGCCAGCGCAAATTTAAACGACGGTAGCACCAGTTTTTGCCCTTTCACCGTCATATGGCGGCGTTTAGCATAGGCGCAGAACCAGACGTAAGTGGCCACCATCGCCAGCAGCACAATGCCCATAATGCGCAGTGTGCCTTCGTCGATGTACCAGTGCAAAGGCAGCTCCACGACGCCGAAGGTGAAGATAATGCCGCCGAGCAAAATATAGCCAAGCCAGTTGGTGGTAATGCTCAGTGAGAAAATGCGGGTGATCGTGGCGCCGGGCAGACCCAGACGGGAGTAGAGCCGGTAACGCATGCCGATGCCGCCAACCCAGGTGCTGAGCGTGAGGTTAAAGGCGTAGCAGATAAATGACACCAGCATCACCTGACGGGCCGCGAGTTTGTGCCCGCAATAAGCGCGCGCCAGCAGATCGTAACAGCCGTACAGCAGATAGCTGATGATCACCAGCACCACTGATATCAGCAGTGGCGTGCGGTTGTAATTGCGAATGACTTTCCACACGTCTTCCCAGTTGACCGTGCGGGCGTAAACCACCAGCAGCACAGCCACGGCGATAAAGAAAATCCAGGTGAGTATTTTTTTCGCCAGACGCCACTTCGGATGTGATGCAGACATTATGATTTCACCTCTGAATTCTCTGACGTCACCCGATCCTGCGTTTCAATTTCGGGTTGTACGGGCGGCTTTACCTGGGCAAGCCTTGGCGTGTGCGCCGGTAGCCAGCCGACCATGGCCGGGAATTTACGCAGGAAGTGAAACGCCACCACGCTTTTCGCCAGGTTCCACCAGGTGCGTTTCGGGGCCATAGTTTGATCCACGCGCTGGCAGTCTCTGGCGATAATACCGTGCAGGTTCTCGCGCAGCGTCTGGTTAAACGTCCGGTCGTGGATAATCAGATTGGCTTCAAGATTGAGCGACAGGCTCAGCGGATCGAGATTACTGGAGCCGATCGTCGCCCAGTGAGCATCCATCAGCGCGACCTTGCCGTGCAGCGGACGACGGCGATATTCATACACCTGCACACCGCCTTTCAGCAGATAGTTGTACAGCAGCTCTGCACCGACTTTTACAATCGGCATATCCGGCTCGCCCTGCACGATAAGTTTTACCTGCACGCCGCGGCGGGCTGCATTGCGCATGGCGTGAAGCAGACGGTAACCAGGAAAGAAATAGGCGTTGGCGATAATCACTTCTCGCCTGGCGCTGGCCAGCATTTTCAGATAGTGACGCTCAATATCATCCCGGTGATCGTCATTATCGCGCCAGACAAACAGCGCCTGCGCCTCGCCGGGATTGCGATTTTCCGCCGCATGATAGCGGCGACGTTGCTGCCACCATCGGTGGGTATGCGCGTGACCGGGCAGATTCTCCAGCTCAAACTGCAAAATGTCATCCACCACCGGGCCTTCCACCCGTACGGCGTAATCCTGCTTGGCCTCAGGACCGTAATCGGACATGTGCTCGGCGGAGTAATTAATCCCGCCGACAAACGCCACTGTATTGTCGATGACAACAATTTTACGGTGCATACGGCGGAAGAGATTAGTTCGCATACCGAACAGCGGCGGGCGCGGGTCGTAATAGCGAAACACCACGCCTGCTGAAGTCAGTTCGCCGACGAAATCATCGCTCAAATCAGGCGATCCGTAGCCGTCGAGCAGCACTTCAACCCCGATACCGCGCTGTGCGGCGCGCAGGAGCACCGCGTGTAACTGGCGACCCACGTCATCCTCAAACCAGATAAAGGTTTCGAGAATCACTTTACGCTGAGCGTTATCGATAGCGTCAAATACCGCCGGGTAATATTCGTCGCCATTTTCCAGAAGCTGGATGCGGTTGCCTTCCCGCCATGCGGTTTTCATAGATGGATCTCCGCGCTTAACGGGGCATGATCGGACAGATGACGCCAGTTACGCAGCGGCAGCACCGCAGGCGCGCTGGCATTGGCATTTTTCACATAGATCCTGTCAAGACGCAGAAGCGGCATCCTGACCGGGAAAGTGCGCGCCGGGCGGCCTTTTGCGCGGGTGAAAATCTCATCGAGTCCCGCCTGTACTTTAAGCGGGCGATTGGCTTTTTGCCGCCAGTCGTTGAAATCGCCCGCCACCAGCACCGGTTCTCCCTGCGGGAAAGCGTTAACCCAGTCGGCCAGCATCTTGAGCTGCGCCTGGCGGTGCGCTTCGCGCAGACCCAGATGTACGCAAATCACGTGGACAGGGGACCCAAGCTGCGGGGGCACGATACGGCAGTACAACAGGCCGCGATTCTCACTACCCGCGACCGACACGTCGCGATTCTCGTAATGTTCAATGGGATAGCGTGAAAGGACGGCATTGCCGTGATGACCTTCCGGGTAGACCGCGTTGCGTCCGTAGGCGAAGTCGCTCCACATGCTGTCAGCAAGAAACTCGTAATGGGGGATGTCCGGCCAGCTTTCCACATGCAACGAATGCACATCATGTGCGCCCGTCACTTCCTGCAGGCAGACGATATCGGCACCGACGGTGCGTACCGCGTCGCGCAGCTCGGGTAAAATGAAGCGTTTATTAAACGCGGTGAAGCCCTTGTGAGTATTAATCGTCAGTACTTTCAATGAAAATTGCGGTCTTTGTTGGGTCATTCTTTATCCTGCCAGCGTCACTATCCTGATGAAAATAAAGTATAGTTTCTGTTACGAAAAGAGGCGGCGTCATGTGTGTCCGGGTGAAACGAGCACCGGGGTGATGCGCGCCCTCTTGTGACAGCCCCTCACTTTCGATGGCTCTTTTCTGCTCCTTTCTTCTCACTTCGCCAAATCAAAAATTCCCATTTTTGTTTACTTCCGTTTTGCTGGTTAAGCTATGAGCATCATCACTCTTTAATCAGTTTCGTGCACTTATTCTGAATACAGAGAAGGCGGGTGGATATGTTTCTTGAAGAACGTCGGCAGCAAATCCTGGAATATCTGGATAAAAACGAGCGGGTAAAAGTGGAGGTTTTGGCGTCCCTGTTTGCGGTGACCAGAGAGACCATTCGCAGTGATCTGAATGCCCTGGCGGCTGAAAAATTGGTTCAGCGATGTCATGGCGGTGCAATGGTGATACGGCGGAGTTTGCAGTCAAAGCTAATTGCTGACACCGGTGGCAACTTTGAAGTGTTGTTGCAACGGCTGCAGAGTCAGAAAAGAAAGCAGAGCGTACAACAGGGGAAAGGAAAGAACATGAAAGGTAAGGTTTGCATTCTGGGTTCATTTAACGTCGATATCGTGGCGAAGGTTGAACGTTTTCCAAAAGGCGGAGAATCCCTGTTGGCGCTGGGCAGCACGCTCGGCCCCGGCGGCAAAGGGGCGAATCAGGCCACGGCGGTCAGTCGTGCGGGTGCCAGAGTGCATTTCGTTTCCAAGGTGGGTAAGGATCAGTTCAGCCAGTTTGCTTATGATCACCTGACCTCCTCGGAGATCCACTCCTTTACCCTTTATCAGTCGGACACTGAGCCGACCGGCAACGCCATCATTTATGTCTCGCAGGAAAACGGCGAGAACATGATTGCCATTTATTCCGGTGCCAATAAAACCATCAGCGAAGACGAAGTGGCAGCGATTGCCCCCGAACTGGAAGATTCGGACGTGCTGCTCGTACAGCTCGAAAACAATTTTGCCGCTACCCTGAGCGCGATGAAATTGGCCAAAGCGCTGGGCGTGAAGGTGATTCTCAACCCGGCCCCTTTCTCGAGCCATGCGCTTGAGTGTTTTGAATATGTTGACGTTATTACACCTAATGAAACTGAGGCATCGCAGCTTTCCGGCATTGACGTGAAGGATTTAGCCAGCGCCAAAGAGGCTGCACAGCGTATCGTCAGCCAGGGGGCGAGGCGGGTGATTATTACCATGGGATCGCGCGGCGCGTTGCTGTTTGACGGTAATCAGTTCCAGCACATTCCGGCCTTCCCGGCGCTGAGCGTCGATACCACCGGTGCAGGCGATGCTTTCAACGGCGCGCTGGCTTCAAGTATTGCCAATGGACAAAGTCTGGTTCAGGCGGCGACCTATGCCGCGGCGTTTGCCTCGCTGGCCGTCGAGCGTGAAGGTGCATCAAACATGCCTGATAAGGCCCAGGTTTCAGCACGTCTGGCGCAGCGATAAATGCGGCGGTAATTCTTTAGTTTCTTGTGACGGTCGCTGCCTTGATGCATTGAGTTTAGCGGCCACGTAATCGATTCCGTCTTAAGGAGCAGTCATGACTAAAAGTATTGAAGGCATCGTGCCGGTGATGTTGACCCCTTTCACCGAAGACAACCAGATTGACTATCCGGGCCTGACCCGTTTGATCGACTGGTATCTTGAGAAAGGTGTAGATGCGTTGTTCGCCGTGTGTCAGTCGAGCGAAATGCAGTTTCTGACCCTCGAAGAGCGCGTTGCGCTGGCCGGGTTTGTGGTGAAGCACGTCGCGGGGCGCGTGCCGGTGATTGCCTCGGGCCATATCAGTGATGATATCAATGACCAAATCAGTGAGCTGAGTGCGATGGCGAAAACCGGAGCCGACGCACTGGTGCTGGTCACCAACCATCTCGATCCGAAAAATCAGGGCAGTGAGACCTTCTTTGCCACGCTGGATAAGTTGCTGAGTGCCTTGCCTGAATCCATGCCGCTGGGTTTGTATGAGTGTCCTGCACCGTATCGCCGTCTGCTGACCGACGAAGAGCTCACTTACTGCGCCAACACCGGCCGCTTCGTTGTACTGAAAGACGTGAGCTGTGACCTGACAACCGTTACCCGCCGCGTGAAGCTGGTGGCAAATACGCCGTTGAACATCATTAATGCTAATGCCGCGATTGCTTATCCGGCGATGCAGGCGGGGTCTAAAGGATTCAGCGGCGTGTTCACCAATTTCCACCCCGAGCTATACAGCTGGCTGTATCACAAGGCGGCAAGCCAGCCGCAACTCGCCGACGAGTTAGCCATTTTCCTGTCGCTGGGCGCGGTGACTGAAACACTGGGGTATCCGAAGAATGCCAAGATTTATCATCAGCGTCTGGGTACTTTCGACAGCGAGTTCTGCCGTGTGAATAAAGACAATGTGCTGGAAAAGTTCTGGGGGCTGACCGTATTGCTGGATCAAATTCACAGCGGCACGGCGCTGTGGCAGAAAAAAATCGCCGCCGTATAAGGTGAGATAGCCATGAGTGAGTGATGCGGATGAGCTGACATCTTATCCGCTGATTAATGGCCTGGTCGGATATTCAATGTACATGATGATGCTGCCAGGCCGTCAGTTTCAAATCTATAACCTTTTTAGCCGTAATCCGACCCTGAATATAAATATAAAAGGATTATTCAACATGATCGTATGTTGCCTGAGAGACTGGGAACGTGAAAAATTCGCTTTCCATCCGATTATTAATAAAGGTATTGAGTATATTACTCAAACTGATTTTACCACGCTGACACCAGGGAAATTCGATATTATTCCGGACAAGATGTTTTGCCTTCTGCAGGAAATGAATACCGTTCCTGCTCATGAAATGCGGGCTGAGTCACATTTCAAGTTTGCAGATATTCAATTTCTCTTGCAGGGAGAAGAAACCATCGGTGTGGCGCGCGGTGCGGCGGAGCACGAGGTGGCAGAAGACCGGGCGGAGAAGCATGACATCGTGTTTTATCAGGAAACGAATAATGAATCGCTGATTCGTTTGGAACCCGGCATGTTTGCCGTTTTCTTTCCGCAAGATTTACATCGCCCTTGCTGTAATACCCGAAGTCAGTCTTTTATTCGTAAAGCTGTGATTAAAATTCACCTGAGTCTGTTCAATGATGACTTATTTATGAATAACCAATAGTGGATAATTAAAATGATGAAAGACGCTACCTCTCCTCCCGATACATCTTTGGTTAAAACGGCTGCTCCTGTTGTTTCACGCTTGCGCTGGGGCATTATTTTTATTTTATTAATGGCGGCGGTCATTAATTATCTCGACCGTGCCAATTTAAGTATTGCTAATACCACCATTGCGAAAGAGTTTGGTTTCAGCCAGACGGAAATGGGCTTGCTGCTGTCTGCTTTCCTGTGGCCATATGCGCTGGCAAACCTGCCTGCGGGCTGGTTGGTTGACCGTTTCGGTCCTAAAAAAATGTTCTCGTGGGGCGTGGGGCTGTGGTCCACCTTCACGGTGATGGCAGGTTTCGTTAATGGTTATTCCATGTTCTATGCCCTGCGCATGCTGCTGGGTATTTCCGAATCACCGTTCTTTACCTCCGGCATCAAGATTACTCACCGCTGGTTCTCTGATAAAGAGCGTGCGCTGCCGACCTCGATCATCAATACCGGTTCGCAGATTGCCAATGCCATTGCGCCGCCAATCCTGACCGTGCTGCTGTTAACGCTCGGCTGGCGCGGCATGTTTATTGCCATTGGCCTGGCGGGGATCCCGCTGCTGCTGGTATGGCTGAAATTCTACCGCAATCCGACCGATCGCGAAGAAAAGGTGATCCACGCCAATTCTCAGCTGGTGCAGAAGTCGGTGACCGAAGTTAACGGCAATAACAAGGCGAGTTGGGGAGCGTTGTTCAGGCATAAAACCACCTGGTTTATGGTGATCGGCAACTTTTCTATCATGTTCACTATCTGGGTTTACCTGACCTGGCTGCCGGGCTACCTGGAAAAATCGCTGGGTTTTAGCCTGAAACAAACAGGCTGGCTGGCGGCCATTCCGTTCCTGGCGGGGATTTTAGGTGTGCTGTGCGGCGGGGCTATCTCTGACCGTCTTATCCGTCGCGGTGTGAAGACGATTACCGCGCGTAAGGTGCCGATTGTGGCCGGTGCAGCGCTGGCGGCCTGCTTTGTGGCGCCGATTCCTTTTGTACACAACACAACACTGAGTATCGCGCTGCTGTCAGTTGGCTACTTCTTCTCGCAACTGCCGCAGGGTGTCATCTGGACGCTGGCCTCAGACATTGCGCCGAAAGAGCAGGTGGCATCGATGGGCGCCATTCAGAACTTTGGTGGTTTTCTGGGGGCGGCCTGTGCGCCGATTGTCACCGGACTTATTCTGGATGCAACCGGGCAGTTCACCAACGTCTTCTTTCTCGGTGCCGGTTTACTGATGCTGGGCGCGTTAAGCTACGGGTTGTTCGTGAAAAAGCCTATTTTGGTGACAATGTCGAAATAGCGACAATCGTAAACTTCATTAAACGCCTGGCTATCGGGGCGTTTAATGAGTACGGGTTTCCCTGACACACTGAAGAAGTCCGTATCTCTGAAAGCAAAAAACCCGCCATAGGCGGGTTTCTTTAAATATGGTGCCCGGACTCGGACTAACGCCGCAGGCGTTTGAACAACGGCTTTGCCGTTGGCCCGCAGGGCGAGCCTGTCAAGGCGAGTCATCGAACGGAGTTCGATGGAGAGTCCGCATCTCTGAAAGCAAAAAACCCGCCATAGGCGGGTTTCTTTAAATATGGTGCCCGGACTCGGACTAACGCCGCAGGCGTTTGAACAACGGCTTTGCCGTTGGCCCGCAGGGCGAGCCTGTCAAGGCGA
>NZ_CAWOJA010000054.1:0-496 GCF_963881615.1 Rahnella sp. CJA17(1/100) | reverse complement strand
ACCAGATACTGACCCACAACCGCAGAGCCGCCGAGGGCAAACGCCGCGCTCGTCATCGCCGCGCCCGCAGTTTCACCACTCCACACACCTGTGATGATCAGCACTAAGCCCGTCATAGTGCAAATAATGATGGTATCGAAGAAGGTGCCCGTCATGCTGACTAAACCTTGCTCAACGGGTTCATTGGTTTTAGCGGCAGCCGCTGCAATCGGCGCGCTACCAAGACCTGATTCATTGGAAAACACGCCGCGAGCAATACCGATTTGAATCGCCTGCGCCACTGTCGCCCCTAAAAATCCTCCCGCTGCCGAGAGTGGCGTAAAGGCCGATTCAATCACTAAACCTAAGGCGGGTAAAATTTGCTCAGAAAATCCCACTAAAATCCACACGCAGGCTAGCACATAACCAATCGACATGGCAGGCACTAGCTTTTGCGCCACATTCGAAATGCGCTTAACCCCACCTAAAGTAACGGCGGCAACGAGCACTGTTAGCA
>NZ_CAWOJA010000053.1:0-512 GCF_963881615.1 Rahnella sp. CJA17(1/100) | reverse complement strand
TGCCTGGCAGTTCCCTACTCTCGCATGGGGAGACCCCACACTACCATCGGCGCTACGGCGTTTCACTTCTGAGTTCGGCATGGGGTCAGGTGGGACCACCGCGCTAGTGCCGCCAGGCAAATTCTGTAATTTACCGAACTCTACGCTTATTACTGGTGCTGATACCCAGAGTCGAACTGGGGACCTCACCCTTACCAAGGGTGCGCTCTACCAACTGAGCCATATCAGCACGCTAATTCTTATAACAATCCGCGTAAAAGCGAACTTTACTAATTTGATGCCTGGCAGTTCCCTACTCTCGCATGGGGAGACCCCACACTACCATCGGCGCTACGGCGTTTCACTTCTGAGTTCGGCATGGGGTCAGGTGGGACCACCGCGCTAATGCCGCCAGGCAAATTCTGTTTCATTCATACCGCTCACCTTAAATCAGGCTTGCACTACGAACCAATCTCGGAACTTCAGCTGAAAATCTACTTCAAGTCTCTAAAAACACCTTTGGTGTTGTAAGG
>NZ_CAWOJA010000052.1:0-517 GCF_963881615.1 Rahnella sp. CJA17(1/100) | reverse complement strand
TCAGCAGGATACCCCACAGTTCCTGCCTCACCATTTCCGGCAGTTTGCTTCTCAGCGCCCACCGGTTCCCCAGTAAAAACTGCTTCGTCTCCCGGTATCCTAACTCGATTTCCCAGCGATGCTTATAAAGCTCCGCCACGCTGGCGGCCGGATAACGCATCGCATCCGTCATTGACGTCAGTACCTGCCGTTCAACGCCATTAACCTTCCGGCGGATAAGCCGCACGGTCATTTCTTCCGGCAGTCCTTCCCACTGTTTTCTGGCCTGCGGTGACGTTTTCAGCCGTATCAGCTCGTCCTGTTTGCCGAGCTTACACACCACCTCGTACTGCGTGTTCTTTTTCAGCGGCGTCAGCCAGTGGCGATTTTCGCCCGCATTATGCCAGTCATGTAGCAGTCCTAAAGAGTAAAAACCCTTATCGAACAGCGTAATACTGTTATCCGGCGCGCTGTCTGCCAGCTTTGCCGCCAGGCGCATCTCGTTCACGTCGTAACTGTCCATCACACTGGCCCGCAA
>NZ_CAWOJA010000051.1:0-530 GCF_963881615.1 Rahnella sp. CJA17(1/100) | reverse complement strand
GTTCAACTAAGCTTTCGGCATGCACTATATCGTGGCGTTGTCCTTCTGATAAATCAAAGCAAATCGGCAGACCACCACTATCTACGGCTAAGTGAATTTTGGTTGAGTTGCCCCCGCGACTTTTTCCTATTTGCTCTGAGCTTTCAGTAGCTGCACCTGTACTATGCTGATGCGCTCGAACTATAGAGCCATCAAGCAAGACCCATTCAAAATCAGCCATGCTAGATAAGCTTTTGAAAAGTTTATCTAAAATCCCTTTCTTCGACCAAAGATTAAATCGTCTGTAAACGGTACTCCACTCTCCGAACTCAGAGGGTAGATCTCGCCAAGGAATACCTGTTCTCATTCGATAAAGTATTCCTTCAAATGTCATTCGATGTTCAGTTTTATCGTAAATAAGACCTGTACTTTTCATAACTTGGAGTAGCAGTTCCCAGCGAATATCAGTTAGCATTGTTCTTGGCATGGTATTGGTTATGGTTTTACTTTTGGCGAAGCAAATTATAACTCTTTACCATGCTGTTCAAAAA
>NZ_CAWOJA010000050.1:0-487 GCF_963881615.1 Rahnella sp. CJA17(1/100) | reverse complement strand
GTATATATCAGGAATTTCACCATCAAAATCAACCAACATAACGCGGGAAGCCCCCGTTGCCAGCATTGACTGAGCTTCCAGCATTCCCTGATGAAAGCTGTCTTTACTGGCCGTTAACGAGGTTACCGGCAACGGATTTTTGCTAATAATGGTAAGCCAACCCGCGGCGGTATTATGTACTGACATGGAGAATTCAGTCGGAGATAAAGCCTCTCCCCCGGCCAGGGAATGCAAAATTCGCCCCGTTTTCTCCAGTTCACCATGACGACTGGTAAAAATTGCAGCATCTACGTTGTTATTGACGAGCAACGCAAGCCCGGAATCCACAGCAAAACGACTGCCGATACTCATTCGTCGTGCAGACATCATGGGAATTTGCTGGCTTTTAGGGTTTGCGCCGGAAAATGTATTTATGTCTGAGCAAAAAAAAAAAAGCCCTCTACTCGCCTAACATAACGAAGTCACTTGTAACTGTCAATACTATTAG
>NZ_CAWOJA010000049.1:0-516 GCF_963881615.1 Rahnella sp. CJA17(1/100) | reverse complement strand
CCAATCGGGTAAAGTGATCCTCAGCTGGGATTAATCCTGCAGAGCATTACTTGCACCCAAACGACCTGAAGATGCAGGATTCGTATCTTCAGATAGCTTGGGTATCGATGGGGCTGTACACTCGCAGCCCCTTGTTGCACACTTATCCCATCTTGATTTCCATCCCTTAGCTTTATCAGGTTTTATTATGTCTTCCTTTAAACACTTAAGCGTTAATCAATTGCTGCAAATGACCGAAGCACAGCCAGTGCAAATCGTCGATATCCGCGATGGCAATAGCTTCACCAACGGCCATATTGCAGGTGCAACTAACCTGAATAACGAAAACCTAGCGCAATTTATTAGCCAAGCCGATATGGATAGCCCACTCGTGGTGGTTTGTTACCACGGCATGAGCAGCCAAAATGCGGCGCAATATTTATGCGAACAAGGTTTTGATGACGTTTACAGCCTAGACGGCGGCTATAGCGCCTGGCATGAGGCGAATGCATGATAGAAATTGGCAGACTCCCCAAC
>NZ_CAWOJA010000048.1:0-601 GCF_963881615.1 Rahnella sp. CJA17(1/100) | reverse complement strand
ATCCTGCGATGGCAATTGAAATTCAACGTGCGCTCGGTACGCGCGGTTATGGTTACGACATGCAAGTGGCGTGTTCATCGGCAACCTTCGCCATTGTTGCTGCTGCTAATGCGATTGCGACGGGCTCAGCCTCAAGAGTGCTCGTTATCAACCCAGAGATTTGTTCGGCGCAGGTGAATTATCGCGATCGTGACAGCCACTTTATTTTTGGTGATGTCGCGACCGCACTGGTACTGGAAGAGCAAAGTCTAGCTCAATCTGACAATGTGTTTAAAATCCTCTCAAGCCGCTGTTTTACTGATTATTCGAATAATATTCGCAGTAATTTTGGTTTCTTGAATCGCTGCGATCCGAGTGCTGCCCATCAGGCCGATAAACTGTTCCACCAACAAGGGCGCAAAGTGTTTAAAGAGCTACTGCCGATGATTTACCAACATTTGGATGAACATCTGGCCGAACAAGCATTAACGCCGCAGTCTTTTAAGCGTTTATGGTTGCATCAAGCGAACATCAACATGAACCAGTTTGTGGTGAGAAAACTGTTAGGGGATGATGTGTCAGCGGAACAGGCGCCTGTCGTGTTAGACGAGTACGCCAATAC
>NZ_CAWOJA010000047.1:0-603 GCF_963881615.1 Rahnella sp. CJA17(1/100) | reverse complement strand
GATTAATTCTCTGTTACCGCCTTGTAGCCTTTCACGATCAACAACGGTGGATGGTTGGTTTCGGTGGAATCGAAGGTATAGGTTCCGCCATTCTGGTCACCACCGAGGTAGAAAGCGACTTCCGTTTTGCCTTCTGCCAGCGCCTGGCGAACAGCCGTATCCACGATAGCGTCGCGATACTGACGGTTATTATTCATCGAGATGGTGCCAGCTGACTGGTAATCCGTTGCCGGATGGTTATCCCAGTTCACTGTTTTGCCATCCCAGTCCGTGGATGTGCTGTAGACATTCAGCTTGCCGGTGGCGCTGGAAGCGGCATTGCCACCAAACACCCGCAGACGGTAGACGAATAATCCCTCTTCAGAGGCCGGGATGGCTTCCGGCAGTGCAGGAATTTTAAACTTAAACAGAACCAGGCTTTCCGGATTACTGGCATGACCGCCGTTTTTCCAGTTGTCGCTGGCGGTCAGCAATGTGCTGCTGCCGTAATTGGTGCTGCTGTTGGTACTGCTGACGACCGTGTCTTCCAGTGCCGGCTCGTAGCTGTAAGGGATGGTGTTACTGCAATCGAAAGCCAGATTCATACACAAGTCGGTCATGTAT
>NZ_CAWOJA010000046.1:0-641 GCF_963881615.1 Rahnella sp. CJA17(1/100) | reverse complement strand
TGCAGGGGGTGTGCTGCCGGTGATGACCAATGCCAGCGGCAGCGCATCGGGCACCACCCGTTCAGCGGTTGCTGATGGCAGCATTACGGTGCGTGATACCGGCCAGCAAACGCAGGATGTGAGTACGCTGAGCCGTGATACGGAGAACGCCAACGGGCATATCGATAAAATTTTCGACAAGCAGAAAATAGAAGAAAATCAGGCCGTGGCGCAGGCTATCAGCCAGGTGGGCGTCCAGACGATGCAGAACGTGGTCATGCAGGCGCAGGTGAATGCACGAAGTGACGCGCTCGCAAGATTGTCAGGCACGGCGGAGTACAATAAAGCTTCACCTGCAGACCAGCAGAAAATGCTGGAGAACTCGCCGGAATACATCGCAGCAGAACAAAAGTATGGTATCGGCAGCCCGTTCTGGACGGCGGGCACGGCGATATCAGGCGCGCTGGCAGGCTTAACCGGTGGCGACATGAGCCAGGCGCTGGCGGGCGGGCTGGCCCCTTATCTATCTCTGGCCGTGAAGGCGGCGACCACAGACGCCAAAGGCAACGTTAACGAAGTCGAAAATATCACCGGGCATGCGCTTGCCGGCGCAGTGGTCGCCTATCTGCAGGGCGGTTCTGTGTCGGGCGGTGCAGCCGGGG
>NZ_CAWOJA010000045.1:0-584 GCF_963881615.1 Rahnella sp. CJA17(1/100) | reverse complement strand
GGCAATATCATTCAGTGCCGCTTCGACTTGGGTCGTTAAGTCTTGCCCCGCTTTCGCCTGCTCGACACCCGATTCCATCACTTGCTCAGCCTGCAATGCACTCTGTTGCAAGGTTTGAATAATACCTTGAATGTTGGCGGTAGAATCTTGGGTACGCGATGCCAACGTGCGCACTTCGTCGGCCACGACAGCAAAACCGCGGCCTTGCTCACCCGCACGCGCCGCTTCAATCGCCGCATTCAATGCCAATAGATTGGTTTGCTCGGCAATATTACGGATCACACTCAAGACTTCACCGATTTGCTCTGAGCTATTGCGTAAGTGTTTAATCACTTTCGCCGCGGCAATCACTTGCTCTGACAGCGCCTTCATCCCTTCGGTCGCACGGGAAACAATCTGTGTACCGTCGTGAGCTTGAGTTTGCGCCTTCTGGGCAAAATCATTGGCACGCTGGGCACTGACAGCCATTTCTTGGCTGGTTTGCGCCATTTGCGTTGCGGCGGTGGCAACCGAATCTATCTGCTGCTTTTGCGATGAGACCGACGACACGGCTAAATCACAGATTTGCCGCGCATCAATAACGC